>NZ_JBFAVD010000002.1:150543-511030 GCF_040679615.1 Streptomyces sp. NPDC052225 | reverse complement strand
TCTTCTTCGCCGCCATGATCCCCTTGAACGACGGGTAGCGCGCCTCACCCGACTGGTCGGTCACCGACACCACCGCCGGCAGCGCCGCCTCCAACTGCTCCGAGGCGGCATCCCCGTCCCGACGGCCCGTGACCTTGCCATCCGCGACCGCGACCTCGGAGAGCAGCGTCACCTGCGGCACACCCAGACGCTCGGCGACCAGCGCCGGCACAATGCCCGCCGTGCCGTCCGTGGACGCCATGCCCGAGACCACCAGATCGAAGCCGGCCTTCTCGATCGCCTTCGCCAGCACCAGCGACGTACCGATCGCGTCCGTGCCGTGCAGATCGTCGTCCTCGACGTGAATCGCCTTGTCCGCACCCATCGACAACGCCTTGCGCAGCGCGTCCTTCGCGTCCTCCGGACCCACCGTCAGCACGGTGATCTCCACATCGTCATCGGAGTTCTCCGAGATCTGCAGCGCCTGCTCCACCGCGTACTCGTCCAGCTCCGACAGCAGACCGTCCACATCGTCACGGTCCACCGTCAGGTCATCGGCGAAATGCCGGTCCCCCGTCGCGTCCGGCACGTACTTCACGGTGACAACGATCCTCAAGCTCACGCCGGCTCTCCTCACTCAGTCCTGTGCGGGTTAACGTATGGCACTCAGTTCCCTCTGTAAAGGTACGTAGTGCCAAAACGGGTGGCGCGGTGTTACGTTCCCGGCATGAGCGAGGCGCGTGAGGTCAACGGTTCACCGAAGAAGGCACCCATGCGGGAGGTGCTGGCCGAGGCGGCGTTCCAGCTGTATCTGGAGCGCGGCTTCGAGCGGACGACGGTGGACGACATCGTGGCCCGGGCCGGGGTGGGGCGGCGCTCGTTCTTCCGGTACTTCCCCTCCAAGGAGGACGCGGTCTTCCCCGATCACGAGAGCTGCGTGGCCGACATGACCGCGTTCCTCGACGCCGCGAGCGACGAGCGCGACGCCGTCGACGTGGTCTGCGACGGGGCGCGGATCGTCCTGCGCATGTACGCCGCGAACCCCGAATTCTCCGTCCAGCGCTACCGGTTGACCCGTGAGGTGCCCGGCCTTCGCACGTACGAGTTGTCGGTCGTGCGGCGCTACGAACGCACCCTCGCCGGCTATCTCCGCCGCCGCTGGGCGAGCGAGCCGGACGGCGCGCTGCGCGCGGAGGTCGTCGCCGCTTCCGTGGTGGCCGCGCACAACAACGGCCTGCGCTCCTGGCTGCGTTCGGGCGGCGAAGGCGACGCGGAGGTGGCCGTCGACGACGCGCTGGCCCTCGTACGACAGGTGTGGGGAGGCGCGGCCCAGCGGCCCGCCGCCGGCGGCCCCGACGAGGAGGTCGTCGTCATGGTCGCGCCCAAGGGTGCCCCGATGTGGCGGGTCATCCAGCAGGTCGAATCGGCGCTGCGCGACGACTGATCGGGCTCCGGGGCCCAAAAGAGGGTACTGAGTGTCTTTACGTCGCGGCACTGAGTGCCATACGCTGACGGAGGCGTCGTGGCCGCAGCCCGACGCACACCGGGCGAGCGCGGGGAGGCCGACAATGACGGAGATGGCCATGAGCGGGTTCGGCGTCATGGCGCCGAGGGAAGCCGAAGCGGGATTCGCCTATCAGCGCTGCCGCTGGTGCGCGACGGCGTCGTTCCGGCGGCTGCTCTGCCCGGTCTGCGCGGCGAGCGACCTGGAGACGCAGTACAGCGAGGGGCCGGGCATCGTGGTCCAGTCCCGTGTGGTCCACCGCGGCACCGGTGTCGCCCGCAACGAATCGCTGGTCCGCTTTCCCGAGGGCTTCGTCGTGCCGTGCCGGGTCGTGGGCACGGCGCCCAACCTGGTGTGGGTGGGCGCCACCGTGCGGTCCGTGCGCGCGGATTCGGCGGGCGCCGCGGGTTCCTCGGCTGCCTCGGCCGACTCCGGCGAAGTGCTCTTCGAGCTCAGCGACGTGGTCGAGGACGACGACGACTTCCGCCGTCACTTCTGAACTCCGTCACTTCTGACCTTCTGAGGACTCCGTGAGCTGCAACCCGTTCTCCCAGATCCTGTTGAGCGTCGTCACGAGCCGCTCGAACGGGATGCGCTGACCGAGGACGAACACCATGTACGCCATGCGGCTCACCATCACCGACAGGGCGTGTGCCGTCACGAGCGGGTCCAGGGTCGGGTCCGCGAGGCCGCTCTCCTGGAGGGAGCGGATCAGCTTGGCGTTGCGGCGCGCGAACGCGTTGCCCCGCTCGATGCGCAATTGCTTGAACTGTTCGTCGACCTGGGCGACTTGCTCGAACAGCGCCATCAGCCGGGCGTTCTTCTTGTACGAGCGCAGGTACTCGCGGTTCGACGCGTCGATGAGCTCGCGCGGGTCGGTGATCCCGGTGCGCTCGCGCAGGTGCGGGTGGAGCATCTCCTCCTGCACCTGCTCGACGAGCGCCTGGAAGATCTCTTCCTTGCTGTTGAAGTACGTGTAGAACGAGCCCGACGCGACATGCGCCGCCTTCGAGATGTCCGTGATCCGGGCGTCGAGATAGCCGTCGCGCTCGAAGACCTCGCGGGCCGCGGCGACCAGGGCGCCGCGCGTCCGGTGGCCGCGCGCGCTGCGGGGGGTGATCGGTTGCTTCTGGCCGCCGTCAGCGGCCGGGGCCTGGGCAGCCAACGCGGTCCGTCCTTCGTAGTGCTTGAACCCTCAGCGGGGCCCCATCGGGGCTGCGGATCGTATCAGCCGACACCCGCGAGGAAGTCGAGCAGAGCGTCGTTGACCTCCTCGGCCCGCTCCTGCTGGATCCAGTGGCCCGCCCCGTCGAGGACGAGGTGCCCGCGCAGATCGGTGAGGACCTGCCCCAGCTTCTCCGTCGGCGTGAACCGGCCGACCGGATCCTTCGACCCGATGACGAACAGGGACGGGCAGTCGATGGTCCGGCCCCGGAGGTGCTCGGTGCGCTCCCAGGTGCGGTCCAGGTTCCGGTAGTAGTTGAGGCCGCCGGTGAACCCGGTCTCCTCGAACGCCTCGACGTAATAGGCGAGTTCGTCCTCGCTGAGCCAACGCGGCGGTTTCAGGTCCTCGTCGGGGCGCGCCGCCCACTGTGCCGTCCAGACCTCGCGCGAGACCAGCGTCCTGCGCACGTTCCGGGCGAGTTCCCGGTCGGCGACGCCGGGCTCCTGGAACCACACGATGTAGAAGTCGTCGCCCAGGCGCCGCCGCAGGGTCGACAGTGGCGGCACGGGGGAGCGGGGCGTCACCGGCACGCTCATCCCCGCCACGGCCCGCACCCGCTCCGGGTGGAGCCACGCCATGTGCCACACGACCGACGCACCCCAGTCGTGCCCCACGAACACCGCGTCGTCCGCGCCGGCGTCGTCGAGCAATCCCGCGAGATCCGCGCAGACCGTCGGCATGTCGTACGCGTCCACGTCCGCCGGCCGTGAACTCCCGCCGAAGCCGCGCATGTCGGGCGCGAGGACCCGGTAGCCGGCGGCGGCCAGCGCGCGGATCTGGTGCCGCCACGAGAAGGCCAGCTCGGGGAAGCCGTGGCAGAGCACGACCAGCGGCTTGTCCGTGTCCTGCGGGCCGTGCTCGAAGACGCGCAGCGTGATCCCGTTGGTCGCGACGTCCCGCGCCGTGACCTGTTCCCACGCGGCGATCGGACGATGTGCGGTCATGTGCGAACTCCCGCCGATGAATCCAGCTTCTTGAACCTGACGTTGGATTCGAATCTACCGTGCCGGACCTCGTCGCGGCAGGGGCCCCACATCCATTGAACCTGAACCCGGATTCAAGTACGGTGTGCCGCACCGCTACCCCCGGAGGCTCCTGCCATGACCGAGACCGCCGCGCGCGGCGCCGTCCTCTTCGACTTCGGCGGCGTGCTCACCACGAGCGTGGTCGACGCCTTCGATGAACTGGGCCGCGAACTCGGCGCCGAGCCAGGGCAGTTGCTGCGCCTGCTGTCCAAGGACGCGGAGAGCAGCTCCCTCCTCGTGGCGCACGAGGAGGGGCGCATCGGACAGCGGGAGTTCGAGGACGGGTTCGCGGCGCGGCTGCGGGCGCACGGCGTCGCCGCCGACGGGCCAGGGCTGCTCGGGCGTCTCCAGGCCCACATGCGGCCCGACCCCGCCGCGCTCGCCCTCGTGGCGAAGCTCCGCGCCGACGGCTACCGTGTCGGCCTCCTGTCGAACTCGCTCGGCGACGACTGCTACGCGGGTTTCGACCTGCCCGCCCTGTTCGACGCCGTCACCGTCTCCGGCGAGATCGGCGTGCGCAAGCCCTCGCGGCGCGCCTACGCCATCGCCTGCGAACGACTCGGCGTCGCACCCGAACGGACCGTCATGGTCGACGACTTGGAGCAGAACATCGCGTCCGCGGCCCGGCTCGGCATCGCCGGTGTCGTCCACCGCGACGCCGCCACCACCGAGGCGGAGCTGGCCCGACTCCTGACGTCCGGCCTGTGAACCCGTACGACACCACCGTGGGAGGAACCGTGTACGAGCTGTCCGACAGGGCCAAGGAGTACCAGACCAAGCTGCTCGCCTTCATGGACGAGCACATCTACCCCGCCGAGGCGGTGTACGCCGCGCAGATGGCCGAGTCCGGCGATCCGCACTTCCACCCGCCGGTCATCGAGGAGCTCAAGACCGAGGCGAAGAAGCGCGGCCTGTGGAACCTCTTCCACCCGCACCCCGAGTGGGGCCCGGGACTGACCAACCTCGAATACGCGCCGCTCGCCGAAATCATGGGCCGCAGCGCCCACTTGGCGCCCGAGGCGACCAACTGCAACGCGCCCGACACCGGCAACATGGAAGTACTCACCCTCTTCGGGACCGAGGAGCACAAGGAGAAGTGGCTCAGGCCGCTGCTCGACGGGGAGATCGCCTCCGCGTTCGCCATGACCGAGCCCGCGGTGGCCAGTTCGGACGCGAGCAACATCCAGCTGCGCATGGAGCGCGACGGCGACGACTACGTCCTCAACGGCCGCAAATGGTGGACGTCCAACGCCCTGCACCCGAACTGCAAGGTCCTCATCGTCATGGGGAAGACCGACCCGGACGGGCCGGCCTTCCGCCAGCAGTCGATGATGGTCGTGCCGCTCGACACCCCCGGCGTCACACTCCTGCGGGGACTGCCCGTCTTCGGGTACCAGGACCGCGAGGGCCACGCCGAGGTGCTCTTCGAGAACGTGCGCGTCCCGGTCACCGCCCTGCTCGCGGGCGAGGGCGACGGCTTCATGATCAGCCAGGCGCGGCTCGGCCCCGGCCGCATCCACCACTGCATGCGCGCCGTCGGCATGGCCGAGCGCGCCCTTGACCTGATGATCGACCGCGCGCAGTCCCGCACCACCTTCGGCGCCCCCGTCGCCGACCGCGCCAACATCCAGGACTGGATCGCCGAGGCCCGCATCGAGATCGACATGGCGCGGCTGCTCACGCTCAAGGCCGCCCACCTGATGGACACCGTCGGCAACAAGCAGGCCCGCACCGAGATCGCCGCCATCAAGGTCGCCGCCCCCGAGGTCGCGCTGAAGGTCGTCGACCGCGCCATCCAGGTGCACGGCGGCGCCGGCGTCTCCGACGACTTCCCGCTGGCGAGCATGTACGCGCATCTGCGCACCCTGCGTCTGGCCGACGGCCCCGACGAGGTGCACAAGCGCACCATCGCCCGGCGCGAGCTGCGCCGCCGCGAGACCGAGCGGGGCGAGCGGTGACCTCCGCGCAGAACTCGTTGGAGGGGAAGGTCGCCGTGGTCACCGGCGCGTCGCGGGGCATCGGCCTCGCGGCCGCCGGCGCCCTTCGTGACCGGGGCGCCCGCGTCGTCGTCACCTCGCGCGACGAGGACCGCGCCAAGGAGGCCGCGCGTCAACTCGGCGACGGCGTGGTGGGGTTCGGCGCCCACGCCACCGACGAGGACGCCGCCCGCGCCTGCGTCGACTTCACCGTCGAGACGTACGGACGCCTGGACATCCTCGTCAACAACGCCGGGACCAACCCCGCCCACGGCCCCGTCATCGACCAGGACCACGCCCGCTTCGCCAAGACGATGGACGTCAACCTGTGGGCGCCGATCCTGTGGACGTCCCTCGCGGTGCGGGCCTGGATGGGGGAGCACGGCGGCGCCGTCGTCAACACCGCCTCCATCGGCGGCCTGTCGGTCGCGAAGGACGTCGGCATCTACCACGTGTCCAAAGCGGCCCTCATCCACCTCACCAGGCAACTCGCCCTGGAACTCGCCCCGTCGGTACGGGTGAACGCCATCGCGCCCGGCGTCGTGCGCACCCGCCTCGCCGAGGCGCTGTGGCGGGAGGACGAGGAGCGGGTGGCCGGGGCGACGCCGCTCGGGCGCATCGGTGAACCGGACGACATCGGCGAGGCCGTCGCGTTCCTCGCCGGGGACGGCGCCCGCTGGATCACGGGGGAGACCCTGGTCGTCGACGGAGGACAGCTGCTCGGTTCGGGACCGCTGTGACGACTCCCCGCCGACAAGCGGGGGTTGACGGGGGTGGTCCTCCGGGTGAAGCGTGCGCGAGGATGGAGGCATGACCGCGGCCCAGCGCGCCATGACCGAACTCGGGACATGGCCGAACCTGGTGAGTGGCCCGCCCCGGTGCTCTGTTGGGCACGCCTTCGCCTCGGCGGGCCACGAACTCGTCCACTTCCACGCCGACGACAGCGCCGACCTCTACCTGACGTCGGAGGCGGTGCAGCGGCTGCTGCCCCAGCTGCGCCACAACAGCGCGATCCGGGTGCAGCCGGGCGCCTCCTGGATCACCGTGCTCCTGGAGTGCGACACGGACGTCCACCTTCTGCTGAGCCTCGTCAGCGTCGCCCTGAAGGAACACGACGCCCACGCCTGCCCGTCCCCGCCGTGCGACTGGGAGCGCCCCCGGGCCTCGTAGCGGACGGCGGCGATCAGCGGCGCTTCCGTGGCAGCCCGGCAGCGGCCCGTGCAGTCTGGTGCCTGCGGGCTCCCCGGACGCCCGAGCGGCAGCCGAGACGAGAGACGAGGCCGACATGCGGAAGATCGTCCTGATGATGTCCGTGTCCCTGGACGGCTACATGGAGGGGCCAGGACGCGAGATCGACTGGCACCTGGTCGACGACGAACTGCACCAGCACATGAACGACGTGATCCGCACGATGGGTGGCTTCCTCGACGGCCGTGTCACCCACGAGCTGATGGCCGCCTACTGGCCCACCGCCGACGAGAAACCCGAGTCCACACCGGTGGAGGCCGAGTTTGCGGGCATCTGGCGGGACATGCCGAAGATCGTGTTCTCCCGGACGCTGGAACCCGGGCCCGCCCCCTGGCACACCACCGTGATGCCCGAGGTGTCCCCGGAGGCGATCCGCGCGCTCAAGGAACTGCCCGGCGGCGACCTGTGCCTCGGTGGCGCCGACCTCGCCGCCACGTTCATCGAGCACGGCCTCGTCGACGAGTCCCGCATCTATGTGCACCCCGTCCTCGTCGGCGCCGGACGGCAGACCTTCCCCGTCTCCGGCTTCGACCCGCGCACCCTGCGCCTCGTCGAGACCCGCACCTTCGGCAACGGGGTCGTCCTGCTGCGCCACTCCTGGGACCAGGCGTGAGACGACGCCGCGTGGCGGCCGGCTGCCGCGCCGTGGGCGACTACGCGGCGCGCCCGCAGGTCCTGTTCGGCGGTGTCTACGGCGCCGTCCTGGCCAGCTCGATGGTCGCCGCACTGACCCGCTACGGGGCGTCCTCCCGCTCCGACCGGCTCTACGACACGGCCTGGCTGCTCATCACGGCCCTCGCCTCCGCCCTCGCGCACGGCTACGCCCACCTCATCGCCCGCCGCGGCGACCAGACCCACCACGGCGTGCTCGCCGCGCTGCGCGTGCTCTTCGAGGAGTGGCCCCTGCTGGTCGCGACCGCGCCGACGGCGCTGCTCCTGCTCGGCGCGGGCCTCGGCTGGTGGGCGTCGGACGGTGTCGAGTACATCGCGTTCACGGTCAATGTGGTGCTGCTGTTCACCTGGGGTCTGCTCGCCGCCCGCGCGGGCGGCAGGACCTGGCCGTCGGCGCTGCGCATCGGATGCGGGGACGCGCTGCTCGGCGTGTTCGTCGTCGTCGCCAACGCGCTCATCAAGTAGGACCCGGGGCGCGCGGATATCGCCCTGGGTGAACCCCGGGCCGCGTCGAAGCCCCGGCCTCTACGCTGGGCCGATGAGCAACCAGGAGAGGCCCACGGCCCGTCGCGTCGCGCAGGAGCCGCTGTGGCGGCACGTCGTCGGAGATGTGCTGCGCCGCCAACGCCGCGCGCAGGGCCGGACGTTGCAGGACGTGGCCGACGTCGCCGGGATCTCCATGCCCTACCTCTCCGAGGTGGAGCGAGGCCGCAAGGAGGCCTCGTCGGAGATGCTCGCCGCCGCGGCCGGGGCGCTCGGGCTCGGCCTGGTCGACGTACTGACGCTGGCCCAGGGCGAGTTGACGCGGGCGGCGCCGGTGCGCAGCACCCTCTCCGTCGTGCGGGGAGGTGCGGCGGGCAACCGCGGCGTCGGGCGCGGCACGGTCTGCCTCGCGGCCTGACCCCGCTCAGCCGCCGTCGCCCTGCGCCAAGTGGCGCACCAGGACCGGCACATGGCTGTGCTCGACGTCCTTCACCGACGTCACCAGCGTCACCGGGCCCCGCCGCGCCAGGTCCCGTACGTGGTCGACCTGGGCGGCGCGGGCCGACTCGGCCAGCTCCGCGCGGTAGCGCTCGGCGAAGGCGTCGTAACGGCCCTCGCGGTCCTCGTGGTACCAGGTGCGCAACTCCTTCGACGGCGCGATGTCCTTGAGCCACTCGTCGACGGCGGCCCGTTCCTTGGAGATGCCGCGCGGCCACAGCCGGTCGACGAGCAGGCGTGTGCCGTCGGCCGGGGCGGGCGGATCGTAGACCCGGCGCACCGTGCAGGGGCGGGGCCGCTGATGTGCAGTCATGCGTTCATTGTGCTGCTTCGTCCCGTGTCGTGACGGTCACTCGTTCGGCCCCGGCCCGCTGGCGGGCGCCTGCGGGCGATGCGAAAAGTCGGACATGACCCAAGCACCGCACGACCCGCAGACCCCGCACCGGCCGACCGGTGAGACCGGTCGGGACGAGCCGCCGCAGCGCGCCGACGGACCGCTCGGCCGGCTCGCGAACGCCGCCTGGCAGGCGGTGCTGCTCGCGGGTGTCGCCTCGCTGATCCTCGGCGTGCTCGTCCTCGCCTGGCCCGGCGCCTCGCTGTGGGCGGCCGGGATCCTGTTCGGCGTCTACCTGCTGGTGAGCGGCGTCTTCCAGCTGGTCACGGCGTTCGGCACCCATGTGACCACGGGCCTGCGGGTGATGGCCTTCATCAGCGGCGCCGTCTCGATCATGCTGGGCCTGTTCTGCTTCCGCGGCGCCACCCAGTCGATCCTGCTGCTCGCCCTGTGGATCGGCATCGGCTGGCTGTTCCGGGGCATCACGCAGACCGCGGCGGCCATCTCCGACCCGGCCATGCCGGCTCGCGGCTGGCAGGTCTTCCTCGGCATCGTCAGTGCCGTCGCCGGTGTCGTCCTGATGGTCTCGCCGTTCGAGTCGGTCGCCGTGCTCACCCTCGTCGGCGGCTGCTGGCTGGTCGCGATGGGCGTCGTGGAGATCGTCGAGGCGTTCATGCTGCGCCGCCACGCGAAGGACCTGCCGAGCGGCGTGTGACCGTATGCAGGGGTGTGCCCCCGCGCCGACCGGCGCGGGGGCACACCCCTGTGAGCTCATGGAGGAGCGGTCAGACGGCGACGGCCTCCTCCATCTCCTCCTCGGCCTCCTCCGGCGTCTCCACCGGCAGCGGCTTCCCGGCGAGCGCCCTGCGCCGCTCGCTCAGTCCGGCGGCCGCGAGCGCGAGCGCGCCCACGGCCAGCCAGGCGACGAGCGTCCAGACGTTGCGCGCCAGGTCGTGGCTGCCGAAGTAGACGAGGCTGCGGGCGCCTTCGACGAAGCCCGCGCCGTTCCAGAACGCGTGCAGCCCACCGAAGAAGCCGTTCTGCAACTCGGGCCGGAAGATCCCGCCGGAGCTGGTGAAGTTCAGCATCACGAACAGGACCATGACGCCGAGCGTCGTCCACTTCTTCAGGAACGTGTGCAGGCCGACACCGATCGCGAGGATGCCCGCCGAGTACAGCCAGGTCATGCCCCACAGGCCCCACAGGTGCTGGTGGACGAGGTGGAAGACGGGGCCGGCGAACGCGGCGCCGATCAGGCTGACCACGCCGGAGGCGCCGACGACGAGCAGCGCCCGCGTACGCATCCGCAGGACGCCGCCCGCGCCGCCGATCACCGCGACCGAGGCGTACGAGCCGATGCTGACCGCCACGAGCAGGAAGAACAGGCCCTGGCCCGTCGGGTCGTCGTCGACCGTCGGCACGACGTCCGTCACCGTCAGCGGCGCACCCTCCTGGGCCGCGACCGGCGTGAAGATCTTCTGCACGGCGGAGACGGTGGTGTCGGAGCCGGCGCTCGCCACGATCAGCTCGGGCGCCTTGCCGCCGAGCACGTACGCGCCGTCGATGTCCCGCGTCTCGAGCTGGTCGATCGCGGCGGAGCGGTCGTCGAGGGTGCGCACGTCCAGGGCGTCGCCGGCCTTGTCCTTCACGGTCTGCGCGAAGACCTTCGCCTCCGGACCCGTGCCCACGATCGCGACCGGCAGATGGTGGGGCTCGGGCGCCGCGAAGGCGCCGAGGTACGCGAAGCCCATGCCCACGCACATCAGGAGCGGCGTGAGCATCAGGGTCAGTACGTGGCGCAGCGCGGCGTTGCCCGGCATGAGCGGGTCCTCCAGGGGGTCAGGGTTGGCCATGGTTCATGAGTTGGCTTATACAACTCTTACTCGGTTGTACTCTACAACCACATGGCGGGCAGAAGGGCCCCTCGCGCTGTGACCATGGACACCCGGGCCGGGCGGGGGAGCGTCAGGCGGGGCGGGAGAGCGGGTGGCCGGCGATCTCCGGCGCCGCCGCGCCGTGCTCCGGATGCTCCGGGGCGCCGCCGCTCTCGTAGGCGCGAAGCCGCTCGCGCAGGCTGTGCAGGCGCCGGCTCGTCTCGTACAGGTAGCGGACCTTGGTCCGCATCACCCAGGGCTCGACGGGCTTGACGACGAAGTCGGCCACGCCGAGTTCGAAGGCGCGGGTGGCGAGGGTCGGGTCCTGGCCCGCGCCGGTGATCATCATGATCGGTATGTCCTGGGTGAGCTCCAGGCGGGCCATGTAATGAGCCACCTCGAAGCCGCTCACGTCCGGCATCAGCACGTCGAGCAGGACGACCGCGACGCCGCCGCGCAGCACCGCCTTGAGGGCGTCGTCGCCGTTGCTCGCGCGGTCCAGGGGATAACCGAGCGGGGCGAGCGCGCTCTCCATCGCGAACAGCGTGTCGGCGCGGTCGTCGACGACCAGGATTTTCGGCCGTGCGGCGGTGGATATCGCCATCGTCCCTCCCCTCGTCGGCACCGACAGCATATGCCGGAACACGGAGGGGGGAAGGGGCTCTCAATCCTCTCCGCGCACCAGATTCCAGTCAGGATCCCGCTCGGTGTCCGTACCGGACGACTCGGCTCCGTCGCGTCGCGCCGGGCGGCAGGTGCGTATGCGGCCCTTGACCTCGCGCTTGGTCTCGGCGGGGTGCGGGGAGTGCGCCGTGGTGTTCATGATCAGACCTCGCTTCGGCCGATTCCGATCGGAAAGGGCCGGTAGACAGTTTTGTAGACGACTTTTTCTTGCATGCGCGGATCCTGCATAGGCGGATCTTTGTATACGCGGGTCTTTGTGTACGGGGATGAGGGCGTCGCTCCGCGGCGATCCCGCGGTCAATTGACCTTCGGCGCGGGCTGCTTCGCGCAGTGCACCGCGAACGGGTGCCCGGCCGGATCGGAGTACACCCGCGTCTCGTTCGGGCCGCGGGCGCCGCGCGTCTCCAGCGGGCGCGCGCCCATCCCGATGATCTGGCGCTCCACCTCGTCCATGTCCTCCTTCGCCACGAGGAAGTCGAGGTGGGCCTGTTGCGAGTCGTCCGGGCGCGGCCAGCTGGCCGGCGCGGCGTTCAGGTCGCGGCGGAACGCCATCCGGGTGCCGTGCTCCCCGACGACGTCGATGCGGTTGCTCCCGGGGCTCGAGGAGATCTCGCCGTCGAGCAGCGCGCGGTAGAACTCGGCCAGCTCCTCCGGTTCCGCGCAGTCCAGCACCAGCACACCCGCCTGTACCAGGCTCATCGCCCCTCCTGTCGCCGCGCTCGGTCCGCGGCCCTCGCCGCGCTCGCCGGGTACCCCGCGCGGGGGGCGCCAACCCGGGCCGGGTTTCCCGGGCCCCTGGCTGGTCACCCGCCCCGCACGACGCGAACCCGACGCAACCGAAAGGTCCCGGCATGAGCACCAAGGTCGCCGATCACATCCTCAGCCGGCTGCGCGCCTGGGGCGTGGAGCAGGTCTTCGGCTATCCGGGCGACGGCATCAACGGTCTGCTCGCCGCCTGGGGCAGGGCCGAGAACCAGCCCGAGTTCGTCCAGGCGCGGCATGAGGAGATGGCCGCCTTCGAAGCGGTCGGCTACGCCAAGTTCAGCGGCCGGCTCGGCGTGTGCGTGGCCACGTCGGGACCCGGCGCGATCCACCTCCTCAACGGCCTCTACGACGCCAAGCTCGACCACGTTCCCGTCCTGGCGATCGTCGGGCAGACCGCGCGCAGCGCCATGGGCGGCTCGTACCAGCAGGAGGTCGACCTGCACACGCTGTTCAAGGACGTCGCCTCCGACTTCGTGGAGACCGTCACCGTCCCCGAGCAGCTGCCCAACGTCCTCGACCGCGCCGTGCGCACCGCCTACGCGCGCCGCGCCCCCACCGCCGTGATCGTCCCCGGCGACGTACAGGAACTCGACCACACGCCGCCCCCGCACGCGTTCAAGATGGTGCCCTCCAGCCTCGACCGCAGCGCGTGGACGGCCGAGCCCGCGCAGGAGGCACTGGAGCGCGCCGCCGACGTCCTCAACTCCGGGGACAAGGTGGCCATGCTCGTCGGCCAGGGCGCCGCCGGAGCCAGGGACGAGGTCTGCCAGGTCGCCGAACTGCTCGGCGCCGGCGTCGCCAAGGCGCTGCTCGGCAAGGACGTCCTGTCCGACGAGCTCCCGTACGTGACCGGCGCGACGGGCCTGCTCGGCACCCGCCCCTCGTACGAGATGATGCGCGACTGCGACACCCTGCTGACCATCGGATCGAGCTTCCCGTACGCGCAGTTCCTGCCCGAGTTCGGCAAGGCGCGCGCCGTCCAGATCGACATCGACCCGCACATGATCGGCATGCGGTACCCGTACGAGGTGAACCTCGTCGGCGACGCGCGCGCCACCCTGCGCCGGCTCCTGCCGCTGCTGCGCCGCAACGAAGGCCGCGAATGGCACGACGAGATCTGCGCGAGCGTCTCGCGCTGGCACCGGATCATGGACCGGCGCGCCGAGTTGAGCGCCGATCCGATCAACCCCGAGCACGTGGTGCGCGCCCTCGACCCGCAGCTGCCCGACGACGTGATCCTCACCTCCGACTCCGGGTCCGCCGCCAACTGGTACGCCCGGCACATCCGTATGCGCGGCACCATGCGCGGCTCCCTGTCCGGCACGCTCGCCACGATGGGCTGCGGCGTCCCGTACGCGATCGGCGCCAAGTACGCGCACCCGGACCGGCCCGTCGTCGCGCTCGTCGGCGACGGCGCCATGCAGATGAACGGGCTCGCCGAACTGATCACCGCCGCCAAGTACCAGCACCGCTGGAGCGACCGGCGGCTCGTCGTCGGCGTCCTCAACAACCGCGATCTGAACCAGGTCACCTGGGAGCTGCGGGCGATGGGCGGCTCGCCGTCGTTCCTGCCGTCGCAGGAGCTCCCCGACGTCGACTACGCCGCCTTCGCCCGGCAGTTGGGCCTCACCGGCATCCGCGTCGAGAAGCCCGACGACGTCGCCGACGCCTGGCGCGCCGCGCTCGCCGCCGACGGGCCCGCCGTCGTCGACTTCGTGACGGACCCGTCCGTACCGCCGATCCCGCCGCACGCGACCTGGGAGCAGATGGAGTCCACCGCCGAGGCGATCCTCAAGGGCGACCCGCAGCGCACCGACGTGGTCAAGCAGGGGTTCAAGGCGAAGATGCAGGAGCTCTTCCCCGGCAGCAAGGACGCCAAGGACGGCGAGAGCTAACTCCCCACGCGGTTCGGCGCGTTCACCACGTCCAGGAAGACCTGGTCCGCCTCGGGCCAGTTCTCCTGGACGGCGCGTTTGATGCGCTCGCTGACCAGCTCCAGACGCTCGCTCTCGATGCCCGGCGTCAGGTCGATCCGGGCCGCGACGAGTGTCGAGTCCATACCGAGCCGCATCGTGTGCAGCGCCGCCACGCAGTCGATCTCCGGCTGGGCGTCCAGGAGTTCACGGATCCCGCGGTGCAGCTCGGGCGAGACGGCCTCGCCGATCAGCTGGTCGCGGGCGTCCTTGCCGAGGTGGTAGGCGATGAACACCAGGAGCAGCCCGATGGTGAAGGACGCCGCCGCCTCCCACTCGATGCGGCCCGTCACCATGTGAAGGACCATGCCGGCCGCGGCGACCAGCACCCCGACCACCGCCGTGCCGTCCTCCGCGAGCACCGTACGCAGCGCCGGATCCGAGCCGATCCCGTCGCCGGGCTGCGCGCGCACCTGGTGGACGGCCCGCGCCAGGGAACTGCCCTCGGCGATCAGGGCGACCCCGAGCACCGCGAGCCCGACGACGTATCCCGTACGCGACTCCTCGCCGCCGCCCGACGCCAGCGCCTCGAACGCCTGGAAGAACGAGAAGCAGCCGCCCATCACGAAGATGCCGACCGCGGCGAGCAGCGACCAGAAGAACCGCTCCTTGCCGTAGCCGAAGGGGTGCTTGCGGTCGGCCGGGCGCCGGCTGCGGCGCAGCGCCGCCAGCAGGAACACCTCGTTGAGGCTGTCGGCCACCGAGTGGGCCGCCTCGGACAGCAGAGCGGGCGACCCGGCTATCAGACCGCCGACCGCCTTCGCCGCGGCGATGACCAGATTCGCGCCGAGAGCGACCAGAACGGTCAGACGCGTTTTCCGGTCCTCCGCGGCCGCGTTCTTCGATTTCTCGTTCTGCTGTGGGCTCACATCGACTCTCTGTGTATTCAGGGAAAGGAAGGGAAATTCGGGCCCGGGAAGTACCCGGTCATTCCGAGGACGTAATTCCGGTGCGGGTTCTGCCGTGAAACTCCTGTGGCGGGTGGCCCTTGCGGTGCTGGTCGTGTGGCTGCTCGGATTCGTGATACACGGGACGACCGCCGGCGGATCGAGGTCGCGCCGGTACCGGTGGGTGAGTAACCGGCCCCGGTACCGGTAAACCCGCCACCGAAACGCTCTGAATCGCCTCCGGGGGAAATTCGGCACTCACGGGCTGCGGTCGGTGCGGGGTTTCCCCGCACGGACGCGGGTACCCGGCCCGCCCGGGCCCGCCCACACCCTTTGGAGGAGCACATGGCCGAGTACGGCTACTTCCTGGCGTCGGAGGAGTTCGGGCCGCACGACCTCGTCGAGCAGGCCCGGATGGCGGAGCAGGCGGGCTTCGACTGCCTGTGGATCTCCGACCACTACCACCCCTGGAACGACGCCCAGGGCCAGAGCCCCTTCGTCTGGTCCGTCATCGGCGCCCTCGCCGAAGCGGTGTCCCTGCCGGTCGAGACGGCCGTCACCTGCCCGACCGTCCGGATCCACCCGGCAGTCCTGGCCCAGGCCGTCGCCACCAGCGCCGTCCTCCTGGACGGCCGCTTCCGGTTCGGCATCGGCACGGGCGAAGCCCTCAACGAGCACATCCTCGGCGACCACTGGCCGGCCGCGCACGTGCGCATGGAGATGCTCGAAGAGGCCGTCGCCGTGATCCGGCGCCTCCTGGAGGGCAAGGAGGTCACCCACCACGGCGAGCACTACACCGTGGAGAACGCCCGTATCTACACGCTCCCCGACGAGCCCGTGCCGATCGACATCTCCGGCTTCGGCCCGCAGGCCACCGCGCTCGCGGCCCGGATCGGCGACGGCTACATCACCATGGCCCCCGACGAGGAGCTGGTCACCCAGTTCCGCAAGGGCGGCGGCGGGGCCAAGCCCGTCAGCGGCGGGGTCAAGGTCTGCTACGGACCCGACCGCGACGCCGCCGTGCGCCGCGTGCACGGCCTGTGGGCCAACCAGCTGCTGCCCGGTGAACTCGGCCAGGTCCTGCCCACGCCTCGCCACTTCGAGCAGGCCTCGACACTCGTCACCGAGGAGATGGTCGCCGAGCAGGTGCCGTGCGGACCCGACCCCGAGGACCACGTCGCCGCGCTCAGCGCCTTCACCGACGCCGGCTTCGACCGCGCCTACGTCAGCCAGATCGGCCCGGACCAGCGGGAGTTCTTCGACTTCTACCGTACGAAGGTGCTCCCGCAGCTCAAGAACGGCCCGTCCCGGTGACCCGGCCGCCGACATGACCGCAGAGCCGGCGACCCCCGCGCACCCCGCGTCCCCCGCCCCGCCCGGCAGCCCGTGCCTGCCCGTCGAACGCCTCGACGTCTGCGCCTACACCGTGCCCACCGACGCCCCCGAGGCCGACGCCACCCTCGCCTGGGACACCACCACGGCCGTCGTCGTCGAGCTGCGCGCCGGCGGCGTCACCGGCACCGGCTGGAGCTACGCGCCCCCCGCCGCCACCGATGTCGTACGCCACCAACTGGCCCCGCTCGTCGAGGGGTTCGACACCTTCGACATCCCCGCCGCGCACGCCCGGATGAGCCGCGCGGTCCGCAACGCCGGCCGCCCGGGCATCGTCTCCTGCGCGATCTCCGCCGTCGACATCGCCCTGTGGGACCTCAAGGCCCGCCTCATGGACCTCCCGCTCGTCCGCCTCCTCGGCGCGAGCCGCGACCGCGTCCCCGTGTACGGCAGCGGCGGCTTCACCACATACCACGACACACACCTGGCCGCGCAGCTCAGCGGCTGGGTGCACGGGCAGCACATCCCGCGCGTCAAGATCAAGATCGGTGAGTCCTGGGGCCGGGCCGCCACCCGCGATCTGCAACGCGTCCGGCACGCCCGCCAAGTCATCGGCCCTCGCGCCGAGTTGTACGTCGACGCCAACGGCGGCTACAACCGCAAACAGGCCGTCCGGATCGGCGAGGCCCTCGTGGCCGCCGGCGTCGGCTGGTTCGAGGAGCCCGTCTCCTCCGACGACCTGAGCGGCCTGCGGCTGGTCCGCGACGCGCTGGTGTGCGACGTGACGGCCGGCGAGTACGGCTACGACCTGCCGTACTTCGCCCGCATGATCGGCGCGGGCGCCGTCGACTGCCTCCAGGTCGACGTCACCCGCTGCGGCGGCATCACGGAGTTCCTGCGCGCGGCGGCCCTGGCCCAGGCGCACGGCCTGGAGATCTCGGCCCACTGCGCCCCCCACGCCCACGCGGACGTCGCCGCGTGCGTCCCGAACCTGCGCCACGTCGAGTGGTTCCACGACCACGTCCGCATCGAGTCGATGTTCTTCGGCGGGGTCCTGGACCCGACGGGCGGCACGATCACCCCGGGCCGCAACGGCCCCGGCCACGGCCTGGAGCTGCGGGGCGAGGAGATCGAGGAGTACCGGGTCGCCTGATGCCCATCAGGTCCGGGCAGCGCCGCGCGACCTCAGCCACCAGCCGGCCAGCACACCCCCGAGGGCGACGCCTGCGGCCCGGTTGCGCCATCGGGACGCGACTCCCTGCACACTCCGCCCGTGGGCCTCGCCGGAGAACCGCCCCCGAGCCCCGAAGTCCCGGCCCCCGGCCCCGTCGGCCGGCGCCCAGAGGTTCCCGGCCCCCGGCACCCCGTCGTCCATCTGCGAAGCGAACCCCGTGCGCCCCAGATACCGCTCCAGCGCCGCGGGCACCACGGCGTTGGCGACCAGCGTCGCCACCGTGGAGCCGCCCACCCAGTACTCCCGCCGCCGCCCGTGCCGAGCCGCGTGCGCGATCGCGCGTGCCGCCACCTCGGGCTGGTACACCGGCGGCACGGGCCGCGCCCGGCCCGGCAGCCGGTCCAACACCCAGTCGAACTGAGGGGTGTTGACCGCCGGGAGCTGCACCATCGTGGTGCGCACCCGGGTGCCCGAGTGCAGCAGCTCGCAGCGCAGCGACTCGTTGAAGCCCTGGATGGCGTGCTTGGCGCCGCAGTACGCGGATTGCAGCGGGATGCCCCGGTAGGCGAGCGCCGAGCCGACCTGGACGACGGTTCCGCTGTCGCGCGGCAGCATCCGGCGCAGCGCCGCCCGGGTGCCGTACACGTAGCCGAGATACGTCACCTCGGTCACCCGCCGGAACTCGTCGGGCGTGATGTCGACGAACGGCGCGAAGACCCCGGCGAACGCGTTGTTCACCCAGACGTCGATGGGGCCGAGCCGCTCCTCGACCTCGGCGGCGGCGTCCTCCACGGCCTTCGCGTCGGCGACGTCCACCGGCACGGCCAGCGGCTGCCCGCCCAGATCCCGTACCTCCCGAGCCACGGCGTCGAGCCCGGCCCGCCCGCGCGCCAGCAGCGCGACCCGGCACCCTTGCCCCGCGAACTCCCGGGCGACGGCGCGGCCCACACCCCCGCTCGCCCCCGTCACCACCACGGTCCTCGTCCTGGTCAGCGGCCTCTTCGTCATGCGGCGCGGGTACCCGGGCGCCCGGACGCGTAACGGCAGGGGCCCCGAAGCGCCGGGGCCCGCCGCCCGCGCCTCA
The DNA here is from genome assembly GCF_040679615.1 of Streptomyces sp. NPDC052225. Classification (NCBI taxonomy): domain Bacteria; kingdom Bacillati; phylum Actinomycetota; class Actinomycetes; order Kitasatosporales; family Streptomycetaceae; genus Streptomyces; species Streptomyces sp. NPDC052225. The sequence continues at coordinate 492,313 of NZ_JBFAVD010000002.1, read as the reverse complement.
CGGCTTGAGCGGATCGTGGCCCAGTGACATCAGCCGGTGCCGGGTGACGGTCGCCTTCGGGCCGGGCTGCGGGGCCCGGCCGGTCAGCTCCGCGACCCGCTCGACGACCTTGCGCATCAGGCGCACGTCGTCCGCGGTCAGATCGGTGCGCCGCTTGCGCAGGATCGCCAGGACATGGCGGCCCGCCGTGCTGCCCGATGCTCCTTCGTGCGGCGTCCCCGTCCGGGGCCGGTACCCGTCCGCAGCCCGCCCATGCACCGACAGGTTTCAGAGGTCCAGCTGGAACTCGCAGGACTGATGCGTCGGTACGTAGCCCAGCGCGTCGTTGACCGTGCGCATCGGCACGTTGCCGGCGGCCGTGTCCGCCAGCAGGCCGGTCAGCGCCGGATGGCGCTCGCGGACCAGCAGGATCTGGTGCGCCTTCATCCAGTGGGCGAGGCCGTGACCGCGGTGCTCCGGCAGCACGCCCGTGCCGTAGTGCTGTCCGTCACCGGTGCCGCCGCCCGGCACGACCAGCTCCGTGAAGCCGGCGACGGAGCCGTCGCGCTCGTCGACCGCCGCCACTGTGTGCAGCAGGTCGCCGCGGTTCGCCACCGCCTCGGCGACGGACCGCACCCGCTCCACGTCCCACGCGACCTTCCCGTAGTCGGCGTCGTCCATCGGCATGTCGTCCATGGCCCGGCGCGACGCCGTGAACGACTCGGCCAGCTCGTCGGGGACCGTGCCGGTCCACTCCGTGAGCCGGTAGCCCGGCCGCGGCCGCCCGGCCTCCGTCATGAGCGCCTCGGTGTCCGCGTCGGCCAGCACCAGACGCGCGTACGTCATCCGCAGCACCCGGCGGAACTTCCGCGCGGACAGGAAGAGTTCACCGGGCGAGCCGCCGTCCGCCGGCGCGAGCACCGACCGCCGGCCGTCCTCGCGGGCCGCCTCGACCGCGGCCTCCAGGAGGCACGTGCCGACGCCCGCGCGCCGCTGCGCCCGATGCACGCGCAGATCGAGCTCGGCCAGGTGCCGCTGCCCGTCGCGGTCGAACAGGCGCAGGAACGCCGAGCTGACGGGGGCGCCGTCCGCGTCCTGCGCGAGCCAGACGAGCCTGCGGGTGCCGGGAGGGGCCTGGAGATCGGTGAGCGGCGTGAGGCGCGGCGCGGCGGACGGGTTCGGCAAAGGCGCTCCAAGGCGGCAGGGGCGGGGCGCCGCGAAGGTAACGCCATCTGCCGCCGCCCGCAAAGGAATTGATCGATTGATGGGGTGCGGCCGGTTTGGTGGTGCGCGACAGGGCTACTCGGCTCCGCGTCGATCGATCCCTGGAAAGGAGCCGGGCCGGTGACCTCCCTGGCGAAGCCCTCGAACCTCCCCGCCGAGGACACCCGAGGCGCGGACGACGCTGTCATGACCGAACCGCCCAAGGACGCCCTCGTCCGCTTCCTGGAGGAGCGGTTCGCGTGCGCCCAGGCCTGCACGGAGTGCGCGCGCGGCTGCGCCCTGCTCGTGAGCAACACCGAACTCGGCGCCGTCACCGCCGCGGTGCACGGCCCCGTCCGTCCCACGGCCGCCGACATCCCCCGGCCGCCCGGGGTCGCCCAGGGGCTGCGGCGTTCCCTGTTGCTGTGCGTCGAGGTCTGCGACGCGACCTGCCGGCTCCTGTCGGAGGAGACGCACCAGGACGAGTACGGGCTGCGCCTCCAGGTCGAGTGGTGCCGCGCCGTCGCCCTGGAGTGCGCGCACGCCTGCGACGGTGTCCCGGACGCGGCGGCCTGCGCCGAACAGTGCCGTGCGTGTGCCCGCGCCTGCACCGCGTTCCTGGCCGCCCTGGACTGAACAGGGCGTACGACGAGGCGCGTCAACTGACCAACCGTCAGCGAGCACGCCCGCGGCCATTCCCTATTTCTGGAACGGGTTCTACTGTGTGCGCCGTCCGACCGCGCCTCAAGAGCGCGCCGACGCCGCCCAGTTGACCGCCAGGAGGGGCCGTGCACCTCGAATACACGCCTGAGCAGCAGCAGTTGCGCACCGAGCTGCGCGCCTACTTCGCCGACCTCGTGCCCGAGAACGCGTACGCCCGCTACGAGGACCCGGCGGCCCAGAAGCGCTTCTACCGCGACACGGTGCGCCGCCTCGGCGCGGACGGCTGGCTCGGGGTGGGCTGGCCGAAGGAGTACGGCGGCCGGGGCCTGACGCCGATGGAGCAGTTCATCTTCTTCGACGAGGCCGCGCAGGCCGGCGTCCCGCTGCCGCTGATGGCGCTGAACACGGTCGGCCCCACGATCATGCAGTTCGGCACCGACGAGCAGAAGGACCACTTCCTGCCGAAGATCCTCTCCGGCGAGCTGGACTTCGCGATCGGCTACAGCGAACCCGACGCGGGCACCGACCTCGCCGCGCTCAAGACCCGCGCCGTGCGCGAAGGGGACACGTACGTCGTCAACGGCCAGAAGATCTGGACGACCAACGGCGACACCGCCGACTGGGTCTGGCTCGCCGTGCGCACTGCCTTCGACGATCCAGCCGCCCCGCCCCACAAGGGCATCACGATGCTCCTCGTCCCGACGTCGGACCCCGGCTACTCCTGCACCGTCATCAACACCCTCGCCTCGCACGACACCACCGCGAGCTACTACGAGAACATCCGTGTCCCCGTCTCCCGCCGCGTCGGTGAGGAGAACAAGGGCTGGCGCCTGATCACCAACCAGCTCAACCACGAACGCGTCACCCTCGCCGCCCACGGCACCATGGCGATCCGCGCCCTGCACGACGTGCAACGCTGGGCCATGGAGACCAAGCTCGCCGACGGGCGCCGCGTCATCGACCTCGGCTGGGTCAAAAAGCGCCTCGCTCAGACCCACACCAAGCTCGACGCGATGAAACTCCTCAACTGGCAGATGGTGAACGCCCTCCAGGAAGGCACCCTCACCCCGCAGGACGCCTCCGCCGTCAAGGTCTACGGCTCCGAGGCCCGCCGCGACGCGTACGCCTGGCTCATGGAAGTCGTCGCCGCGGCGGGCGCGTTGAAGGAGGGCAGCGCCGGCACGGTCCTCCACGGCGAACTGGAACGCGGCTACCGCTCGGCCGTCATCTTCACCTTCGGCGGCGGCAACAACGAGATCCAGCGCGAGATCATCTCGTGGATCGGACTCGGGATGCCACGGGTACGCCGCTGACGCCCCGCCCGCCTGAGTACCCGTACTCAGACCCTCTGAGTGTGGCGGCCCTCACACCCGCGCACCCGGTTCCCCACGATGGGACGGCCCCCCACGCGCCCCGTCGAAAGAGGACCGAAACCATGGGCCGTCACGTGCAGCTGCGCGCTGCCACCGCGGAGGATCTCGACTGGATCCACGAGCTGCGCCACCGGGTGTACGCACAGGAACTGGGCCAGCACGCCCCCAACGCGGCGGGCCGGCTGCGCGACGGGCTGGACGGGGACAATGTCTATCTGGTCGCCGCGCACGGCCCGCACCGCGTCGGGTTCGTCAGCCTCACCCCGCCGTGGGCGGGACGCTACGGCCTGGACAAGTACCTGACCCGCGACGAACTGCCGCTCCTGGCCGACCCCGACCTGTTCGAGGTACGCATCCTCACGGTCGAGCCCCGCCACCGCTCCACCGTCGCCGCGCCGCTGCTCATGTACGCCGCCCTGCGCTGGATCGCCTCCCGGGGCGGCCGCCGCGTCGTGGCCATGGGCCGCAGCGACCTGCTCGCCATGTACGAGGCGGCGGGCCTGCGTCCGGCCGGCCGCACCGTGCGCAGCGGCGCCGTCACCTTCGAGGTCCTCACCGGTGACGTGGCGGAGCTGACACTCGGCGCCCTGGACCGGCACCGCGCCACGCTGGAACGCCTCGGGGCCGCGGTGGACTGGTGCCTCGACATGCCGTTCGCGCCCCGCCCGGACGGCTGCGAGCACGGCGGCGCCTCCTTCACCGCCATCGGGCCCGACTTCCGCACCCTCCAGCGACGCCACCGCATCGTCGCCGCCGACGTCCTCGACGCCTGGTTCCCGCCCGCCCCCGACGCGCGCGCCGCCCTCACCGACGACCCGGCCTGGGCGGCCAGGACCTCACCGCCGACCGGCGCCGAGGGCCTGGTGGCCGAGATCGCGGCCGTCCGGGGACTGCCGCGCGAAGCCGTCTGTGTCGGGGCGGGATCCTCCGACCTGATCTTCCGCGCGTTCGGCCAGTGGCTGACCCCCGACAGCCGGGTGCTGCTCATGGACCCCGGCTACGGCGAGTACGCCCATGTCACCGAGCGGGTGATCGGCTGCCGCGTCGACCGGTTCGGGCTGCGCCGCGAGGACGACTGGCGCATCGACACCGACCGGCTCGCCGCCACGGTCGCCGCGGGGGAGTACGACCTCGTCGTCGTGGTCAACCCGAACAATCCGACCGGCCGCCACCTGCCCGCCGCCGACCTGTGCGCGGTGATCGCCGGCGCCCCGGAGCGGACCCGCTGGTGGATCGACGAGGCCTATCTCGGATACGTGGACCCGGCCGAGTCCCTCGCGGGACTCGCCGCGACCGCGCCCCGCGTCGTCGTGTGCAGCTCCCTGTCCAAGATGTACGCGCTCTCCGGCATGCGCGCCGCCTACCTGGTCGCCGAACCCGTCACCGCGGCCCGGCTGCGCCGCTGGACCCCGCCGTGGCCCGTCAGCCTCCCCGCTCAACTGGCCGCCGTCGCCGCCCTGCGGGACCCCGTCTACTACGCCGAGCGGTGGCGGCACACGCACGTGCTGCGTACGCAACTTGCCTCTGATCTGCGCGAGTTGGACTCTTCCTGGACCGTCGAGGAGGGCGTCGCGAACTTCCTGAACGTGACCCTCCCGGCCGGTGGGCCCAGCGCCGCCCAGCTCGTGGCGGAGTGCCGCCGCCACGACGTGTATCTGCGCGACCTGTCGCCCCTGTCCGCCCGCTACGAGGGGCGCACGGTACGGATCGCGGTCAAGGGGAGCGCCGAGAACGCACGCATCGTCACCGCCTGCCAGGCCGCCCTCGACGCGCTCCTGCCGCCCGTGCCGCGCCCGCTCGCACCGGCCGTCGGGGCCGCCCGGTGACCACCGTCGGCGCCTTGGCGCCCTGGCTCGGCGGGGCCCTCGCGGTGGCCGGCGCCGGGGTGGCCGCGTCCCGGCGCCGCGAACTGATGGTCCGCTGGTGCGCGTGGGCCGTCGGCGTCCCGCTGATCACCGGCGCGTTCTGGCTCGGCCGGCCCGGCGCCGCCACCCTCGCCGTGGCGGCCGCGCTCATCGCGGCCGCCGAGTACGGCGGGCTCCTGCGCCTGCCGCGCACCGACCGCGCGGTGCTCGCCGCAGCCGTGACGGGCGTCGTCCTCACCGCCTGGCTCGCCCCCGGCCACACCCCCCGGGCCTTCGCGGCCGGCGCCGTCGCCCTGACCGCCGTCCCGCTGCTGTCCGGCGACGCCGCGCGCGGCCCGCACCGCGCCGGCTCCGGACTGCTGGGCCTCGCCTGGCTGAGCGTGCTCGCCGCCCTCGTACCGCTCGGGGCCACCGGACTCGCCCTGTTCGTCGCCGTGTCCGTCGCCGACATCACGGCCTACTTCGCCGGACGCCGGCTCGGCGGACCGCGCCTGTCACCGCTCTCCCCGGCCAAACGCTGGAGCGGCACCCTCGCCGGAGCCGCCGCCGGTGTCGGCGCGCTCACCGTCCTGGGCGCCGCGAGCTGGCAGACCGCCGTGGCCGTCGCGGTCGGCGGTCCCGCGGGCGACCTCGTCGAATCCATGGTCAAGCGCGGAACGGACGTGAAGGACACGGGCACTTGGCTGCCCGGCTCCGGCGGCCTCCTCGACCGGATCGACTCCCTGCTCGGCGCCCTGGCCGTGCTGATCCTGCTCGGCTGAACCGTGCGGTCCGCAGGTACCCTGCGACCAGGAGGTGCGGCATGCGCGACGACGCGGACCCGGGACTCTTCGGCCCCGACTCGGTGACCTGGCAGATGCACGCCGACCCCATGATGTGGATCGCGGGGGTGCGCGCCCTCTACTTCCAGGCGCTGCACCCCCGTGCTGTGCGCGGCGTCATGCAGAACAGCGACTTCCGGCGCGACGCCTGGGGCCGCCTCATGCGCACCGCGAGCTTCGTCGGCACGACGACGTACGGCACCACGGACGCCGCCGAGAAGGCCGGCGCCCGCGTCCGCAAGATCCACAGCCACCTCCACGCCACCGATCCGGACACGGGGGAGCGCTACGGCGTCGACGAACCCGGCCTCCTGCTGTGGGTGCACTGCGCCGAGATCGACTCCTACCTGCACGTCGCCCGCCGCTCCGGCTTCCGGCTCACCGAGGCGCAGGCCGACCGCTACATCGCCGAACACCGCACCAGCGCCCGCCTCGTCGGCCTCGACCCCACCGAAGTACCGTCCAGTCAGGCCGAGTTGGCGTCCTACTTCGAGAAGGTGCGGCCCGAACTCGCCGCAGGACCCGAGGCCCGCGAGGTCGACGACTTCCTCCAACGACCGCCCACTCACCCGCTCCTCGTCCCGGCACGCGCGGCACTGTGGCGGCGCGCGGCCGACCTCGCGTACGCCTCCCTGCCGCCGTACGCCCACGAGCTGTACGGCCGACGCGCCCCCGCCCCGGCCGTCACCACCCGCCGCCTGCGCGCCACCGGCACCGCCCTGCGCGCGATCCCCGCCCGTGTGCGCTGGCAACTCCCCCCGAAACACATCCTCCGGGCGATGGGGAGACTCGGTGCCGACACCCGCCCGGCCCCGTACAAAGTCGGTCGATGGGTAGCCATACTGGACGAGTCGGAGGGGCGCAGCACTTAGGCGACGGGGGCGACAGCAGGAGATGGCGGAGTCGGGGGAGACGCGGGACATCAGGCTGATCCACGGGCGGTACCGGCTGCTCGATCTGATCGGCCGCGGCGGCATGGGCGAGGTGTGGCGCGCCCGCGACGAGTCGCTCGGGCGGCACGTCGCCGTCAAGTGCCTCAAGCCGCTGGGCCCGCAGCGCGACCAGTCCTTCACCCGCGTCCTGCGGGAGCGCTTCCGCAGGGAGGCCCGCGTCGCCGCCGCGCTCCAGCACCGCGGCATCACCGTCGTCCACGACTTCGGCGAGTACGAGGGCATCCTCTACCTGGTGATGGAGCTCCTGGACGGCCGCAACCTCAGCCAGCTCCTGGACGACAACCAGCACCACCCGCTGCCCGTGGACGACATCGTCGACGTGGCCGAACAGGTCGCCGCCGCCCTCGCCTACACCCACGAACAGGGCATCGTGCACCGGGACCTGAAGCCCGCGAACATCGTGCGCCTCGCCGACGGCACAGCGAAGATCTGCGACTTCGGTATCGCCCGCCTCGGCCACGACATCGGCTTCACCTCCCGCCTCACCGGCACCGGCATCGCCATGGGCACCCCGCACTACATGTCGCCCGAACAGATCGGCGGCGGCCACGTCGACCAGCGCAGCGACCTCTACTCGCTCGGCTGCGTCCTGTACGAGATCGCCACCGGCGTCCCGCCGTTCGACCTCGCCGACGCGTGGGCCGTGCTCGTCGGCCACCGCGACACCGTGCCCGAACCGCCCCGCAGCCACCGCCCCGACCTGCCCGGCCACGTCGACCGGATCATCCGCGACCTGCTCGCCAAGGACCCCGAGGAACGCCCCGTCGACGCGCGGGAATTGGGGCGCCGGATCGCCGCGGAGCGCGGCGGCCGGGCGGCGTACGTCCCCACCGTGCGCGCCCCGCGCGTCGAGCCGCGCACCGACACCCGGATCATCCGCGAACAGCCCGCGTCGCGCGAGCCCCGCCTGCCGTCGTGGACGCGCGGCATGACCACCGGGCACAAGGCCACCGGCGGCTCAGGGCTGCGCGTCACGCCGCCCGACTCCGCCGCGGGCCTGTCCGGCGAGTGGGTCCCGCGCCCCGCCTCCCGCACCCCCGTCACCCCACCGGAAGCCGTACAACGCCTCACACCGGCGCCGGAGTTGCTCGCCACCCTCGCCTCCCGGCACAACGCCGGGCTCAGCCTCGGCCGGCTCGGCCGCTGGAGCGAGGCCGGAGAAGTGCACCGCGCGGTCGCCGCCGAACGCGAGCACGCGCTCGGCCCCGACCACCCCGACACCCTCGCCAGCCGCTACGAGGTCGCCTTCACCCTCAGCCGCACCGGCCGCGCCGCCGACGCGCTGCGCGAGTACCGCCGCGTCGTCGAGGGCCGCGAACGCGTCCTCGGCGCCGACCACCCCGAGACCCTCGGCGCCCGCCAGGAAGTCGCCTATGTGCTCGGCAAGTTGGGCCGTCACTTCGAAGCCCACCAGATGTACACCGCGGTCCTCGCCGCCCGCGAGCGCGCCATGGGCCCCGATCACCCCGACACCCTGCGCTGCCGCCACAACCTCGCCTTCAACCTCAGCCGCCTGGGCCGCCTCGAGGACTCGTACCGGATGGCCGCCGAGGTCGCCGACGCGCGTGCCCGCGTGCTCGGCCCCGACCACCCCGACACCCTCGTCACCCGCTGCGAAGTCGGCTACACCCTGGGCCAGTTGGGCCGCTGGGAGGAGGCGCTGCGGATCTACCGCGACGTGGCCGGAGCCCGCGCGCAGGCGCTCGGCCCCGACCACCCGGACACCCTCGCCGCCCGCTACGAGGTGGGCATCAGCCTGGGCCGGCTCGGCCGCAGCGCCGAGGCGCTCACCCTCTACCGCGACCTGATCGACGACCGCACCCGGGTCAGCGGGCCGCAGGACCCCGAGACGCTGCGCGCCCGGCACGGCCTCGGCGTCAACCTCGGCCGGATGGCCCGCTGGGAGGAGGCCCTCGCCGAGGCACGCGACGTGTGCGCCATCCGCGAGCGCGTCCTCGGGGCCGACCACGTCGACACCCTCGTCAGCCACCGCGAGGTCGCCGTCGCTCTCGGCTGGCTCGGCCGCTGGCAGGACGCCCTCACCGAGTACCGCAAGGTCGCCGCCGCCCGCGAACGCGTCCTGGGCGAGAGCCACCCCGACACCCTCGCGAGCCGCAGCGACGAGGCGCACTGCCTGGACCAGCTCGGCCGCGGCACCGAGGCGGCCGAGCTGTACCGCCGCGTCGCCGCGCTGCGCCAAAGGAACTGAGTCAGCCCACCGCCCGCCTGACCAGCTCGGCGATCCGCTTCTCCACGTCCGCCGTCACCTCGGTCAGCGCGAACGCGGCCGGCCACATCGTGCCCTCGTCCAGCTGCGCGAGGTCGCTGAAACCGAGCGTCGCGTAGCGCGCCTTGAACTTCTCCGCGCTCTGGAAGAAGCAGACGACCTTGCCGTCCGCGGCGTACGCGGGCATCCCGTACCAGAGCTTCGGCGCGAGGGAAGGGGCCGTGGCCGTGACGACGGCGTGCACCCGCTCGGCCATGACCCGGTCGGAGTCCTGCATCTCCGCGATCTTCGCCAGGACGTCGCGCACCGCCTCCGCCTCCTTCTCCGCCTTGGAGGTGCGCCGCGCCGCCTTCTTCTGCTCCTGCGCGTGCTCCTTCATCGCGGCCCGCTCATCGGCCGAGAACCCCTCGTACGTACCGCTGTCCTTGCTGCTCATGAAGGGTCTCCCTCGCGTCGTGGCCGCTGTGCCGGATCTTGGAACGGGACCCTAGCCGGGCACATCGGCCACGTCACCCGGAACCACTCATACCGTTCGTGGCCGTACGCACCCCTGGGCCCGCCCCCGCCACCCGTGCTACCAAGAGCCATGCGCGCACACGATCTTCTCGACCGCTACGACACCGTCATCGTCGGCGGCGGCCACAACGGCCTGGTCGCCGCCGCCTACCTCGCCCGCGCGGGACGCACGGTCGCGGTGCTCGAACGCCTCGGCGCGACCGGCGGGGCCGCCGTCTCCACCCGCCCGTTCCCCGGCGTGGACGCCCGCCTGTCCCGGTACTCGTACCTGGTCAGCCTGCTCCCGAAGAAGATCGTGCGGGACCTGGAACTCCGCTTCGCCACCCGCACCCGCACCGTGTCCTCGTACACCCCGACCGTGCGCGACGGGCGGGCGACGGGACTGCTCGTCGGCGGCGGCGCCGGCCGCACCCGCGAGGCCTTCGCCCGGCTCACCGGAGGCGAGCGCGAGTACGCGGCCTGGGAACGGTTCTACGAGACGACGCGGCACGTTGCCGAGCGTGTTTTCCCCACGCTCACCGAGCCCCTGCCGACCCGCGACGCGCTGCGTGAGCGCGTCGGCGACGACGCGGCGTGGCGGCTGCTGTTCGAGCAGCCCATCGGCGTCGGCATCGAGGAGTGCTTCACCGACGACCTGGTGCGCGGTGTCGTCCTCACCGACGCGCTGATCGGCACGTTCGCCGACGCGCACGACCCGACGCTCGCCCAGAACCGCTGCTTCCTCTACCACGTGATCGGCAACGGGACCGGCGACTGGGACGTGCCCGTCGGCGGCATGGGCGCCCTCACCGACGCGCTCGCCGACGCGGCCCGCACCGCGGGCGCCCACCTCGTCACCGGCCACGAGGTGACCCGCATCGAGACCGACGGCAGCGCCGCGGAGGTCACGTACCGCACGGACAGCGGCGACGGCACCGTGGCCGCCGCGCACGTCCTCGTGAACGCCTCCCCGCAGGACCTCGCCCGCCTCCTCGGCGACGTCCCGCCGGCCCCCGCCGAAGGCGCCCAGCTCAAGGTCAACATGCTCCTGGAGCGGCTGCCCCGCCTCAAGGACACCTCCGTCGACCCGCGCGAGGCGTTCGCCGGGACCTTCCATGTCGCCGAGGGATACGGGGAGTTGGCGACCGCGTACGCCGAGGCAGCCGCGGGCGCCCTGCCGAGCGCGCCGCCCTCCGAGATCTACTGCCACAGCCTCACGGACCCGACGATCCTCGCCCCCGATCTGGTCGAGCGCGGCTACCAGACCCTCACCCTCTTCGGCCTGCACACCCCGGCCCGCCTGTTCACCGCCGACAACGACCGGGCCCGCGCCGACCTCCTCCAGGCGACCCTCGCCCAGCTGAACACCCACCTCGCCGAACCGATCGAGGACTGCCTCGCGCAGGACGCCGACGGCCGCCCCTGCATCGAGGCGAAGACCCCGCTCGACCTGGAGCGGGACCTGCGGCTGCCCGGCGGCAACATCTTCCACCGGGCGCTCTCCTTCCCGTACGAGCAGGACGGCACGGGCCGTTGGGGCGTGGAGACCGCGCACCCCAACGTCCTGCTGTGCGGTGCCGGCGCCGTGCGCGGCGGCGGGGTCAGCGGCATCCCCGGACACAATGCCGCGATGGCGGTGCTCGGCCACTGACCCCGTAAGCGGCTCTACGTCCCGAACACACCCCGCAGCGCGCCGATCTTGCGCGGCAGGTCGTACTCGGCGCCGCCCTCGTGCCCGTTGTACGGGAACACCTCGATCGCGGCGGGTCCCGCATAGCGGTGGTAGGCGGCGAACACGGTGGACGAGGGGCACACCTTGTCCATCAGGCCGACCGAGAACCACGCCGGACTCGTCGCGCGCGCCGCGAAGTTGACCCCGTCGAAGTACGACAGCGTCTCCATGGCGGACTCGACGCCGAAGCGGTGCCCGGACAGGAAGCGGGCGATCTCCGCGTACGGTCCCGCGTCGGTGATCTGCGAGGCCCGCCGGAAGTGGCACAGGAACGGGACGTCGGCGACCGTCGCGGCCACGTCGTCGCGCAGTCCCGCCACGGCCAGCGCGAGGCCGCCGCCCTGACTGCCGCCGAGCACGGCGACCCGCGCCGGATCCACCGCGTCGTGCGCCCGCACCGCGTCCACCGCCCGCACGGCATCCGTGATCAGCCGCCGGTAGTAGTGGCGGTGCGGATCCTCGATGCCGCGCGTGAGGAACCCGGGCGACGACGAGCCGTGCCCCTCGGGCGCGATGTCCGGGGTGTCGGCGGTGTTCTTGCCGCCGCCGCCCTGACCACGGTTGTCCATCACCAGGTGCGCGTGGCCGAGCGCGCTCCAGGTCAGCCAGGAGTACGGGATGCCGCGGCCGCCGTTGTAGCCGATGTACTGGACGACCGCGGGCAGCGGCTCCGGGCGCTCGCGCGGCAGCAGCAGCCATGCCTTCACCGGCTGCCCGCCCCACCCGCGGAACGTCACGTCGTACACGTCCACCGTCGCGAGCCCCGTCTCGTACGGCACGAAGCGGGCGTCCAGCGGATGGCGGGCGGTGTCGTCGAGCGTCTTGCGCCAGAACGCGTCGAAGTCGGCGGGCTCCTCCGGCGCGGGCCGGTATTCGCGCAGCCGGTCGAGCGGCAGGTCGAACAGCAAGGTCAGCTCCTCCTCAGGGTCAGCGCGACCGTCGCGCCGTGTCGGCCCGCCGTGTCGACGGTGATCCGGGTGCCCGCGGCCGTACGGGACACGGTGACGCCGGTGTCGGCCCGTTCCACGACCAGGCCGCGCAGGTCGAGGTCGAGCACGACGCGTTCGCGCAGCTGCGTCGGATCGCTCACCGCCACGTCCACGAGCCCGTCGCGCGGGCGGACCACGACCGACGCGGGCCCGTCGGCGGCGAGTTCTCCGGCACGGCCCGCCGTCCAGAAGTTGGCGGCCAGGAGCCCGTCCGCGGCGCGCCGCACCGCGTGCACGGCCGTCGACTCGGCGACGGGCCGCACGGGCGGGGCGAGCGCGGCGCGCTGCGTGCGCTCGGCGGAGGCCCCGGGCAGTTGGAGCCAGCAGTAGCCCGCGCCGGACGGGGCCGTGCCATGGTCCTGCCACAGGGTGAGGTAGGGGCGGGTGACCGGGGTGTCCGTGCCGTATTTGATGTTGATGTCCCGCCAGGTTGCGGTGCGCTGCTCGCGCAGGGCCCGCAGCGCGGTGGGACGCGGGAAGACGTAACCGCCGGTGCCGGCGAGGTGCACGCCGCGCACGGCGTCGTACGCGGCGGACCATCCCGCGTCGGTGGGAGCGCGGACCCCGTCGACGGTCAACTCGGCCGTGACAGCGCGGAGTTTGCGGTTCTCGACGACTGTCTCGACCGGCCCCGCGTCGGCCGTGATCCCGGAGCCGACGTGCACGATCACGTCGTCGAGGCAGAACCAGCTCTTGAGTGCCCGCAGCGAGCTGCCGTACGCCCGCAGGTCCTGCCCGTAGGCGCCGAGCGTCGTGCCGGGCAGCGCAGCACCGCCCGCCCAGTCCGCGTCGTTCGTGGTGCGCTGCCCGGCGGCGTCGGCGGGGCGCTGCGCGACGACCGTCGTCCCGGCGAGCCGCAGCGGGTCCACGGTCGGCCAGTAGTCCTCGCTGTAGTGGCCGAGGTCGCCGTCGTAGAGGAGCACCATGCCGTCGGACAGGTACCAGCCGTGCAGGTTCTCGTTCTGGATGGACTCGTAGTTGTAGATGCGGCTGGAGTAGGCGGAGAGGCCGAGCGTGAAGGCGGGGCGGTGGTGCATCGCCTTGTCCATGCGCGGGAATTGACGGTGCGTCACAAGCTGGCCGCGCGGTTTCGTGTCGGACGCGAGGAGGCGCTGGGCCGCCACCAGCGAGGCGAGGTCGGTCACGTCGAGGAAGTCCCGGTACGTGTCCTCGGTGATCCACTGCTTGACCAGTGCGGCGAACCGGCCGGCGTCCGCGCCGCTCAGCCCGGGCAGCAGTCGCAGGACCGCCTCGATGACGGTCTGCGCCGCGACATGGCCCTGCTTGCTGGAGCGGGCGATCTCCCGGCCGCACACCCCGGCGTGCACGTCGCCGCGGGCGATGAGCGGCTCGAAGCCGTCCGTCACCCAGTGCCGTACGTTGACGACGTCCGGGTCGGTCAGCTCCCAGGCGGTGCCGGCGAGCAGGTTGAGGAGCCGGGACAGATTGCCCAGCAGCTCTTTTCCGTAGCCCCCGTTGTAAGGGTGCTTGTAGTGCTGGAGGAACGAGCCGTCGGAGTAGAAGCCCTCGCCCGTGCCGTCACCGGAGTCCCGGAAGGCGAGCACACTGTTCGCGCCGCCGCCCTCCACGTCCGACAGCGCGTCGCGCACCCGCGCGAGGTCGGCGCCCGCGCCGCGCAGCACCGCGTTGACGGCGACGACCGTGCAGATCCACACCCGGTTGGCGCCGGTCGCGATCTGCCGGTCGACGCGCCACAGGTTCGGGTCGGGCGTGTAGTGGCGTACGGCGTCGGTGATCCGCGCCAGCCGGTCGGCGCCCAGCGTGCCGTGCAGCAGAACGGCCGCGTCGTTGAGGGCGAGCGCCGAGCCGATCTCCCAGTCCCAGTCGTTGTCGAACCGCTCGTGTCCTGGGCCGTAGCGGTGCTCCAGCATCCAGTCGACGCCCTGCGCGAGCAGCTCCGCGAGCGCCGGGTCGCCGTACCGGGTCGTGCCCGGCACGGCCCACGCGGTGGCGGCGGTGGCCAGGCGCTTGAACGACGTGGTGACGTGGTTCGAGACGGACGTGCTCGTCAGGTCGGGCCACAGTCCGTCGGCGCGCGTCGGGTCGAGCCCCTTCAGGGCACTCGCCGCGGCCCGGTCGATCCGGGCGATCGCGGCGGCGATCCGCGGTTCGGTCGTGTCGAGGCCGGGACCGCCGGTGAGCAGCGTGCGCCAGCGGTCCAGGAGCGGCGCGGTGTCGTCGCCGTCGGCGGCGTGCGCGCGGCCGAGCAGCGGGGTCGGCAGGGCGAGCGCCGCGAGGGTGGCGCCCGTGCCAGCGAGGACGGTACGACGCGTGGCGGTCACGACGCGGCCCCGGCGGTGGCCGAGCAGGGCGTGGTGGGGGAGTAGTCGGCGCCGTACGTGCCGACCGAGTCGCCGCCCGTGTTGCCGCTCATGGTGTTGGAGCACACCGGGCCCTGCGGGGTGCGCATGACCTTGACGCCGCCGCTCGCGTTGCCGGTGATCGTGTTGCCGTAGACCTGGGTGCCGATGCCGTCGGTGGCGGTGTCGCCGCCGAGCCGCACGCCCGCGCCCGCGTTGTCGTGGACCGTGTTGTACCGGAGGATGTTGCCGCTGCCGCGCGCGTCGAGCCCGCCCGAGCTGGGGTCGCGCTGCTGCGAACAGTCGTTGTACTCCACGTAGTTGTTGGTGGAGTTCTCCTTGAGGTCGACGCATTCGTTGCCGCGCGTGGCGATCGTGTTGTGGTGGACGCGGTTGTTCCTGCTGACGTCCGCCGCCGCGTCGGGCGCGCCGTTCGCCCCCTGCTGCTCGGGTGCGGTGCCGAGGTAGATGCCCTCGCCGTTCTTGCCGCCCCCGCCGAACTTGAAGTCGGCGACGCCGCAGTCGCTGATCGTGTTGTACGAGACGTCGGCGCCGGTGACGAGGTAGCGCAGGCGCAGGCACTCGTCGGCGGCGTTCTTGAGCGTCATGTTCGTGATGCGGAGAGCGTTGACGCCGTTGCCGGGCGTCGTGCTCATCACGTAGACGAGCTTGGAGCGGTAGCCGGCGACGCTGCCCGACGAGCCGAACAGGCCGTCCACGGTGAATCCGTCGAGGACCGTCCCGTCGTGCTGCACCTGCACGATCCGGGTGCCGCCCGCGCCCTTGACGACGGCGGAGGAGGGTCCTGTCAGCGTCACGTTCTCGCGGCGCGTCACCACGTCCTGGAGATAGGTGCCCGACGCCAGGTGGACGACGGAGCCGGCCGGTGCCACGTCGAGCGCGTGCTGGATCGTGGCGAACGGCGCGCCGGACGACGTACCGGCGTTGGTGTCGCTGCCGGCCGGCGCGACGTAGTACGCGGAGGCGGCCGAGGCCGGAGCCGCGGGCAGCGCCAGGGCGGCGCAGGCGCCGAGTGCCAGGCCGAACAGGATGCGTCTGGACATCACGAGGTCCTCTCTGATTGCGGTGCGGCGAAGTGCAGGGCGAGCAGGACGGGCACGCTCGGGCCGAAGAGCAGCGGGCCGAGCGGGACGGGCAGGGTGAACACGACGGCGGACACGGCGGCGCCGAGCAGTGCCGTCCCGCGCGCGGGCGACGCGAAGGCCAGGGCGAGTCCCCGCCGGTGCCAGTGCGCGGGCGGATCGTCGGGCGCGAGGCCCGCGTGCGCGGCGCAGGCGGTGCAGTGCAGCAGCAGCGCCGCACCGATCCCGGCCTGCGCGGCGAGCAGCACGAAGGCGTACGGGCTCGAACGGCCGCTCAGGAAAAGGCAGTTGACGGCGAGCACGCACAGGGCGGCGGAGACGATGACGCCGTGCCGCCACAGCGCGCGCCAGTACCGGGGGAACGCGGCGAACACCCCGGTGAAGGAGCGGTTGTCGCCGTCCGAGCGCCACCGCTGAAGGGTGTGCGCGAGGGCGGCCAGCGCGGGCAGCCAGGTGACGACGCCGAGCGCGAGCACCGTGAACGCGGCGCCCGCGGCCGCCGGTTGGGCGATCCGGTCGAGGACGTGCAGCAGCCTGCCGCGCGGCCCGAAGGCGAGGGACGAGGTCATCGGGTCACCGCCCCCGTGAAGGGCTCGGCCCACTCCCGCACGACACCGTCGTCCAGCGTCAGTCTGCGGGCCGCCACGACGTACGGCTCTCGTCCGGGCGCGAGCAGGACGGCCGCCGCGTCCGCGCGGACGCCGGGCCCCTCGATCCGCCGCTCCACCGGGGACAGCAGCACCGTCTCCGTGCCTTCGGATGCCTCGAACACCACACCGGCCGAGACCTCCCGGGCGGTGGCCGTGCCCGGCTCGAGCACGGTCAGGAAGCGGGCCGTCCGTGCCCGGACCGGTGTCGTCACCCGCAGGGTGTGCAGTGTGGTGGTGATGCTCAACTCCGGTGTGCTGGACGTGGGGTTGGCGGCCACTTCGGTGACCTCGGAGGCGACGGTGGCGTCAGAAGGCGACAGGCGCCGCAGCCACGCCCGCGCGTCACCGGCGGCGATCAGCCGATCCCCGCTCCCGGACGCCGCCACGGACGTCGGCGCGTCCGTCTGAAGGAGGAACGTCCATTCCCGCGGCGCGTCCGCCTCCCCTTCGTCGAGCAGTACGAGCCGCCCGGAAGGCGTGCACACCAGCGTCCGGTCCAGGCGCCGCACCCCGAGTTCCGGTGGGTACATCGCCCCGATCTCGGCGGTGCCGTGCGCCCAGCCGCCCTCGGCCAGCACGTCCCGCAGCCGCGCCTGACGCTCGTACGGCAGATCCTCGTAGACGTGGTAGCGGCCCTCGCCCGCGAAGCCCGCACCGTCGACGAGCAGCAGATTGTGGTGGGCGGCCCGCTTGCGGTTGCTGTATCCCTCGTCGACGGCGAGGAACGCGCCCTGCGACACGAACACGAACGACCCCGCGTCCGGGTGGTGGTGCCCCGTGTTCAGCGTCTCCCAGCCCAGGTCGGCCCGGTGCTTCGCCGACGCCTCCCACGCCTGGTGGCCGCCGCCCGGCGCCGCCTTGAACGACACGAACGTCGCCGCGTCGTCCCAGCCGGTCCGGGCCGTGAGCAGCCCCAGATCAGGGAAGTACGCGTGCGTGGCCGACGGAGCCGCCGCGCGCACCGACGGGTCGTACCAGAGGTGATCGAGATACGCCTCGGCCCGGATGCCCGGCCGTACGCCGCTCAACTCGGCCTCTTCGTCGAAGAGTTCACGCTCCACGAGGTCGGCGAGCCACTGCGCCTCACCGATCCCGAACCGCGCGGCGAGCCTGCGGTACAGCGCCGTGCTGTGCCCGCTGCGCCGGTCGTGGCAGTCGCCGTGCCCCGTCTGGAGCGCGAACCCGGGCGCCGACTGGTGCAGCCGGAAGTCGAAGGTGCGCTCCATGAAGCCGCCCCGCTCCCACCAGTCCACGCCCTCGCACTCCAGGAGGAGATCGAGGTGGACGGCCAGCCACGGCACCCCGTACCGCCAGTACACGACGCCCTCGGCGTGCGAACCGTCCGCGGGCAGCAGATCGAGCACCCGGCCCAGGTTGTCCTTCGCGCGCCGCGTCCACTCCTCGCGGCCCAGCACGTAGCCGGCCGTGGCGAGACCCGCGTGGCAGATCCAGTTGTGGTTCTGCCAGTACGACGACGACCACCAGCGGCCCTGTGTCGCCACCGCGAACTCGTACAACCGCCGTCCCTGGACGAGGAGTTTGTAGCGCAGCAGGTCCCGCAGGTCGGGGGAGAGGGCGTCGCCGAGCCAGTGGTGGGCGAGGGAGAGGCCGTGCAGCAGCCAGCCCGCGTCCAGGTCGTGGTCGGGCATATGGGCGCGGCCCCAGTGCGGGAGGCGGACCGCCGCCGCGATGAACCGCTCCGCCTCCGCCAGATGGGCGCGGTCGCCGGTGACCCGGTACGCGAGCGCGGGGTTCGCGGCGGCCGGTCCCAGCCAGGTGATGCTCGCTTTCGGGTGGGACGCCGGAGGGGTGACGGCGCGGTGCCGTCCGGCCTCGGCGAGCAGCCTGCGCTCCTGGAGCGGGCGCGGGCCCGGCGGCGGGGTGGCGGACAGGAGCATCTCAGGCCCCCGTCCCGTGCGCGGAGCGCGTGCCGTCCGCGAACTCCACCACGACGCCCTCGTCCGTGAGCGCCACGTCCGTCACCGCGGGCCCCTGCGACGCGGCCTGGTACACGGAGACGAGCACGAGCCGCTCGCCATGTGCGGTGAAGTCGACCCAGGTGCGGGTGAGTTGAGGGTCGTCGGCCGGCCCGGGACCCGGTCGCGTCACGGGGCGCACCGGCGCCGAGGCCGTGTGCCAGCCGTGCAGCACCTCGGCGTCCCCGTACCACGTGGTGCGCACCGGGCCCGCCGGCTGCACCTGGACGTCGAGGGAGACCCCGGGCCGCACCAGGCCCGCGAGCCGCCGCGCCCGGCCGTCCTCGACGGTCAGCGTCAGGACGTCGACGAGGTGGCAGCGGCCCGCCTCGATCCGGCGCACCGCGCGCACACCCTCGTACGCGGCCGAGACGTCCGCCGTCACCGACACGGCGTCCCGCGCGAGCAGCCGGCCCGCGCACTCCGCCTGCTCCGCGCCGTCCACGAGGAACGCCGGATGCGCCGCCGTCGACACGTAATGGTCACGGAACTCGCGGTTGCCGTAGGGGACTTGCCCCGGGTCGGGCTGCCAGCAGGCCAGCCGCCCGTACAGGGACAGGGCGAGCTTGTCGCGGTGGCCGTGCGAGCCGCCGTGCGGGCCGAACGCGAGCGCAGCGTGGATGCCCGCCGCCCGGACCACCGCGTACCCGGCATCCTCGAAGACCGTCACCGGAGCGGGTGCGGAGCGCTCCGGGAGCGGGGACCCCGCGAACCAGCCGGACAGCTCGCGGTCCAGGCCGTCGTCCGCGACACCCGCCTCGGCGCGGGCGGCGGAGGCGACCGCCGTCAGGCGCGGCGACACCGCGAACCCGCCTGCCAGCGCGCACAGTTCGAGCCACTCCAGGGCCAGCGGCACACGCCGGTACGGCCCGTCGTTCAGCGCGGGCAGCACCCCGCCGTCCGTCGCCAGGACGGCCAGGGCGTCGATCATGCCCGTCAGGCGGGACGCGACATCGGCGGGCAGCGCGGCAGGATCGGACCCGCGCAGCGCGAGGAGGGCGGCCCGCAGCACGAAGCCGTGGTAGTACGTGCTGCCCTCCCACTGCCAGCCGTCGCCGCCGACGCACGCCCGCAGGTGCGCGTACAGGCCGTGCGGCCCGTCGAGCCACTGCTTGGCGCCGTCCCAGGGTGTGCCGCGCACCAGGGCCGCCGCCCGCCCCGCGCCGATCCCCGCGGCCGTCAGCCACGTCAGATAGTTCGACGCCAGATCGCCCCGGTCCACCAGCACCTCACGGGCGTCGAGGGCGGCCCGTTCCAACTCGTCGAGCAGTGGCAGGAGTTCATCGGTGCCGGGGGTGTCGCGCTCCGCGAGCGTCGCGACGGCGTCAGCGACGTTCACGGCCCAGATCGCATCGGTCAGCGCCTGGTGGAAGAGCCGGCCCCGCAGCATCCACGGCTGTGCCCCGTCGTGGCCGTCGCCCGCCAACTCCCGGTACAGAGCGGCGTATTCGCGCAGGATGCCGAGCGTGGCCGGGGCGTCACCACGCAGTGCCAGCAGGCGGGCGTGCCGCGCCCACGCCTGATGCGAGAGCACCGTCCACGCGCCCCGCACCTCGGGGGTGTCCACCCGGCAGCCGCGCGCACACCGCGCGCCGCCCTCCGGGAAGACGCCCGACAGCGGGTCGCCGTGGTCGAGTTCGAGCCCGTGCGCCGGACACACATACGCGTGCCACCAGCCGCCCCGCTCGCGCGGGATCCGCCTCACCGGGGCCATACGCCACCGTCGATGTCCAGCGTCGTACCGGTGAGGAACCCCGAGGCGGGCGAGGCGAGATGGACCACGGACGCGGCCACGTCCTCGGGCGTGCCGGGGCGGCCCACCGGGATGCCCGCGGCCATCGCCTCCTGCGCCTGCGGCGGCGTGAACGTGTCGTGGAACGCGGTGCCCTGGATGAAGCCCGGCGCGACCGCGTTCACCGTGACACCGGACGCCGCGACCTCCTTGGCGAGGGCCTTGGTGAAGCCGCGTACCCCGGCCTTCGCCGCGGCGTACGCGACCGAACCCGGGCCGCCGCCGTTGTGCGCGGCCAGCGACGACATCGTGACGATGCGCCCGGCGGGGGAGGCCGTGAGGTGGGGGAGCGCGGCACGGCACGTACGGAACGTCGACGTCAGATTCGCGTCGAGCACCCGGTCGAAGTGCTCGTCGCTCATCTCGGCGACCGTCACCCGGTCGATCAGATGCCCCGCGTTGCACACCAGGACGTCGAGTCCGCCGAGGAAGTCGGCGGCCTCCGTGACGAGCCGGTCGACGTCCGCCGTCACCGTCACGTCGGCGTGGAACGCCTTGGCACGGCGTCCCAGTCGCTCGATCGCGCCGACGGTGCGGGCCGCCTCGTCGGCGGAGCTGCGGTAGTGCACGGCGACGTCGCAGCCCGCCGCGGCGAGCGCGACGGCGACGGCCCGGCCGATGCCGTGGCCCGCGCCGGTCACGAGCGCACGGGAACCCTGAAGATCACTGGACATGCGGAACCCTTCGTAGAACATGGGGTGTTGGGGTGGATCACTTGAGGCCGGTGTGCGCGAACCCCTGCACGAAGTAGCGCTGGCCGATGAGGAAGAGGAGCACCATCGGCAGCGTCGCGAGGGTGGTGCCGGCCATCAGGAAGTGCCACTGCGTGCCGTTCTCCGTCTTGAAGACCGACAGGCCGACCTGGATGACGCGCAGGCTGTCGGAGCGGGTCACGAGCAGCGGCCACAGGAAGTTGTTCCACGACGACTCGAAGGTCAGCAGCGCCACCGTGGTGAGCGCGGGCTTGACCTGCGGCGTCATGATGCGGGCGTAGATCCGGAACTCGCCGAGCCCGTCGAGCCGCGCCGCCTCCTCCAGTTCCACCGGCAGATCCAGGTAGAACTGGCGGAACAGGAACACGGCGAACGGGGTGACCGCGCCCGGCACGATCAGCGCCCACCACGAGTCGAGCCAGCCGCTGCCGCCCTGCCCGAACAGGTCGTTGCCGCCCGCGAGCGGCATGAACCGCACGATCAGGAACTCGGGCAGGACCTTCGTGTACGTCGGGATCATCAGCGCGGCGACGAAGCAGTAGAAGAGGAACTCGCTGCCGCGGAACCGGATCCGGGCCAGCGCGTACCCGGCCATCGACGCGAAGACGACGTTGAGGACCGTGTGGCTGAACGCGATGACGAAGCTGTTGCGGGCGTACGTCGCGAACGGCGCCGCCTCGAACGCGTCCGCGTAGTTGCCGAAGTCCCAGTGCGCGGGCAGCAGCCCGGTGTGCTCGGACGCGATCTCCGCCGGCGTCTTGAGCGACGTGACGACCATCCACAGGAACGGCACCACCATCAGCAGCGACACCACCGACAGCGTCACGTACAGCGCGACCCGGCCCGCGGCCGGCGGGCGCCGCGCCTCGGAGCGCGGCCGGGCGATCTCAGTCGTGGCCACGAGTGCCTCCCATGACACGGCGGTTGACCAGGGTGAACCCCATGAGGAGCACGAACAGGACCAGCGACTGGGCACAGGCGTAGCCCACGCGGAACTCGCGGAACGCCGACTTGTAGATCTCGTACGTCATCATCGTCGTCGAGCCCGCCGGGCCGCCGTCGGTGAGGATGTAGATCTGGTCGAAGGACTGGAACGCGCCGATCATCGAGGTGATCAGGACGAAGAACGTGGCGGGCTTGAGCAGTGGCAGCGTGATCGAGAAGAACTGCCGGGTCTTCGACGCCCCGTCGACCGACGCCGCCTCGTACAGGTCCCTGGGCAGGGTCTGGAGCGCGGCCAGGTAGATCAGCATCTTCATGCCGATGCCCTGCCAGATCCCGACGAGGATCACCGACGGCATCGCCCACGACGTCGACGCCAGCCACGCGGGCCCTTCGATGCCGAACAGGCCGAGCAGCGTGTTGAACAGGCCGTTGCGCGGGTTGTAGATCCACAGCCAGACCAGCGCGATCGCCACCGTCGCCGTCACCTGCGGCAGGAAGATCGCGGTACGGAAGATGCCGCGCGCCCGCAGCCCGGTGTTGAGCGCCAGGGCGAGCAGCAGCCCGAGCGCCATGCCGAACGGCACCGTGAAGAACGTATAGACGACGGTGTTCACGATCGACTTGCGGAACACCTCGTCGCCGAGCATGTCCCGGAAGTTGTCCAGGCCCACGAACCGCGGCGCCGACAGCACGTCGTACGACGTGAACGCCAGATACACCGCCGCGACGACCGGCAGCCCGATCCACAGCGCCGCGTGCAGCAGCGCGGGCGCGACCATGAGCATCCCCGCCCGGCGACGGCGGGCCCCGGGCCCCTTGCGGCGCACGGTCCGGAACGTGGCCGGGGGCGGTTCAGCGGGTGCGGCCTGCGGCCGCGTCTTGAGTACGGAGACGGCTCCCATGGCGGCCGCCCCTCACAGCCGGGAGATGGCCGACTCGGCCAGCTCGCCCAGTTCGGCGATGGCGGACGCCGCGGACTTGCCGCCCACGACGGCCGGCTCCAGCGTCGGCTTGATCTTCTCGCGGATCTCCATCCAGGCGGGCGTGCCGCCCTCGGCGCAGGCGCTGCCCAGGTTCCGCACGGAGAAGTCGACCAGCTTGTTGCCCTTCACGTACGAGGACGAGCGCAGCGCCGTGATCCCGGGGACCGTGGCCCGCTGCTTCGCCGCCGCCAGGACGTTGTCGGGGGCGGCGAGATGAGCGACCAACGCCTGGGCCGCCGCCGCGTGTCGACTGCGCGCCGACTGGCACACGAGGGTGCCGCCGGTCAGCATCGCGGGCCTGCGGCCGCGCAGCACGAACGCGCCGACGAGATCCTTCTCGATCAACTCGGGGCTCTGCTCGGCCAGTTGTTTCCACAGGCCACTGCCGGTCATCATCATCGACGCCTTGCCGAGCTGAAGGTTGGTCGCGGCGCCCGCGTCGGCCTCGGTCTTCTTCGCGTAGTCCGCCGAACCGTCCGCCGACAGGTCCTTGAAGAACTGGAGCGCCTCGACGCCGCGCTGCCCGGTGAACGTGGGCTTCTTGCCGTCGGCGCTGAACAGCGAGCCGCCGTTGGCGAACAGGAACGTCTCCCAGCACTGGCGCAGATCGATGGAGAACGGGTCCATGCCCATCCGGTCGCCCTTGGTCAACTCCTTCGCCATCGCGCGCAGTTCAGGGAGCGACGCCGGGGGCTTCTTGATGCCGGCGGCCGCGAAGTGGTCCTTGCGGTACGCCACGAGACGGGTGGCCATCACGGTGGGCAGGGCGTACAGCTTGCCGTCGTAGCGGGAGGGTTCGAGGACGCGGTCCTCGTAGTCGTACTTGGCCGCGAGCGATTCGGGCAGCTCGGCGAGGACCTTCTTGGCGGCGAACGGCGGGACCCAGCCGACGCCGAGCATCAGCACGTCGGGGAGCAGACCGCCGGCGAGGGCGGTGGTGATCTTCTCGTTGAGCTGGGTGTACGTCGTGTAGTCGACCTTGACCGTCACGTCCGGGTACTTCTTCCGGAACGCAGGAAGGATCTTCCCCTCCAGGAGCTGCTTGCCGTCCGCCCCCTCGTAGATGGGGGTGAGCAGCGATATCTCCCCCTTGGCCGGACCGTCGGCCGAACCGCCCGCGTCGGTTCCTGCGGCGCAGCCGGTGAGCGCCGCTGCCGTGCCCGCGCCCAGCGCGGCCAGCAGCGATCGTCTCGTGAGTTCCATGGGACACCCCTTAAGAGGCGAGGAAGCAAGGTGGTCAAGTGGTGCACCGATTCAGTGAATCGGTGCCGCAACGTGCCGGTAAACGCGCCGGTGATGCTCGGCGGCCTCTGGTAAATCGATGCAGTGATGCTAGGAACGGCTTTCACGGGGCGTCAACCGCCTGTGCACAAGAATCTTTCCGGGCTGTTACGGAGAAGTGAGCGCGCCGAACCGGTGATCCTCGTCTAGTAAATCGGTACACTGCTGCTTACAGTGACGTGACAAGCCGGAGGTGGCACGGCGTTGAGCGGGGTAACGATCCATCAAGTCGCCCAGGCGGCAGGGGTGTCGGCGAGCACGGTCTCCAACGTCCTCAACGGACGCACGGACCGCATGCAGCCGGCGACCCTCGCCCGCGTGGAGCAGGTCATAGAGACACTCGGCTATCGGCCCAATCGCGCGGCCCGCATGCTGCGCACCGGCCGGATCCAGGTCATCGGCCTGATCGTCCCGTCCGTCGCCAACCCCTTCTGGGGGTCCCTGGCACGGGAGTTGGAGGCCGTGGCGCTCGCCGAGGGGTACCACGTCCTGCTCTGCAACAGTGAGCGCGACCCGGCCCGCGAGCTCAAGTACGCCGAGGAACTCCTCGCCGACGGGGTCAGCGGCGTCGTCCTGTGCTCCTCGCTGCCCACCCTCGACCACGTCGCGCCGCTGCTCAAGCGCGGCCTGAAGATGGTCGCGTTCGACCGGGCCGCCCAGTCCGGCGACCCGGCGTCACTCTCCAGCATCAGCGTCGACAACGCGATGGGCGCCGAGCTCGCCACCCGCCACCTGCTCGAACTCGGCCACCGCAGGCTGGCGTTCGTCTCCGGCTCGGTCAGCAGCGTCAACCGGCGCGAACGCCTGCGCGGCTTCCGTGCCGCGCTGGAGGAGGCGGGCGTCGACCCGGCCTCCGCGGTCGTCTGGCCCGGCGCCGCCACCAGCGAGTTCGGCGACAAGGAGTCCGCCGAACTGGGCCGTGCCGCCGCCCGCGAACTCCTCGCGGCACCCCGGCCGCCCACCGGATTCGTCGCCATCAACGACATGTGCGCGATCGGGGTCTGCCGGGGCGCCCGCGACGCCGGTGTCAGCGCGGGCCGCGAGGTCTCCGTGGTCGGCTTCGACGACATCCTGCTCGCCGAACTCTTCGAGCCCCCGCTCACCACGGTCCGCCAGCCGCTGCCCGAGATGGCCGCCGAGACCTTCCAGCAACTGCGCACCCGCATCGAGACGACCTCAGGCGCGGGCCGCTCGCTGCTGATCCGGCCGCGCCTGGTGGTACGGGAGTCGACGGCGAAGGCGCCGCGGGAGGGCTGATCCGCCGGTCCTGATCCGCGGGCGGAGGCTTTTCAGGCTCGCTCCTGGCCCCGGGCGACCTCGGCCTGGAGGTGCACGCCGAGAAACACGGTGGTGGCGGCCCCGGCGGACAGCCGTACACCGGCGGTCGGGGCGAGGGCGATCCAGGGGGCACGCGCGGCGGCGGGCAGGGCCAGCAGACCCGAGGGGGTGTGCAGGGGGTGGACGAGGTCTTCGAGGGCGGGGCTCGGCCTCGGCTGGATCCCGGGATGTGCCGCGCTGACGGGCGGGCGGCTGCGGGGAAGGGTTCCGGCGGGCGCCGGCCGTCAGGAGACGTGCGGCCCGCCGATGTAGCTGCCGGCCCGGTCGTAGGGCCAGGCGTTCGCGGTGCAGCCGTGCAGGCCCTTGATCTGCTGCATCATCACCGGCGCCGGGCGTCCCGCACCCGGGCAGCCCTCGTGTCCGCGGCCGATGCGATGACCCACCTCATGGTTGATGATGAGCGCCCGGTACTCCTCGATCGGCCCGTCGAACTGCGGGGAACCGCCCACCCAGCGCCGCAGATTGACCACGATGGTCCGGCCGATCCGGCAGTTGACCTCGCCGCCGGTGTCCAGGCCCGCGGAGCCGCACAGGCAGTCCACGGTATGCGGGGTGGCGATCTTGACGACGAAGTCGTGAGGGCCGTCGTAGGTGCGCTGGAAGGAGTCGGTGCCGTCGTGGCTCCAGCCGCGCGGGCCGGCGAGAATCCCGTCGATCTCGCGGGCGGCGGTGTCGGCGCGGACGCCGATCCCGTCCTCCGCCAGTACCGCATAGCGGCGCAGCCGGCTCCCCGTGCCGGCCCGTGCCCCGTCCCCGTGCGCCCCGGTGAACGTGCCGGGGCCGACGACGGGCAGGACTCCGGGCGCGTCCCCGATCGCCGCCCCGGACGGCGATCCCCCTGCCCGGACGCAGGTCGTGACGGCGAGCGTCTTGGTGTGTTTCCAGTACGCGTACGCGGCACCGCCGGCGACCAGAACGGCGGCCATGGCGGCACTCGCGAGCAGCAGCTGTGTCAGGCGTCTTCGTGCCCTTCCGGCACGGTGCGCGGCATGACGTCCTCGGTTCACCCCTGGCCCCCCTGGGATCGCGAACACCATGATCCTGCCACGTCCTCTGAACCGGTTCCGCACCACCCCGGCATCTCGGTCCTGCCCGGCCGACGGGTGCGCGCCGCAAGGCGATGGCGCGCACCCGCGGTCCGGTCCCGGCTCAGTCCGCCGAGGCGGTCCAGCCCGTCGCCTCGATCCGGGACGCGTCGGCGGGCCGCGCCTCGTCGAAGGCGACGTCGTCCCCGTCGAGGACCCGGATGCCGTCCACGTAGGCCCCGCGCCCGACGTACAGCTGGTCCGTGGCGTAGCGCCAACGGACGCGCACGGAAGCGGCGTTGAATGGTCCGAGGTCGGCGGTGAGGCGGTGCCAGGTGCGGCCCGCGTAGCCGTCCACCGCTCCCGTGGGGTGGGCGTCGTCGCGGCCCGTCGTGAAGGGCAGCGGCGCCCAGCTCGTGCCGCCGTCCGTCGAGGTCTCCAGGTGCAGGAAGTCGGAGTGCGGCTCCGTGTCCCACCACAGGGAGCAGGTCAGCCGCGCCTCGGGCGAGGCCAGGCGCAGGTCGGGGAGGCTCAGCGTCGCGGACGTGGCGCTCGCCATGCCGGAGAACCAGGCGGTGCGGCCGTGCGCGGGGCGCACGGGGACGGCGCGCGCCATGTCGTTCGCGGTGGCGACCCGGGGAGCGGAGCCGGATCGCCATGTACGCACGGGGTGCACGGAGTTGCCCAGCACGATCAGGAACGAGTCGGTCGTCGGGTCGAGGACGAGCGAGGTGCCGGTGAAGCCCGTGTGGCCCGCCGTGCGCGGCGTCGCCATCGCGCCCATGTACCAGTGCTGGTAGAGCTCGAAGCCGAGGCCGTGCTCGTCGCCGGGGAACGCCGTGTTGAAGTCTGTGAACATCAGCTCCACGGACTTCTCGGAGAGGATGCGGGCCTTGCCGTACACACCGCCGTTGAGCAGCGTCCGGCCGAGGATCGCCAGGTCCCAGGCGCACGAGAAGACCCCGGCGTGGCCTGCGACGCCACCGAGCCCGAACGCGTTCTCGTCGTGCACCTCGCCCCACACCAGGCCACGGTCCAGCCCGGACCACGGGGCGCGGGCGTCCTCCGTGGCCGCGATCCTCGGCTTCCAGGAGGCGGGCGGGTTGTAGCGGGTACGGGTCATGCCGAGCGGCCGCGTGATCCGCTCGCGCAGCAGCACGTCCAGGGTCTTTCCGGTGAGCTCCTCCAGGACGAGCTGGAGCGAGATGAGGTTCAGGTCGGAGTAGAGGTACTTGGTGCCGGGCGGATTGAGCAGCGTCTCTTTCCAGATCAGCCCGATCTGGCCCGCCCGCGTCGGCTCCTTGTACAGCGGGATCCAGGCCCGGAACCCCGAGGTGTGGGTGAGCAGTTGACGGATGGTCACGTCCTGCTTGCCCCCGCCCGCGAAGTCGGGCAGATACGAGGCGACCTTCGCTTCCAGCTCCAGCGCGCCGCGCTCGATCTCCTGCACCGCGAGGATCGACGTGAACAGCTTCGACACCGAGGCCAGGTCGAAGACGGTGTCCTCGGCCATGTCGATCTGCTGGTCCGCCGGGAACTCGACGCCCGTGTCCGTCGTGTCGTCGTAGTGGGAGTAGCGCACCGCCTTGCCGATCGGCTGGTGCAGGGCCACCGTGCCGCCCCGGCCCGCGAGCAGCACCGCCCCGGCGTACCAGGGGTGCTTGGGGCCGCCGGGGTAGGGGGTGAGGAACTTCTCGGCGTCGACGACCAGTTGGCGCAGATGCCCGGCCAGCAGGCCCGCGCGTTCGGGGGAGCCGCGGCGCAGGGTGGGCCGCGCAGCCTCCTGTGCCGCCGAGGCGGGGCCCGCCGGGAACGGGGCGAGGGCGAGCGCGCCGCCCAACGCGAGGCCCGCGGTGCCCAGTTGGCGCCGGGTGAGACCGGGCCGCGTTCTGTCTGCTTCCGCTGCGCTCATGGAATGGCCTCCTGAAAGTATCTTTCGGGATCTCGCTCAACGGGTGAAACTTTCATGTCAGCGGCGGGGTGTGTCAACCATCCGTACCGGGCGGCCCGGCCCGAAGAATCTGACGATGCATCAGAAAACCTCTTCCGTCGTCCGGTTGACTGCGGCATCCTGCGGCCATGCAGACGGAGCTGAGCAAGAAACTGGGGATCGAGCACGCCATCTTCGGCTTCACGCCGTTCCCTGCGGTGGCGGCCGCCATCAGCAGGGCCGGAGGCTTCGGCGTGCTCGGCGCGGTCCGCTACACGGCGCCCGACGAACTCAAACGGGACCTGGACTGGCTGCACGCGCACGCCGACGGCAAGCCGTACGGACTCGACGTCGTCATGCCCGCCAAGAAGGTCGAGGGCGTGACGGAGGCCGACGTCGAGGCGATGATCCCGCAGGGCCACCGGCAGTTCGTCCAGGACACCCTCGCCAAGCACGGCGTGCCCGAACTCGCCGAGGGCGAGGCGTCCGGCTGGCGCATCACCGGCTGGATGGAACAGGTCGCCCGCGGCCAACTCGACGTCGCCTTCGACTACCCGATCAAACTCCTCGCCAACGCGCTCGGCTCACCCCCGGCCGACGTCATCGCCCGCGCCCACGACCAGGGCGTCCTGGTCGCCGCGCTGGCCGGCAGCGCCCGGCACGCCCGCAAGCACGCGGACGCGGGCATCGACATCGTCGTCGCCCAGGGGTACGAGGCCGGCGGCCACACCGGCGAGATCGCCTCCATGGTGCTGACCCCCGAGGCCGTGGAGGCGGTGGCCCCGCTGCCCGTCCTCGCCGCCGGCGGGATCGGCAGCGGCCAGCAGGTGGCGGCGGCGCTCGCGCTCGGCGCGCAGGGTGTCTGGCTCGGCTCGGTCTGGCTGACCACGACCGAGGCCGACATGCACTCGCCCGCCCTCACCCGCAAGCTCCTCGCCGCGGGCTCCGGCGACACGGTGCGCTCGCGCGCGCTGACCGGGAAGCCGGCGCGGCAGTTGCGTACGCAGTGGACGGACGCGTGGGACGACCCGGCGGGGCCCGGCACGCTGCCGATGCCGCTTCAGGGCCTGCTCGTCGCCGAGGCCGTCTCCCGTATCCAGAAGTACGAGGTCGAACCGCTGCTCGGCACGCCGGTCGGCCAGATCGTGGGCCGCATGAACGAGGAACGCAGCGTCCAGGCGGTCTTCGACGACCTGACCCGGGGTTTCGAGCAGGCCATCGACAGGATCAACCGGATCGCGGGGCGCTGAGCTGCGGGTGCGGGTGAGTGGGGGTGGTCGCGCAGTTCCCCGCGCCCCTGAAGGCGAGCGGCTTCGCCGCTCAGCCTTCATCGGGGAAATGCGCGCGAAGCGCAGGCATTTCAGGGGCGCGGGGCTGTGACATCAGCGGCTCCGCCGCGGGGCGCGACCAGCCACGCACAACCCGCGCCCGCCCACCGGCAGGAGAAGGCAGACGAGTGAACCAGACCCACAGGAGGAGAGCCGCCCCATGAGCACACCCCCCAACGGCTTCTGGGCCCAAGCCGCGGCGGAGCCGAACCGCACGGTCCTGATCGCACCCGACGGCGAGGAATGGACCGCGGGCCGACTCCACGCCGCCGCCAACCAGATGGTGCACGGCCTGCGCGCCGCCGGCCTGGAGACGGGCGACGCGTTCGCCGTCGTCCTCCCGAACGGCGTCGAGTTCCTCACGGCCTACCTCGCCGCCCAGCAGGCCGGTCTCTACCTGGTCCCGGTCAACCACCACCTCGTAGGCCCGGAGATCGCCTGGATCGTCTCCGACTCCGGCGCCAAGGTGCTGATCGCGCACGAGCGGTTCGCCGAGCAGGCCCGCGCCGCCGCCGACGAGGCGAGGCTCCCTGCCACCCACCGGTACGCGGTCGGCGCCGTCGACACCTTCCGTCCGTACGCCGAACTCCTCGGCGGCCAGAGCGAGTTGCCGCCCGGCGGGCGCACCCTCGGCTGGGTCATGAACTACACGTCCGGCACGACGGGCCGCCCGCGCGGCATCCGCCGCCCCCTGCTCGACAAGCTCCCCGAGGAGTCCTACCTCGGCGGGTTCCTCGGCATCTTCGGTATCAAGCCGTTCGACGACAACGTCCACCTGGTCTGCTCACCGCTCTACCACACGGCGGTGCTCCAGTTCGCGGGCGCGTCCCTGCACATCGGGCACACCCTCGTCGTGATGGACAAGTGGACGCCCGAGGAGATGCTGCGTCTCATCGACACCCACAAGTGCACGCACACGCACATGGTGCCGACCCAGTTCCACCGCCTGCTCGCGCTGCCGCAGGACGTGAAGGACCGGTACGACGTGACGTCGATGCGGCACGCCATCCACGGCGCCGCGCCCTGCCCCGACCATGTGAAGCGGGCGATGATCGACTGGTGGGGGACGTGCGTCGAGGAGTACTACGCGGCGAGCGAGGGCGGCGGCGCGTTCGCGACCGCCGAGGACTGGCTGAAGAAGCCGGGGACCGTCGGAAAGGCCTGGCCCATCAGCGAGTTGGCCGTCTTCGACGACGACGGCAACCGGCTGCCCGCCGGTGAACTCGGCACCGTCTACCTGAAGATGAGCACCGGCGGATTCTCGTACCACAAGGACGAGGGCAAGACGAAGAAGAACCGCATCGGCGACTTCTTCACGGTCGGCGACCTCGGACTCATCGACGAGGACGGCTATCTCTTCCTGCGCGACCGCAAGATCGACATGATCATCTCGGGCGGGGTCAACATCTATCCCGCCGAGATCGAGTCCGCGCTCCTGACCCACCCCGCCGTCGCCGACGCGGCGGCCTTCGGCATCCCGCACGACGACTGGGGCGAGGAGGTCAAGGCCGTCGTCGAGGTCGCCGAGGGACACGAGGCCGGTGACGCGCTGGCCGCCGAGATCCTCGACCACTGCGCGACGCGCCTCGCGGGGTACAAGCGGCCCAAGAGCGTCGACTTCATCGAGACGATGCCCCGCGACCCGAACGGCAAGCTCTACAAGCGGCGCCTGCGCGACCCGTACTGGGAGGGGCGCACCCGGGTGGTGTGATCGCCCCTCGCTGTCAGCCGGCCGGGGAGGACCCGGCCGGCTGAGTTCCGCGGCGGGTCAGTCGCGCACCCGCACCACCTTCAGCGCGGGCGACCTCAGGATGTCCTGCTCGCAGAAGCGCTCCGTCACCCACTTCTTCTGCGAGAACAGGTGCGTCTGGTCGCCGGAGTGTGCCGAGTTCGGGTTCGACGACTGGGAGTACGTGAGCAGCGTGCGCGCCACCGGGCAGCGCCCGCCGTCCCAGCCGACCGCCTGGATGTAGCTCGACCCGTGCGCGACCTCCGTGTACCCACCGCCCGCGGCGTTCCACACCGGCTCGACCTTGTTCCAGACGCCGAGCGCCTCCGTGCCGCCGTGCACCGGGATCCGCTGACCGCCGCGCACGACGAACTGGTGCTCGCCCAGCTTCGCGTCCAACGGGATCTTCGCGCCCCGCAGTTCGGCCACCGCGTCGGCGAGCGCCGTCGCGAAGGCGGGGTTCGCCGTGTCGAGCGTGCGCGGCGTACGGACCGGGTCGGCCGGGTCGAAGGGCACCTTCCACAGCGCCGCCGGCGCCACCGCGGCCGTCACCTTGCGCCAGAACCGGTCGAAGAGGAGAGCGCCCCGGCTGCCGGTGTCCATCCGCCGGTCCCACGCGGCCAGTGCGGCACACGCACCCGACATGTCAACTGCCGTGCCGTCACTGCCCGTTGCCGTACCGCCGGGCAGCGCCGCGCACGCCTTCGCCGCGTCCGCCGCCGCCAGGTCACCGGCCGGAGCCCGGTCCGCGAACTGCTGTTTCTGCAGATCGGCCACGGTCAGCGAGCCCTTGCCCGCCATCGCCGCGACGTCCTCGATCGCGCCGCGCGTCCGCATCGACCGCGGCGTGCCCACCGTCCCGAAGACCCGCTCGTACCCCGTCAACGGACGGTCGGCGTTGGCCAGCCAGGCGCTGTCGTTCGAATTCTCCGCGTACGGGGCGTCCTTGAGGACCGGCATCCTCGACGGGCCGAAGATGCCCGGCTGCACCGCGTCCTTGTCCGCACCGAGCGCACAGTCACCGCGCGAACCGTCCAGGATCGCGACACCCGACGCCGGATACGTGACCTTGCCGAGCGCCGTCGAGCAGCGCGCCGCCAGATCGTCGGTGATCCGCGGCAGGACCTGCGACTGCGTGAACAGCGAATGACCCGCGGAGTCCGCCGCGATCGTGTTCACCCACGGAATGCCCTGCGTGCGGCGCAACGCCGTCAGGATGTCGTCCGTCGAGCGCGCCTTGCTGAACCCGAGCGCCGTGTCGGAGGCGCGGAGGTTGACCGCGTTCGGATCGTTGAGCGCGTACGCCGTCGACGCCGTCCAGGGCAGCGGCAACTGCGCGCCGAGCGAGGTGACGACCGGCCCGTACCGCGTCCACCACTGCGTCCGGGTCACGTCGGCGCCGCCCTTCACGGGCACCGTCACCGTCCGCTTCGTCATCCGCTCCCGCTCGCCGTCCACCAGGTACGCCGTCGGATCCGACGGGTCGAGGGTGAGCTGGTGCAGGTTGAGGGTGACGCCCGTCGCGACGGTGTGGCTCCACGCGATGTGCGCGTTGTGCCCGATGGAGATGCCGGTGGTACCGAGCAACGACCCGCCCATGACGTTCAGTTCACCGGGGATCGTCTGCTGCGACTGCCAGAAGCGGCGGCCGCCCTGCCACGGATAGTGCGGATTGCCGAGCAGCAGCCCGCGCCCGTTCGCCGTCGTCGCGCCGCTGAACGCCACGGCGTTGGACCCCATGGCGGAGTCGTCCTGCGCGAACAACTCGCGCGCGGCGTCGGCGACTTCGCGCTTGTCGGCCGGGCTCGGCGCCGCCGCTCCCGCGGTCGGCGGCTGCGCGGCCGTGATGCCGTCCACGCCGCGCCCCTGCCCGCCGAGCACCGAGATGGCGAAGCCGCGCGCCGCCACGTCCAGCGCCGTGACCGGCTTCACCCAGCCGGCGCCCTTGCACGCCGGGTCGGTGATCGGGTTCTGCTTCAGCCACGCGTTGTACCCGGCGGCCCAGCCGCGCATCGCGTCCTTCGCGTGCCGGCTCGGCCCCGCCGGAGCGGGCGTGGCGAGCAGCTTCTCGACGGTGCGGGTCTCGCGCACGCCCCGGAAGTACAGGTCGCTGGAGAGGTTCTTGGTGGCCGACGACAGCGATCCGTCGGGCGCGCCGTCCGCCCCGAACCAGCGCGACCGCTCACCCCGTACGGTCACGAACCCGTCGGCGAGCGTGCACACCTGGTCGGCGGCCTGCGCCCAGCCGGTGCCGAAGCCGAGGTTCGCGTAGTCCTTGGCCACGATGTGCGGAATGCCGTACTCGGTGTAGCGGATGGTCGCCGACAGGCCGGCGCCGTGCGGGCCGTGCGACCGCTCGGCGGCCACCGACGGCAGCATCGAGGTGCTGGTCACCGTGGCCGACAGGGCGATTCCGACGGCCGCGAGGCGCCATTGTCTCGGGCGGGTACGCATCGTTCTCCCAACTGCTGTGCGAACAGGGGCGGTTGAGCGTACCAAGCGGTATGTCAGGTGCCGAGGGGTTGGCGGCACACGTCTTGACCTGGCGTCCGCCACCGCACAGGATCACGCCATGACGACGTCACAGGCAGCAGGAGCGGCAGGCAGCACCGTCGACGGAGTGCTGCGGCGCAGCGCCCGCCGCACCCCCGCGCGCGTCGCCGTCCGCTACGGGGCGCGCTCATGGACGTACGAGGAACTCGACGCCGCCGTCTCGCGCGCGGCCGGCGTCCTGCGCGCCCAGGGCCTCGCGCCCGGCGACCGCGTCGGCGCCTACGGACACAACTCCGACGCGTACCTCATCGGCTTCCTCGCCTGCTCCCGCGCGGGCCTCGTGCACGTCCCCGTCAACCAGAACCTGACCGGTGACGACCTCGCCTACATCGTGGGCCAGTCCGGCAGCGAGCTCGTGCTCACCGACCCTGACCTCGCCGGACGCCTGCCCGAGGGCATGCGCACCCTGGCGCTGCGCGACGCGGACGACTCGCTGCTCGCGCTCCTCGACGCGGCGGTCCCGTACGACGGTCCGGAGCCGGCCTCCGACGACCTGGTGCAACTCCTCTACACCTCCGGCACGACCGCCCTGCCCAAGGGCGCCCGGATGTCGCACCGGGCGCTCGTCCACGAATACGTCAGCGCCATCCACGCGCTCGACCTCAAGGAGACGGACCGCCCCGTCCACTCGCTGCCGCTGTACCACTCGGCGCAGATGCACGTCTTCCTGCTGCCCTACCTCGCCGTCGGCGCCACCAGCACGATCCTGGACGCGCCCGACGCCGTCCGGATCTTCGACCTGGTGGAGGCGGGCGAGGCGGACAGCCTCTTCGCGCCGCCGACCGTGTGGATCGGCCTGTCCCAGCACCCGGAGTTCGCCGCGCGCGACCTCGGCGGGCTGCGCAAGGCGTACTACGGCGCGTCGATCATGCCGGTGCCCGTCCTGGAGCGGCTGCGCGCACGCCTACCCGGCCTCGCCTTCTACAACTGCTTCGGGCAGAGCGAGATCGGCCCGCTCGCCACCGTCCTCGGACCCGACGAGCACGACGGCCGCATGGACTCCTGCGGGCGGCCCGTCCTCTTCGTCGAGGCGAAGGTCGTCGACGAGGACGGCAAGGACGTGCCGGACGGCACCCCGGGCGAGGTCGTCTACCGCTCACCCCAGCTCTGCGACGGCTACTGGGACAAGCCGGAGGAGACCGGACAGGCCTTCCGCGACGGCTGGTTCAGGTCGGGCGACCTCGCCGTGCGCGACGCCGAGGGCTACTTCACCGTCGTCGACCGCGTGAAGGACGTCATCAACTCCGGCGGCGTACTGGTCGCATCACGCCAGGTCGAGGACGCCCTCTACACCCACCCGGCCGTCGCCGAGACCGCCGTGATCGGCCTGCCGGACGAACGCTGGATCGAGGCGGTCACGGCCGTCGTCGTCCGTGCAGCCGAGGTCACCGAACCCGAACTCCTCACCCACGCCCGCGAGAACCTCGCCCACTTCAAGGCGCCGAAGCGCATCCTGTTCGTGGACGAGCTGCCGCGCAACGCGAGCGGGAAGATCCTGAAGCGGGAACTGCGGGATCGCTTCGCCGGCGAGGGCTCAGGGGGAGAGGAAACTCCGTGACATCGCGGACAGCGGCCATCGACTTCTCGTTCAGCCAAGCGAACACCGTGCGGGGGCTGTTGAAGGCCCTCGCGGAGGGCGGCTGGTCGGAGCAGGAGCCGATGGGCGTCTCGTACGTCGTGAACAGTGACGGCCTCTTCGACTGGCAGTGGGCGACACGCGACCGTGGGGACGAGGTCGTCGCCCTGCTCGACAGCTCGCAGGCCGACGCGTACGACGTGGGGCTGTGCGTCTATCACGC
This sequence comes from Streptomyces sp. NPDC052225, assembly GCF_040679615.1. Classification (NCBI taxonomy): domain Bacteria; kingdom Bacillati; phylum Actinomycetota; class Actinomycetes; order Kitasatosporales; family Streptomycetaceae; genus Streptomyces; species Streptomyces sp. NPDC052225. Next base: position 456,547 of record NZ_JBFAVD010000002.1, on the reverse strand, counting down.
GCTTGCCGAAACCGGCGGGCAGCTTCTGCTGAGCCCCGGGCGGACCGAATGTTCCTTTGCTCCCACCATCAACCGGCGCAGCATCGACGACGCCTTTCACTTCACTGACATGTCCTGGTACCTGGGCGCTCTCGTGCCGCGTTTGATCCCTCTCGGGCTCACCGGCTACGAGGTGTGTGATCGCACGCCGTCCTGGTACGACACCACCGCACCGGCGGCGCTCAGCCCTTCCGCGGATCCCGCAGATCCACGATCCGCTTGATCTTTCCCACCGACCGCTCAAGCGTCTCCGGGTCCACGACCTCCACGTCCACCGTCACCCCGACCCCGTCCTTCATCCCCGCCGCGATGGCGCGCGCCGCGGCTTCGCGGTCCGTCGGGGTCGCGTCCGGTCGGGCCTCCGCGCGGATCGTCAGGGCGTCCATGCGGCCCTCGCGGGTGAGGCGGAGCTGGAAGTGCGGGGCGACGCCGGGGGTGCTCAGGACGATCTCCTCGACCTGGGTGGGGAAGAGGTTCACCCCGCGCAGGATGACCATGTCGTCGCTGCGGCCGGTGATCTTCTCCATGCGGCGGAACCCGGGGCGCGCCGTGCCCGGCAGGAGGCGCGTCAGGTCTCTTGTGCGGTACCGGATGATCGGCATCGCCTCTTTGGTGAGCGAGGTGAAGACCAGCTCGCCGTGTTCGCCCTCGGGCAGCACCTCGCCGGTGATCGGGTCGACGACCTCCGGGTAGAAGTGGTCCTCCCAGATGTGCAGGCCGTCCTTGGTCTCCACGCATTCCTGCGCGACACCGGGGCCGACGACCTCCGACAGGCCGTAGATGTCGACGGCGTCGATGCCCGCCCGCTCCTCGATCTCGCGCCGCATCTCCTGGGTCCACGGCTCCGCGCCGAAGATGCCCACCTTCAGGGACGTGGTGCGCGGGTCCACGCCCTGGCGCTCGAACTCGTCGAGGAGCGTCAGCATGTACGAGGGCGTCACCATGATGATCTCGGGCTTCAGGTCGACGATGAGCCGGACCTGCCGCGCGGTCATGCCGCCGGACGCGGGGACGACCGTGCAACCGAGCCGCTCCGCGCCGTAGTGCGCGCCGAGGCCGCCCGTGAACAGGCCGTACCCGTACGCGACATGGACGGTGTCGCCGGGCCGCCCGCCCGCCGCGCGGATCGCCCGCGCCACCATGTCCGCCCACATCGACAGATCGGCCTCGGTGTAGCCGACCACCGTGGGCAGACCGGTCGTGCCGCTGGAGGCGTGCAGCCGCCGCACCTGGGACTTGTCCACGGCGAACAGCCCGAAGGGGTAGTTCTCGCGCAGGTCCGCCTTGGTCGTGAAGGGGAAGCGGGCCAGGTCCGCGAGCGTCGCGCAGTCGTCGGGGCGCACGCCCGCCTTGTCGAACGCGTCGCGGTAATGCGGCACCCGCTCGTACACCCGGTGCAGCGTCGCCCGCAGCCGCTCCAGCTGAAGCTCCCGCAGCTCCGTGACCCCGAGCCGCTCGCCCGCGTCCTGCCAGTCCTTCACATCCGCCATCGACTGCACTCCCGACCGATCATTCGGTTGACCTGCTGCCGTCAGTAATTCAAGGCGGGCCCGCCGACGTCAAGACATGCGGCACACCTGGTCGGCGAAGCCGCAAACACGTTGCCGCCGGCGTCGTACGCCTGTGATGATCACGCCATGTTCACGTTCACCGCCCCGGACGGCACCGGACTCGCCTGTCATGTACGGGGTTCGGGCCCGCCCCTGGTCTGCGTTCCGGGCGGTCCGATGCGGGCCTCGGAGTACCTCGAGGACCTGGGCGGGCTCACCGCTCACCGCACGCTGTACCTCCTCGACCTGCGCGGTACGGGACAGTCGGCGGCCCCGGCCGACCCGGCGACGTACCGCTGCGACCGGCAGGTCGCCGACGTGGAGGCGCTCCGCGTCCACCTCGGCCTGGAGCGCATGGACGTCCTCGCCCACTCGGCGGGCTGCAACCTCGCCGCCCTGTACGCGGCCCGCCACCCGCACCGCCTCGCTCGGCTCGTCCTGGTGACGTCCGCGCAGTGGGCGCTGGGGATCAGGCCGACGGTCGGCGAGCGGCTCGCGGCGGCGCGGCTGCGGGGCGACGAGCCGTGGTTCGCGGCGGCCTACGCCTCGTACGAGCAGCTCCTCGCCGGGGACGACGACCCGGACGACGGGCAGTACCTCTACGACGCGTTCTTCTACGGCCGCTGGGACGAGCGGGCCCGGGCCCACGCCGCGCTCACCGACGCCCAGACCGACGACGCGGCCGGGGCGCGGTACGGCGACGCCGCCGCCTTCGACCCGCCCGCGACCCGCGCCGCCCTCGCCCACCTCGACGCGCCCGTCCTCCTGATCGCCGGCGCCCTCGACGGCAACCCGGACCCCGCGCTCGTGCACCGCGCCGCCGCGTCCTACCCGCGCGGCCGAGTCGTCGTCCAGCCCGGCGCCGCGCACTACCCCTGGCTCGACGACCCCGCGTTCTTCGTGTCGAGCGTCGAGGAGTTCCTCGCGACGTCCTGACCGGGCGCCTGAAGCACGTACGGCGTCGTCGTTCCGAGCGCCACGAACCCGAGCCGCTCCAGGATCGGCCTGCTGTACGACGACGCGTCGACATGTACGTACGAGAATACGTGCGCGACGGCGATCTCCACCCGGAACGCGACGAGCGAGCGGTAGATCCCGCGGCCGCGCCACTCGGGCACCGTGCCCCCGCCCCACAGGCTCGCGAAGTCCGTGCCCGGGTGCAGTTCGAGGCGGGCGGCGCTGACCGGTTCGTCGCCGTGCAGGGCCACGACGGCGGGCACGGTCGCCGGATCGTGCGCGAGCTGCCGGCGCAGCTGATGCCCGATCGAGGTGCGGCCGCCGTCGAAGGCCCGGTCGTGCACCTCCTCGACCAGCTTGATGTGGTCCTCGTCGGTCACCGGCAGCAGCCGGATCCCGTCCGGCGGCGCGACATCGACCGCGAGCCCGGCCGCGTCCGCCACGAGCAGCGTCTCCGTCTCCTCGGCGACGAACCCGGCAGCGATCAGGCGCGCGGGGAGGTCGGCGGGCCGGTCGTGGCCGTACGTCTTCCACTCCACTTCGAGCCCCGACGCGCCGAAGAACCGCGCCTGTTCGGCGATGACCGCGTCGGCGTTCTCCTCGTCGAGGTCCGACCACAGCACCCACCCGCCCACGGGACCGACCTGCCGTACGACACCGCCGACCCGCTCGACCCGCGCCCCCGGCTCGTCGGGCCGCGCCTCGCGCCGCATCTGCCGGTCGTAAAGGGCCAGCACCTTGTCGTGATCCATTCGGTCACTTCAGCACCGGCGCGGAGCAGCGGCAACCGGATTAGGGTGCGGTCCATGCCCGACGCGACAGCTACCTCGGTGCGGCGGTTCTACGACGAGCTGGCGCCCGACTACCACCGGATCTTCGCCGACTGGGACGCGAGCATGGACCGCCAGGCCCGGGCGCTCGACGCCCTGCTCGGCCCGGCCCGGCGCCGCGTCCTCGACTGCGCCTGCGGCATCGGCACCCAGGCGATCGGCCTCGCCCGGCGCGGCCACGACGTCACCGGCAGCGATCTGAGTCCGGTCGCCGCCGCCCGCGCCACGGCGGAGGCCGCGGCGCGCGGAGTGCGCCTCCCGGCGACGGCCGGGGATCTGCGCGCCCTGCCCTTCGCCCCGGCGGCCTTCGACGCGGTGGTGTGCGCCGACAACTCCCTGCCGCACCTGCTGACCGAGGCCGACGTGCACACGGCACTCACCGGCATGCGCCGGGTCCTGCGCGCCGACGGCCTGCTGATCCTCACGGTCCGCGACTACGACGCCCTGCGCCGCACCCGCCCGGCCTCCACCCCGCCCCAGACCTCGACGGCCCCCGACGGCGCCACCGCGATCACCTTCCAGCTCTGGCACTGGCACGACGACGGCGAACGCTACGACCTGCGCCACTTCCAGCTCGTCCCCGACGGCCCGGACGGCGCCGACTGGCGGGTCCGTGAACGCCGCACCACCTACTGGGCGCTGACCGCACGGCAGTTGACGGACTTGGTGACCCGGGCCGGCTTCACCGACGTCACCTGGCACTCACCCGAGGAGAGCGGCTTCTACCAGCCGGTGCTCACCGCTCGCCGCTGACGAGCCGGCGCAGCGCGGCCGTCAACGCCTCGGCCTCGCCGTCGCCGAGCGGTGCGAGGAAGGCCTTCTCCGCCCGCGCGCGGGCCCGTTCCGCCCGGCGCAGCCGGTCCCGTCCCGTGGCGGTGAGCGCGACGACGTTCTTGCGCCGGTCCTCCGCGCTGCGCCGCCGCTCCACCAGCCCGGTGTCCTCCAGCCGGTCGACGAGCGCCACCATCGTCGTACGGTCCACGCCGATCCGCCCGGCCAACTCGGCCTGGGACAAGGGGTCTTCGGCGGCGATGACCACGAGCACTGCCAACGTGTGTCCGTCGATGCCGAACGGCCGCAACGCCTCGGCCACGTCCCGTGCGAGACGGGCCTGCGCGTGCTTGAGGAGATACCCGAGGCGCGTGGAGAGGACGTCGGGGCTCTGATGCTGCTGTCCGGACATACCGCCACTGTACCCACGACTGACGATGGTCAGGACTGATGGTCAGTGGCCATAATCATCAGCTACGCTGACGATATTGCCTGTCCGTGCCCGGCAGGACCAGGGGAGGACCTGATGAAGCAGCACCCGGCACCGCAGACCCCGGCCACTCGCGCCACGCCCGTCACCTTCGGCATCAAGACCCCGCCCATGCACGTCTCGTACGACGAGATCCTGCGGGTGTGGCAGGAGGCCGACCGTGTCCCGCAGATCACCGACGCCTGGTTGTGGGACCACTTCCTGCCGCTCGTCGGCCCCAAGAGTGGGGCCACGTACGAGAGCTGGACCCTGTTGTCCGCGCTCGCGGCCCGCACGAGCCGGCTGCGGCTCGGCGTGCTCGTGACCGGAAACCGGGCCCGCCACCCGGCCGTGCTCGGCAAGACCGCCACCACCGTCGACGTCATCTCCGGCGGCCGCCTCGTCATGGGTATCGGCGTCGGCGGCACCGTGCAGCGGCCCGGCGCCGGCGGAGTCCCGGGACCCAATCCTGCGGCCGAGGAGTACGCGGCGTACGGCCTCGACCTCGTATCGCCCGGCGAGGGTGTGGAGCGGCTCGCCGAGACGCTCACCATCCTGCGGCGCATGTGGACCGAGGACGTCTTCGACCACGAGGGCCGCCACTACACCCTCAAAGGCACCCGCAACGAACCCAAGCCGGTGCAGCGTCCCGGCCCGCCGCTGCTCGTCGGCGGCTGGGGCGACCGGGTGCTGCGCCTGGTCGCCGCCCACGCCGACCTCTGGAACATCCCCGGGCCGCCGCACCGTCCGATCTCCTGCGTCGCCGAACGCGGCGCCCGCCTCGACGAACTCTGCGCCGAACTCGGCCGCGACCCAGGGGAGATCGTCCGTTCGGCGCAGCTGACGGCCTCCTACGACGACCCGGCCGCGACCCGGGCCCTGGTCGCGGAACTCGTGGCGACCGGCGTCACCCATGTCGTCCTCGGGCTGCCCCGCCCGTACCCGGCGGGGGTGGCGTCGTGGATCGCCGAGCAGGTCATCGACCCCGTGTGCGCCGAACTCGCTCTTCCGGTCGGCTGAGCGGGCAGGGCGCGGCGCCGGGGCCGGACGCTTCGTCGCCGCTATGCGCCCGCCGACTCCGCCGCCACCGCCCGGGCCCACCGGTAGTCCGCCTTGCCGCTCGGCGACCGCTGGATGCGGTCCGTCACGACCAGCTGGCGCGGGATCTTGTACCCGGCGAGATGGGAGCGGCAGTGCTTCTGGATCGTCGGAAGGTCCAAAGGGGCCGCACCGTCGCGGAGTTGGACCACCGCCGCCACGTGGTTGCCCCACTTCTCGTCCGGCACCCCGGCGACGAGTGCGTCGTAGACGTCCGGGTGGGACTTCAGCGCCTGCTCGACCTCTTCGGGATAGACCTTCTCGCCACCGGTGTTGATGCACTGCGAGCCGCGCCCGAGCACCGTCACGATGCCGTCCGCGTCGACCGTCGCCATGTCGCCGAGCAGCACCCAGCGCTCGTCGCCCTTCTGGAAGAACGTCTCGGCGGTCTTCTTCGGGTCGTTGTAGTAGCCGAGCGGGACGTGCCCGCGCTGTGCGATCCGGCCGACCTCGCCGACGGCGACCGGCTCGTACGTCGCCGGATCCACCACCTGGGTACGGGAGTTGACCCGCAGGCGGAATCCCTGACCCGCGCCCGAGTCGTCGGTCGCCGTGCCGTTGAAGCCGGACTCGGACGAGCCGAAGTTGTTCAGGAGCATCACGTTCGGGACCAGCGCCTGGAACTGTGCGCGCACCGTGTCCGACATGATCGCGCCCGAGGACGAGACGCTGAACATCGACGAGCAGTCCGTGCCCTTGAGCGGTCCGCTCAGGGCGTCGATCAGCGGGCGCAGCATCGCGTCGCCCACCAGCGACATGCTCGTCACCTTCTCCTTCTCGATGGTGCGCAGCACCTCCTCGGGGACGAACTTGCGGTGGATGACGATGCGTTGGCCGAAGTTGAAGCCGATGAAGGCCGTGAGGGTGGACGTGCCGTGCATCAGCGGGGGAGTGGGGAAGAAGGTGATGCCGTCGCCGCCCGCGGCCACCCGCTCCGCCAGCTCCTCCGGCCGCGACACCGGTTCGCCCGTCGGCGCGCCGCCACCCAACCCCGAGAAGAACAGGTCCTCCTGACGCCACATCACACCCTTGGGCATGCCGGTCGTGCCGCCGGTGTAGATGATGAACTGGTCGTCCGCCGACCGCGCGGCGAACCCGCGACCCGGCGACCCGGCGGCCTCCGCCTCCGTGAAGTCCACTGCCTTGAGCGGCGGCGCATCCGGCGCCGGGGTCCCCACCCGCACCAGATGCCGCAGCTTCTCCGTCCGCGGCAGCGCCGCCGCCACGCGCTCGGTGAACTCCGCGTCGAAGACCAGGGCCGCCAGATCGGCGTCCCGGTAGAGATAGACCAACTCCTCTTCCACGTACCGGTAGTTGACGTTGACCGGGACGACCCGCGCCTTGAGGCAGCCGAGTACCGTCTGGAGGTACTCGATGCCGTTGTAGAGGTGCAGGCCCAGATGCTCGCCGGGCCGGATCCCGCTGTCGACCAGGTGGTGCGCGATGCGGTTGGCCGCCGCGTCCAGCTCCGCGTACGTCAGCCGGCGCTCCGCACCCGTGCCCGGGTGGTCGATGTGGACGAGCGCCTCGCGGTCCGGGACCACGTCGACGACCGACTCGAACAGGTCGGCAAGGTTGTACTCCACCGCTCCTCCTGACCCAGGCCGCATCTCGTGTGGCCGTCATCAGAGCAGACGGTGCAACAAGGCGGAAGGGGCCCCGCACGAGAAATCTGACTGTCTGTCAGAAAACTCTTGAACTGGCCGGTCCCCTCCTGCAACCTGTTCTCGTCCTGAGGGTCTTGAGGCTCGTGCTGACTGGAGGACCGCCATGGGTGGGACCGAACATCTCGACGTACGGCGCGAGGGCGCGACGCTCGTGCTCACGCTCAACAGGCCCGAATCCAAGAACGCGCTGTCCCTGCCGATGCTCGTCGGCCTCCACGACGGATGGCTGGAGGCGGACGCCGACGACGGGATCCGCTCGATCGTGCTCACCGGCGCCGGCGGGACGTTCTGCGCCGGCATGGACCTCAAGGCCCTTGCGGGCAAGGGCATGGCGGGGGAGCAGTACCGCGACCGCCTGAAGGCCGACCCCGACCTGCACTGGAAGGCGATGCTGCGCCACCACCGGCCGCGCAAGCCCGTGATCGCCGCGGTCGAGGGCCACTGCGTGGCCGGCGGCACGGAGATCCTCCAGGGCACGGACATCCGGGTGGCGGGGGAGTCGGCCACGTTCGGCCTGTACGAGGTCAGGCGCGGCCTCTTCCCGATCGGCGGCTCGACCGTACGGCTGCCGCGTCAGATCCCGCGCACCCACGCCCTGGAGATGCTGCTCACCGGCCGCCCCTACCCGGCGGCCGAGGCGGCGGCCATCGGACTCGTGGGCCGCGTCGTCCCCGACGGCACGGCACTCGCCGCCGCGCTGGAGATCGCCGAACAGATCAACGCGTGCGGGCCGCTGGCGGTCGAGGCGGTCAAGGCGTCCGTCTACGAGACCGCCGAGATGACCGAGCCGGACGGACTCGCCGCCGAGCTGAAGCGGGGGTGGCCGATCTTCGACACCGCCGATGCGAAGGAGGGGGCGCGGGCATTTGCTGAGCGGCGTCCGGCGGTTTTTCGCCGCGAGTGACGGCGTTCGTTGCCGGCTGCGGCGCCGTCGTGGCCGGCCGCGCAGTTCCCCGCGCCCCCGAAATGCAGACGCTTCGCGTCGCATTTCCCCGATGAAACGCGCCCCGTGAGATGGCGCACGAAGTGCGCATCTCAGGGGCACGGGGCTGTGTCATGAGCGGCTCCGCCGCGGGGCGCGACCAGCCCCCACCGGACCCGCCCGGCGACGACACCTCACCCCACCCGCACCAAGAAGGAGCCCCGATGACAAGCACCCCGCAACCGCCGGAGGTACTCCGCGCCCCACTGATCGTGGAGTTCCCCTTCACCCGCTCCCTGGGCCCCGTCCAGTCCGCCTTCCTCAGCGGCCTGCGCGACCGCACGGTCCTCGGCGTACGCACGTCCGACGGCAAGGTCCTCGTCCCCCCGGTCGAGTACGACCCCGTCACCGCCGACGAGATACGCGACCTGGTGGAAGTCGGGACGGCCGGCACCGTCACCACCTGGGCCTGGAACCCGCAGCCGCGCCGCGGACAGCCCCTGGACACCCCGTTCGCCTGGGTCCTCGTCAAGCTCGACGGCGCCGACACCGCCCTCCTGCACGCCCTCGACGCCCCCGGGCCGGAGGCCGTGCGCACCGGGCAGCGCGTCCGTGTCCGCTGGGCCGCCGAGCGCACCGGCGCCATCACCGACATCGCCTGCTTCGAACCGGACGACAGCGCCCCGCAGGATGCCCAACCGGCTCCGCACAGCGGCGAGTTCGAGGACGCCGTCACCGGCATCGTCGCCCACGCCCGCCTCGACTACACCTATGGTCCCGGCAAGGCCCAGAGCCGCTACATCAACGCCCTCGCCGAGCACCGCACCGTCGGCGAACGCTGCCCCTCCTGCCACAAGGTCTACGTCCCGCCCCGCGGCGCCTGCCCCACCTGCGGCGTCGCCACGACCGACCAGGTCGAGGTCGGCCCGGCCGGCACCGTCACCACGTACTGCATCGTCAACGTCAAGGCGAAGAACCTCGACATCGAACTGCCCTACGTCTACGCCCACATCGCGCTCGACGGCGCCGACCTCGCGCTGCACGGGCGGATCGCCGGCATCCCGTACGACCAGGTGCGGATGGGCCTGCGCGTCGAACCCGTGTGGAGCGAGGGCGGGCGCTACCCGGACCACTACCGGCCGACCGGCGAACCCGACGCCGACTACGACGCGTACAAGGAGCTGATCTGAATGCGGCCGCCGATCCGGGACATCGCCGTGGTCGCCTTCGGGCAGACCGACCACCGGCGCACCACCGACGAACAGTCGGAGGTGGAGATGCTGATGCCCGTGCTGCACGAGGTGCTCGACGCGACCGGGCTGAAGACCAGCGACATCGGGTTCACCTGCTCGGGGTCGAGCGACTATCTCGCGGGGCGCGCCTTCTCGTTCACCATGGCGCTCGACGGGGTGGGTGCCTGGCCGCCGATCTCCGAGTCGCACGTCGAGATGGACGGCGCCTGGGCGCTGTACGAGGCGTGGACCAAGCTGCTCACCGGCGAGGCCGACACCGCGCTCGTCTACGCGTACGGGAAGTCGTCGCCCGGCAGCGTCCGCGACGTGCTCACCCGGCAGCTCGACCCGTACTACGTCGCCCCGCTGTGGCCCGACTCCGTCGCCCTCGCGGCGCTCCAGGCGCAGGCGCTCATCGACGCGGGCGAGACCGACGAACCGGCCCTCGCCGGGGTCGCCGCCCGCAGCAGGCAGTCCGCCGCGACCAATCCCCACGCCCAACTGCGCGGCCCTGATGTGGCTCACGGCGATTACGTCGTAAATCCGCTGCGCACCGGCGACTGCCCGCCGATCGGCGACGGGGCCGCCGCCGTGATCCTCGCCGCGGGCGACCGTGCCCGCGAGCTGTGCGAGCGGCCCGCCTGGATCCGCGGCATCGACCATCGCATCGAGGCGCACAGCCTCGGGGTGCGCGATCTCACCGACTCCCCGTCCGCACGACTGGCCGCCGAGAATGCCGGTGCCTTCGAACGGCCCGTGGACACCGCCGAGTTGCATGCCCCGTTCACGTCGCAGGAGGTCGTGCTCAGGAAGGCGCTGCGGCTCGGCGACGACGTGACCGTCAACCCGTCCGGCGGCGCGCTCGCCGCCAACCCCGTCATGGCCGCCGGGCTCATCCGCATCGGCGAGGCCGCCGCCCGCATCCACCGGGGGGAGTCCCGCAGGGCGCTCGCGCACGCCACCTCCGGGCCGTGCCTCCAGCAGAACCTGGTCGCCGTACTCGAAGACTCAGCAGGGGAGGGCCAGTGATGGCTGCGTCAGCCAAGGAACCCGTAGCCGTCGTCGGCATCGGTCAGACCAAGCACGTCGCCGCCCGCCGCGACGTCTCCATCGCGGGACTCGTCCGCGAGGCCGCCCAACACGCCCTGGAAGACGCCGAGTTGACCTGGGCCGACATCGACGCCGTCGTCATCGGCAAGGCGCCCGACTTCTTCGAGGGCGTCATGATGCCGGAGCTGTACCTCGCCGACGCGCTCGGCGCCGTCGGCAAACCCATGCTCCGCGTCCACACCGCCGGCTCCGTCGGCGGCTCCACCGCGCTCGTCGCCACGAACCTGATCGCGGGCCGCGTCCACGGCACGGTCCTCACCCTCGCCTTCGAAAAGCAGTCGGAATCCAACGCGATGTGGGGCCTGTCGCTCCCCATCCCCTTCCAGCAGCCGCTGCTCGCCGGAGCCGGCGGCTTCTTCGCCCCGCACGTGCGCGCCTACATGCGGCGGACCGGCGCACCCGACACGGTCGGCTCCCTCGTCGCGTACAAGGACCGGCGCAACGCCCTGAAGAACCCGTACGCGCATCTCCACGAGCACGACATCACGCTGGAGAAGGTGCAGGCGTCCCCGATGCTCTGGGACCCCATCCGCTACTCCGAGACCTGCCCCTCGTCCGACGGCGCCTGCGCCATGATCCTCACCGACCGGGCGGGCGCCGCCCGTTCACCGAAACCCCCTGCCTGGATGCTCGGCGGCGCCATGCGCAGCGAGCCGACGCTCTTCGCGGGCAAGGACTTCGTGTCCCCGCAAGCCGGGAAGGACTGCGCCGCCGACGTCTACCGGCAGGCCGGGATCGCCGACCCGCGGCGCGAGATCGACGCCGTCGAGATGTACGTGCCGTTCTCCTGGTACGAGCCCATGTGGCTGGAGAACCTCGGCTTCGCCGCCGAGGGCGAGGGCTGGAAACTCACCGAGTCCGGTGTCACCGAACTCGACGGCGACCTCCCCGTCAACATGTCGGGCGGTGTCCTGTCCACCAACCCCATCGGCGCCTCCGGCATGATCCGCTTCGCCGAGGCCGCCCTCCAGGTCCGCGGTCAGGCAGGGGAGCACCAGGTGGACGGGGCACGGAAGGTGCTCGGGCACGCCTACGGCGGCGGCTCGCAGTTCTTCTCCATGTGGCTCGTCGGCGCCGAACCGCCCACGCGTTGACCTGAGCGGGTCGATCGCCACCTTCGTGGCCTGTGCGGGGCGGGGACCGATCGCTAGGCTGGCGCACGGACGACGAACCGGGAGGAGCACGGACGTGGCCGAAAGCACCATCGACCAGCACCCGCTCACGGGGTGGGACAAGCCGGACCTGGACCTGAGCGAGGCGGACTGGCGCTCCGGCAGCCGGGGCCTGGGCGATGTCCAGATCGCCTTCGTGGAGGGCTTCATCGCGATGCGCAACGGAGGGAGTCCGCAGAGTCCGTCCCTGATCTTCACGCCGGCCGAGTGGGGAGCGTTCGTGCTGGGCGCCCGTGAGGGCGAGTTCGACCTGACGTAGCCGCACGCCGGGCCCTTCACGGCGCTCTTCATGACTGTTCCTTCCGACACGTGACCTTCGGCCCTGTCCTGTGGCCCTCGCATCGGCGAGCCTTGCCAGTGGAACAGCTGGTCAACACAGGCCGAGGGCACGACGACCGTGCCCGGTGTCGGAGGGAACCCTCATGAACACGCCGCACGCCCTGCCCGTCGTCGCCGCGGTCGACGGATCCGACGACAGCCGACGCGCCCTGGAGTGGGCCATCGCCGAAGCGGCCGGGCGCGGCGCCGACCTGCGCATCGTGCATGTCCGGCAGTACGCGCCCTATCTTCAGCCCGCCGTTCTCGTCGCCGGGCCGGTGGAACCCGCGGACGACCGCGTCCTCGGCACGATCCGCGAGGACCTGGAGAGCCGCGAAGGGCTCCCGCCGGTGGAGTACATCAGCCGCGACGGCATGCCCGCCGTGGTGCTGCCCGAGATGAGCGCCGAGGCGCAGCTCCTCGTGCTCGGCTCGCGCGGGCGCGGCGGCTTCGCCAGTCTGCTGCTCGGCTCGAACGGAGTGGCGGCCGCCCGCGACGCCGTCTGCCCGGTCGTCGTCGTCCCGCCGCCGGGCCGCGCGGTGGACAGCGACACTCCTGTCCCGCCCGGGCCGCGCGTGGTCGTCGGACTCCAGACGGACGATCCGGACGCGACGACGCTCGCCTTCGCGTTCGACCATGCCGCCCGCACAGGGGCCCGGCTCCAGGTCGTGGCCGCCTACCCGTGGCCGGTGCTCGCCTGGACCGCGTTCGGTGACTTCACGCCGACCGCCCAGGACCAGGCGGCGGCGGAGCACGAGACGCTCACCCTGGCCAACGCGGCCGTCGCCGAGCTGCGCGAGTCCCACCCCAAGGTCGAGGTGGACCTTTACATCGCACCCGGCGACGCGGCCGGTCATCTGGTGGAGAACTCGCGGGAGGCGGAACTGGTCGTCGTGGGCCGGCACCGCCGCCGCCTCACCCGCCCCGCTCCGATGCTGGGCTCGGTCACCCAGGCCGTCCTGCTGCACGCGGCCGCCCCGGTCGCGGTGGTCCCGCCGGCCGAGCAGAAGGACTGACTGTCCACAGGGTTCTCTAGCGCAGTACCACGCAACCGCGCCCGGTCAGCTCGCCGAGCAGGCCGGGCGCGACGTGTACGTCGTTCCAGCGCAGATCGAGCTTCTCCAGCGCGGGCAGCTCGGCGATCCACTCCGGCAGGGTGCGCAGCCGGTTGCTCCGCAGGTCCAGGCGGCGCAGCAGCGGAAGGCCGCGCAGCGCCTCGGGCACCGTCCCGAACCGGTTCTCCCGCAGCTCGACTTCGCGCAGTGCGTGCAACTGTCGTACGGACCCGGGGAGTTCGGCCAGCAGATTGCCGCGCAGCCACAGCTCCCGAAGGGACGACAGAGCGCCCATGCTCTCCGGCAGCTGGGTGAGCCGGTTGTGCTGCGCGCGCAGTTCCACGAGGCCGGTGAGGGAGCCGAACGTCGCGGGCAGGGCCGTCAGCCGGTTCTCGCCGACGTTCAGATAGGCGAGGGAAGCCAGCGCCCCGAGCGAGTCCGGCAGCTCCGTGAGCCGGTTGTCGTGCAGGTACAGGAACCGCGACAGACCCGTGAGGTCGCCCAACTGCCGGGGCAGTGACTCCAGTTGATTGTGGCCGAGGTCCAGTGTGTGCAGCCCGGAGAGCGTCCCGATCCGGGCGGGCAGGACCGTCAGCCGGTTGTCGGGCAGGAGCAGGACCTCCAGCTCGGGGTGGTGCCACACTTCGTCGGGTACGGAGTCGAGGCCGGCCTTCCAGTACGAGAGCGTGCCCCCGGTCACGGCCACAGCAGCTGCTTGCGCCAGGCGTCGCCGTTCCGCAGATACGTGAGCCGGGTGTGCCGGCGCGCCTTGTCGCCCTGCCAGAACTCCACCGACTCCGGGCGCACCGTGTGCAGCGTCCAGCCCGGTGCCACCAGGTCGGGGTCCGCGTCCAGCCGGGCCTGCGACGCGCTGACCGCCGCGTCCCGCTCGGCGAGGTCGGTGAGGGGGCGCGACTGCCGGCCGAGGAGCGCCTCCGCGCGGGCGCCCGCGCCGCGTGCCCGGAAGTCGGCCGCGCTCGCCTCGGCGGACTCCGGGGCGACCGGCCCGCGCACCCGCACCTGCCGGGCGAGCTGCGGCCAGTAGAACGTCAGCGCCGCGTACGGGCGCGCCGCGAGATCCCGCGCCTTGACGCTGCCGCCGTCCGAGGCGAACTGCCAGCCGTCGGCCGTCACCGCCTTGAGGATCAGCACCCGCGCCTGCGGATTGCCGTCCTCGCCCGCCGTGGACAGGGTCATCGCGTGCGGCTCGCGCACCCCCGCGTCCAGTGCGCCGAGCAGCCAGTCGGCGAAGAGCTCGGCGGGCGTGGCGGGGGTCGCCCCGGGGTCGAACACGGGCAGTTCCCCCGCGAACACCGCGATGCCGCGCAGCAGTTGACGCAGATCGTCCATGGCGTACCCCGACCCCTCTCACGAACCTAATGGTTGACTGTGAACCTATCATTAGCATCGCCTATGATCGGAGGCATGCGTGACATCAGCACCGGCCCGGACGGCACCCGCCTCGTCCTCGACCTGGCCCTCACCATCCGGCACGACGGCAGCGGCGGCGTCGCCGACGACCTCCTCGCGCCCCTCGGGCTGACCGCCTGGGTGCGCGCGCACGCCGACATGCTGCCCGTGGGCGAGGACTTCACCGCCGACGACGCCGTCCTGGAGCGGGTGCGCGCGGTGCGCGCCGCCGTGCGCGCCCTGTTCGCGCGCGCCGTCCGCCCGGCGGAGCCCAGCCCGGCCGACGTGCGCCGCCTGCTGCCCGTGCCCGAGGCCCTCGCCCGGCTGAACGCCGCGGCCGCGCTGGTGCCCGCCGTCCCCGTGCTCGACTGGGCCGACGGCGACCCGGCGCCGGCCGCCCGCGACACCGCCGTCGTCGCGGCGCCCGACACCGACCTGCTCGTCACCGTCCTCGCCCGCGCCGCGATCGGCTTCCTGACCGGCGACGACCGCCACCGCCTGCGCGCCTGCCACGCCCCGCGCTGTGTGCGCTACTTCCTCAAGGAGCACCCGCGCCAGGAGTGGTGCAAGCCCTCCTGTGGTAACCGCGCCCGCGTCGCCCGTCACCACGAGCGCCACAACTCCCGTACCGAGAAGGTGACATGACCCACCGGTAGGGGCCGGTCGGCGTAGGCTGAGGAGCCTAGAACCGCGGTCTGCACCGGCTCCCCGCGCCGGGCGCACCACCGCGGCAGGGGGTGCGCCATGGGGCAGCGCGGTGGCCGGGACCGCAGGACACTGTTCGAGCGCGAAAGCGAACTCGCCGCCGTCGAGGACGCGTTGAGCGAACTCGCCGGACTGCGCCCGGCAGGCGTCGAGCCGCCCGAGCGCCCGCACGGCGCGCTGCTCGCCGTCGCCGCCCCCGCCGGACTCGGCAAGACGACCCTGCTCTCCGAAGTGCGCCGCAGGGCCGCCGCCAAGGGCTGCACCGTGCTGTACGCGCGCGGCGGCGAACAGGAACAAGGCGTCGCCTTCCATGTCGCGCGCCAGCTCGTCCAGCCCCAGCTCGCCGGCCTGCCCGACGCCGAACTCCGTACCAGGCTGGGCAGTTGGTACGCCATCGTCGGCCCGGCCCTCGGGCTGTGCGCCGCATCCGGGGGAGCCCCGCCCGACCCGCAGGGCCTGCGCGACGGCCTCGACTGGGTGCTCACCCACCTCGCCGTGCAGCGCGCCCCGATGGTCCTCGTCCTCGACGACGCGCACTGGGCCGATCCCGAGTCCCTGAGCTGGCTCGCCGCGTTCGCGCCCCGCGCCGAGGAACTGCCGCTCCTGCTCGTCGTCGCCTACCGCCCCGAGGAACTCCCCGACCACGGCGAGGCATTGCGCGGACTGCCCGGCCGCTCCGGCCGCCGCGCCCTGGGCCTCGAACCGCTCAGCGCCCCCGCCATCGCCCGCCTGGTCCGCGAATCCCTCGGCACCCACGCCGACGACGCGTTCTGCCGCGAGTGCTGGGCCGTCACCGCGGGCAACCCCTTCGAGGCGGTCGAGCTGACCGCGAAGGTCCGCGACCGGGGCCTGATCCCGACCGAGAACGGCGCCCACCTGCTGCGCGACCTCGCCGCCGCGGTCAAGGGCAGCGGACTCGTCGCCATCCTCGAACGCCTGGGCTCCTCCACCGTCCGCCACGCCTGGGCCTGCGCCGTCCTCGGCACCGAGATATCGCCCGAACTCGCCGCCGCCGTCGCCGGGCTGGGCGCCGAGGAAGCCGCCGACGCCACCGACCGGCTGCGCACCGCCCGCATCCTCACCGGCGTGGACACCCTCGAGTTCGTCCACCCGCTGATCGCCACCGCCGTGTACCGCGCCATCCCGCCCGGCGTCCGCGTCGCCCTGCACGGCCAGGCCGCCTGGACCGTGGTCAACGCGGGCCTCGGCTCCTTGGCGGCCGCCCGCCACCTCCTGGAG
Source organism: Streptomyces sp. NPDC052225 (assembly GCF_040679615.1). NCBI lineage: Bacteria > Bacillati > Actinomycetota > Actinomycetes > Kitasatosporales > Streptomycetaceae > Streptomyces > Streptomyces sp. NPDC052225. Next base: position 440,003 of record NZ_JBFAVD010000002.1, on the reverse strand, counting down.
ACACACCCCGACGGTGACCCCTGGGTCGTGCAGCAGCTGCGCTCGGCCGCCCGCGAGACCGTCCGTGCGGGAGCCCCCGACGCGGCCCGCCGCTACCTCGCCCGCGCGCTGCGCGAACCCCCGCCCTTCGACGACCGCGCCGTCGTCCTCTACGAACTCGGCAGCGCCTCCCTGCTCACCGAACCCGCCACCACCGTCAACCACCTGCGCGCCGCCCTGGAAGAACCCATCACCGACCCGGCACTGCGCCACGGCATCGTCTACCGCCTCTCCCAAGTCCTCGCCCACAGCGACCGGTTGGTGGAGGCGTCCGAGACCCTCGCCCGGGAGATCCCCGTCACCGTCGACGCCCGCGTCCGCCTGCGCATGCAGGCCGAGCAGTTCATGTGGGACGCCTTCCGCGCCGACGAACCCGACTCCCCGTCCCGGTCGCGGCGGCTCGCGAAACTCGCCGACCGGCTCACCGGACGCGACCTCACCGAGCGCTACCTCATCGGCCTGCGGACCTGGGACGCCACCCTGCGCGGCGAGCCCGTCGCCACCGTGATCCACCACGCCGAGCGGGCCCTGTCCGGCGGCCTGCGCTGGGCCGCCGACGAGGACCGCGGCTTCGAGGTCCCCGTCCTCGTCGCCCTCTCCTACATGTACGCCGACCGGCCCGGCCGCACCGAGGAACTCTTCGTCGAGGGCATCGCCGACTTCGAGCACGCGGGCTGGCACGGCGCCCACCTCTCCTTCGCGTACACGCTGCTCGCCTACGTCCGCTACCGGCGCGGCCGCCTCGCCGAGGCCGAGGACTTCGTCCGCGCGGGGCTCCGCCTGGCCGAGCGCGTCGGGCCCGGCACCCCCGCCCACTGGTACGCCCTCGGCATCCTCGTCCAGGTCCTCCTCGCGCGCGGCCGCGTCACCGAGGCCGGCACCCTCGCCGAGTCGTACGCCTTCGGGCCGCCGTTCCCCGCGGCCGTCGTCTTCCCCGACTCCCAGACCGTGTACGGGGAACTGCTCCTCGCCCTCGGCCGCACCCAGGAGGCGGCCACCGAACTCGCCGCCGCCGGACGCCGGCTCGACCCGCGCGGCATGCGCAACCCCGCCTGGTGCCCCTGGCAGCTGCACCTCGCCCGCGCCGAGGCACCCGACGCCCCCGACCGCGCCCTCGCCACCGCCCTCGACGCCGTCGAGCGGGCCCGCCAGTTCGGGGCGCCGTCCGCGATCGGACAGGCCCTGCGCGCCGCCGCCGACGTCACCTCCGGCGCGGGCCGCAGCAAACTCCTGGAGGAGTCCGTCGCCCACCTGGAGCGCTCACCGGCGGGCTACGAGCTGGCCTGCTCACTGATCGCCCTCGGCGCGGAACTGCGCCGCACCGGCCACGCCAAGGACGCCGCCGACCTCCTCTACCGCGGCCTGGACGCGGCCGTGACCTGCGGCGCCGACGGCCTCGTGGAGCGGGCCCGCGACGAACTCGCCGCCGCGGGACTGCGCCCCCGCCCGCTGCACGGCGCGGCCACCGACACTCTCACCGCACGCGAACGGGCCGCGGCGTCCGGCGCCGTGCGCGGCCTGTGCCCCGCCGAGATCGGCAGCGAGCTGCACCTCGACGAGGCGACCGTGGTGCGCCTGCTCTCGGCGGTCTACCGCAAGGTCGGCACCGACCAGGCGGGCCTGGCCGCGGCCCTGGGAACCATGACCGACGGACGCGGGCTCTGAGCGGCCGAGGACCCCGGCCCCGACGCCGGAGAACCCTCCGTGTCGACGTACGATGGACGGCATGTCCTTCCTCCGCCGCCGCGCTGCGACCCCCGCGGGCCCCGACTTCGACGTCCTGGCCATGGACCCGGGCGACTGGCCGGGCAACCTCGGTGCCGGCCTGCTGCCCGCCCCCGACGGAACCTGCCAGGGCGTGTTCCTGCGCTACGACCTGTTCGGCGGCCGCGGCCCCGCGATGATCATCGGCAACCTGCCCGAGGGCTCCCCGGCCCGCGAGGTCGCCGAGGGCGAGATCCCCTTCGAGGTCGCCCAGCTCCTGATCGCGCTGGAGAACGACGAGGAGGTCACCGTCACCGACGTCGAGGACGTCCCCGTGATGCAGGGCGACAACCTCCTCATCGTGCGCCGCCTCAAGCTCTCCGAGACGCGGATCTCGTGCGTCCAGTTCGACCGCAGTGACAACGTCCTGGTGACCATCGCGTCCTGGGACCGTCCGATCACCGACGACCTGTACGCGCTCCTGAAGCCGCTGCCCGCGGAGCTCTTCCAGCAGGGCTGAGCCCACCCGGCCCCTCCGTACCTCTTGCCGCTGAGTCATCCGACCTCTAGCGTGCTTTGGCATGCCTGCTTCTGGGAACTCCGAGCGTCACGGGACCACGCGAAGAACCACCATGAAGGGCGCGGCAGCCAGTGCTGCCGCGCTGTCACTCGGGTTCGGCCCACTCGCCGCCGCGGCTTCCGCTGCCGCGCCGGACGGGGAGCCGAGCGCCGAGCCCTCCGATGAATTGCTGCTCTGGTACAAGACTCCCGCCGCCGACTGGGAACGGGAGGCCCTGCCGGTCGGCAGCGGCGCCCTCGGCGCGATGGTCTTCGGCACCCTCACCTCCGAGCGGCTCCAGTTCAACGAGAAGACCCTGTGGACCGGCGGCCCCGGGGCGAAGGGCGGCTACGACTTCGGCAACTGGCGCACCCCGCGCCCCGATGCCCTCGCCGACGTGCAGCGCCGCCTCGACGCCGGGACGAGGCTCGATCCCGACACCGTCGCCGCCGAACTCGGGCAGCCCCGCATCGGCTACGGCGCCCACCAGACCTTCGGCGACCTCCACCTCGACCTGCCCGGCGCACCGGCCACCGTGCCCGCCGACTACCGCCGCACCCTCGACCTGCGGCGCGCCCTCGCCACCGTCACGTACAGCCACCAGGACGTCCGCCACCGCCGCGAGTTCTTCGCCTCGCACCCCGACTCCGTTCTCGCGGGCCGGCTCTCCGCCGACCGCCCCGGCAGCGTCACCTGCACCCTCCGGTACACCTCGCCCCGCGCCGACTTCACGGCCACCGCGTCCGGCGACCGCCTCACCGTACGCGGCCAACTCGCCGACAACGGACTGAAGTTCGAGGCCCAGCTCCGCATACGTCACGACGGCGGCACTCTCACCGCGAACGCCGACGGCAGCCTCACCGTCACCGGCGCCGACAGCGTCTCCTTCGTCCTCGCCGCCGCCACCGACTACGCCGACAGCTACCCCGACTACCGCGGCCCCGACCCGCACGCCCCGGTCACCGCCGCCGTCGACGCGGCCGCCGCCAAGGACCACCCCGCGCTGCGCACCAGGCACACCCGCGACCACCGCGCCCTCTTCGACCGTGTCGCCCTCGACATCCGCCAGAGCGCCCCCGCGGACGTCCCCACCGACCAGCTCCTGAAGCAGTACACGGGCGGCACCGCCCCCGCCGACCGCGCGCTCGAAGCACTCTTCTTCCAGTACGGCCGCTACCTGCTCATCGCCTCCTCGCGCGCCGGATCGCTGCCCGCGAACCTGCAAGGCGTGTGGAACCAGTCGACGAGCCCGCCCTGGTCGGCCGACTACCACGTCAACATCAACCTCCAGATGAACTACTGGCTCGCCGAGGCCGCGGGCCTGCCCGAGACCACCGCCCCCTACGACCGCTTCGTGGCCGCACTGCGCGCCCCCGGCGAACGCACGGCGAAGGAGATGTTCGGCAGCCGCGGCTGGGTGGTCCACAACGAGACCAACCCCTACGGCTTCACCGGCGTCCACGACTGGTCGACCGCCTTCTGGTTCCCGGAGGCCGCCGCTTGGCTCACCGCACAGCTCTACGAGCACTACCGGTTCGGCGGCTCGACCGACTACCTGCGCACCACCGCGTACCCGCTGATGAAGTCGGCCGCCGAGTTCTGGCTCGACAACCTGCGCACCGACCCGCGCGACAACACGCTGGTCGTCACGCCGAGTTACTCACCCGAGCACGGCGACTTCACGGCGGGCGCCGCCATGTCGCAGCAGATCGTCCACGACCTGCTCACCAACACCCTCGAAGCGGCACGGACGTTGGGCGACACACCCGCCTTCCGCAAGCAACTCGCCGACACCCTGGCCCGGTTGGACCCCGGGCTGCGCATCGGCTCCTGGGGCCAGCTCCAGGAGTGGAAGACCGACCTCGACGACCCCACCGACGAGCACCGGCACGTCTCCCACCTCTACGCCCTGCACCCCGGCCGCCAGGTCGAGCCCGGCAGCCGCTGGGCCGACGCCGCGAAGGTGTCCCTGACCGCCCGCGGCGACGGCGGCACCGGCTGGTCCAAGGCCTGGAAGGTCAACTTCTGGGCGCGCCTGCGCGACGGCGACCACGCCCACAAGATGCTCTCCGAACAGCTCAAGGCGTCCACCCTGCCCAACCTCTGGGACACCCACCCCCCGTTCCAGATCGACGGCAACTTCGGCGCCACCTCGGGCATCGTCGAGATGCTCCTCCAGAGCCATCTGGACGCCATCGAGATCCTCCCCGCCCTCCCCGCGAGCTGGCCCGAAGGCTCCGTACGCGGACTGCGCGCCCGCGGCGGCGCCACCGTCGACATCGACTGGGCGGCGGGCCGCGCCACCCGCATCACCGTGGCCGCGTCGCGCACCCGTGAACTCACCCTGCGCAGCAGCCTGTTCGGCGAGAAGACCCTCAAGGCGGTGGCCGGCCGGCGGTACGTTTTCGAGTGACACAGGCGTCGGGCCCGGGTCGCGCTCACGCGACCCGGGCCCGACCCCCTGCTGATTCCGCCGAGTTACGACACCGAGGACGGCGTCACCTCGACATCGGCGGCCCGCACGAACGCGACCCGGTGCCCGAACTGGATCTCGTAGTACACGTCCTTGCCCTTGACCACCCGGTGCGACGTCGTGTCGAACGTCGGTGAGTAGAAGTACTCACCCGTCGTCCGCCCGCCGACCACGTACCGCTGCCCCGCAAGCAGCTTGTACGGCAGCGGCGAGACCGCCTGCGGTGTCATGCCCGCCGGATACGCGGCGGCCTCCGGATAGGCCCTGCCGTACACCGGAACGTCCGTCGCGCCCGCCTTCGGCGTGACCACAAGTCCCTTGGCACCCACGGCGGTCGGCTGCTTCGCCGGGTTCTTGAACCAGGCCTTCTGGCCGAGGTACCAGATCGCCGTCCAGTCGCCCTTGCGGTCGGCGACCGCGTACTGCTGACCCGTCGAGACCCGCGACGCCATGTCGTTCACGTCGATCGTCGAGTCCTGGCCGCCCGGCCGCAGGCCGATGTCCTTGATCAGCGGTGCGTCCTCACGCGGCTCCGTGTAGACCCGCACCGCGCTCGAACCGTGCGGCGCGCACACCACGCCCGCCTTCACGCAGCCCGTGAACCGCGGCTGGTTGGAGGCGAAGTCGGGGTTGATCGTGACGACCTGGCTGTCCGGGCCCGCCGTGCGGTGGAACGACTTGCCCATCAGCGCGAAGTAGTGCGCCCAGTCCCAGTAAGGGCCCGGGTCCGTGTGCATCGTCTTGATGGTCGACGTCGTCGGACCCGGCACCGTGTCATGGCCGAGGATGTGCTGGCGGTCCAGCGGGATCCCGTACTTCTTCGACAGGTACTTCACCAGGCGCGACGAGGAGCGGTACATCTCCTCCGTGTACCAGGAGTCGGGCTGGGCGAGGAAACCCTCGTGCTCGAGGCCGATCGACTTCGCGTTCACGTACCAGTTGCCCGCGTGCCAGCCGACGTCCTTCGCCTTGACGGACTGCACGATGTGCCCGTCCGTCGAGCGCAGCGAGTAGTGCCAGGCCAGATACGTCTTGTCCTGGACCAGCTTCAGCGTCTGCTCCCACGTCGCCTCCGTGTCATGGATGACGATGTAGTCGATGCTCTGGTCGTTCGGCCGGTCCGCGAGGTCGTGGTTGCCGTAGTCGCCGTCGCCGAACTCCTCGTACGGGGCCGGGATCCACTCGCACGACACGGTCGGCGGGCACTCCGTCTGCGAGGCGTCCGCCTTGCGCAGACCCATCGCCTCGACCTGCGACGCCTGCGGCTGCGCGGCCTCGTCCGCGGCGAGCGTCACCTCCTGGCCCGCGTCCGTCGTGCGCTGCTCGCCGTCGCGGATCACCGCGAACACGTCGTTGGCGTACGTCGCCGCGGTCGCCGCGTCGTCCGCGCCGGAGAACTTGGCGACCGCGCCGTACCAGTCGGCCGGGTTCGCGCTCAGCGGCTCGCCGAGCTGCTTCTGCGCGGCGGCGAGGAGGGCCGCGCCACCGCGCAGGTTCGCCGCGGGATCGCTGCGCAGCTCGTCGGCGGGGATGCCGGTCAGCTCGGCCGCGCGCACCAACGTCTTGAGCCGGGCGGGGAGTTGGGCGTCCGTGGGGACGTCGGCCTCGGTGGCCTTCAGCGGCGCACGCGAGTCGTCGCCCCGTGCGTCGCCCTCCGCGTGGTCGTGCACGACCGTGTTCGCGAGCGCGGTACGCGCGTCCGTGAGGTGCATGGGGCCGTAGCCGCCGGTGACACTCGGCGCACCGCCGTGCGCGTCCCACCGCGACTGGAGATACGAGACGCCGAGCAGCACGCTCTGCGGAACCTGGTACTCGGCGGCGGCCGACGCGAACGCGCCCTGCAACCGGGCCGAGGGCGGCACGGACTCGGTCTGCGGCGGCGCCGCGCCGAGCAGAGGAAGCAGCAGCGCCGCCGTCGCGAGCGTGCCGGCGGCGCGCGCACCCGTACGGGGACGTCTGCCGGGGAAGGAGCGGGTGGACCGATGCAACGGTGCCTCCTGGGAACGACGGGTGTCGAGATGCTGCGCGGTGCGTGCGGGCCGGTCGTGCGTCAGTGGTATCGGCTCGCCGACGATCCGTCAATCACCAGCCGTGCAAGGGATTTCCCATGTCAGGCACGGTCCGCGGGCGTTTTCGCCACGATGGCGCGATCGCCTGCGGTGCGTCAGTGGAGTAGACCAATAAGGGTGACGGGGCGACCGGAAAACATCCCCGCACAGCGAAGATCCGCGGCGCGCCGTCTTCCTCCCGGGCGCACCGCGGATCGTCGTCCCCGTCAGCGAGTGCCGACTGCCGCACGCACCGCCTTCCGGGCCATGTTGCAGTCGTCGTGCAGGCGGCGCAGCAACAGCCGCTGCTCCTCGCCGGACGGCGCAGCACCGGGATGGGCCGGACCCGGTGCCGCCGGGGTCTGCTCGTGCATCGAACGCTGCACGGCGGTCTCGTACGTACGGATCTCCCGCGTCAGTACGAGCATCAGGTTGACCAGGAACGCGTCGCGCGAGGCCGGTCCGCCGGACTGCGCGAGCTGGCTGATCTGACGGCGCGCCACCGGGGCGTCGCCCAGAACGGCCCACAGCGTCGCCAGGTCGTAGCCCGGCAGGTACCAGCCCGCGTGCTCCCAGTCCACGAGCACCGGACCGGCCGGGGAGAGGAGGACGTTGGACAGAAGGGCGTCGCCGTGGCAGAACTGGCCCATGCCGCCGCGGCCCGATGCGTGGGCGATGCCGTGCAGCAGCTTCTGCAGGTCTCCCATGTCGCGGTCGGTCAACAGGCCCAGATCATGGAACCGGTTGATCCGCTCCGCGTAGTCCAGCGGTGCGTCGAAGGTGCCCGCCGGAGGCCGCCACTGGTTGAGCCGGCAGATCGCGCCGAGCGCGGCGCGCACGTCCGCCCTCGGCGGTGCCTCGGCCGGGTGGCGTTGCAGGGCCGCCACGCGGCCGGGCATCCGCTCGATCACCAGCGTGCCGTTGTCCGGGTCGGCCGCGATCAGACGCGGGACCCGCACCGGCGGCCGGTGTCGGACGAACGAACGGTATGCGGCTATCTCGTGCCGGATCCGCTCCGCCCACACAGGGGAGTGGTCCAGTAAACACTTCGCGACGGCGGTGCTGCGTCCCGTCGTACCGACGAGGAGCACGGAGCGAGGGCTGCGGCGCAGCACCTGCACCGGATGGAACTCCGGGCAGATCCGGTGCACCGACGCGATCGCCGTGCGCAGCTGGGCGCCCTGAGGGCCGGACAAGTCGAGTCTCCCGCTGAGCGGTTGCGTGCCGAGCCCCGGCATGCGCCGAGTCCTGCCGACGCCACCGAGCGCCGGGGAGGCGGTCCGCGCGGGGTCGAGGTACGGGCCGCCGCCGACCGCCGGACGGGCGGGACGCAGCGGCCGGGGCGGGGCGGACACGGAGGACGATGCTGCGTACATGGGAGATACAGATCCCTTCGTGTGCCGACGAGTTGCACGCGCCGCCCGGCCCGGCCGATTCGGTAACACCCTGGGGAATGCCCTGCGGCGACCGGGTCGGGGTGGCGCATTCCTACCTGACACCCGAGGGCCACGGGCACAACAGCTGGCGCACCCTGGCGAACCCTGGCGAATAGTCGCTCAGCAACTGACAGAGGGCTACTGTCAACTTCAGCCGAGAACCTGGGGGCTTACGTGAACGGACAACCCAACACCCGCCTGAACGACCTGTTCGGCCTCGCCGGCTGGTCCAAGGGGGAGCTCGCGCGACTCGTCAACCGGCAGGCGGCGGCCATGGGCCACCCGCAGCTGGCGACGGACACCTCGCGGGTGCGGCGTTGGATCGACATGGGAGAGATCCCGCGCGATCCGGTGCCTCGGGTGCTGGCGGCGCTGTTCACCGAGCGACTCGGCCGTGTCGTGACCATCGAGGATCTCGGTCTTGTCCGACACGGGCGCGCGGGGAAACGGCAGGGCGGCGGGGGCCTGGAACATCAGGGTCCCGACGGAGTGCCGTGGGCGCCCGAGCGGACAGCTGCGGTCCTCACCGAATTCACGGGAATGGACCTCATGCTCAACCGACGCGGCTTGGTGGGCGCGGGTGCCGCGCTCGCCGCAGGATCCGCACTCAGCAGCGCCATGCACGACTGGCTGCACACCGACCCGGCCCTCGCGGCCGACGCTCCCAGGACCGACGATCCCCTGCACGCCGACCCCGCTGGGTTCGACCGCTACGAGGCCGCCCCCATCGGGTCGCAGGAGATCGAGGAACTGGAGCGTTCGGTCGAGGTCTTCCGGGCCTGGGACGCGTCCCGCGGCGGCGGGCTGCAGCGCAAGGCAGTCGTGGGCCAGCTCAACGAGGTCGGCGGGATGCTCTCCTACCGACACCCCGACCATCTCCAGCGGCGCCTGTGGGGCGTCGCCGCCAATCTCGCCGTACTCGCGGGCTGGATGTCGCACGACGTCGGCCTGGAGCCCACGGCCCAGAAGTACTTCGTCATCGCCGCGCACGCCGCGCGCGAGGGAGGCGACCGGCCACGCGCCGGCGAGGCCCTCTCGCGGGCCGCCCGGCAGAAGATCCATCTGGGCGCACCGGACGAGGCGCTCGACCTGATGAAGCTGGCCAAGTCCGGTTCGGGCGACGAGGTGTTGCCACGCACCAAGGCCATGCTCTACACCATCGAGGCCTGGGCACAGGCGTCCATGGGCAAGGGGCAGGCGATGCGCCGCACCCTCGGCGAGGCGGAGGACCTCTTCGTCTCCGACAAGGGGGACGTGCCGCCGCCGAGCTGGATGCAGATGTTCGACGAGGCGGACCTGCACGGCATGCAGGCCCTGGCGTACCGTACCCTCGCCGAGCACGAGCCGGGCGCCGCGGTCATCGCGCAGCGCCACGCCCATGAGGCGCTCGCGCTGCGGGCCGGGGGCCGGGACCGGTCGAAGATCTTCGACCATCTGTCCCTGGCGTCGGCGTGCTTCATCGCCGACGACCCCGAACAGGCGGACCGGTACGCGCGGTTGGCCCTGTCCTCGATGGGGTCGAACTCCTCGCACCGCACCTGGGACCGGCTGCGCGAGATGTACCGGCTCACCGGCCAGTACGCGGGCTACCCGAAGATCGAGGACCTCCGCCACGAGATCAAGCTGGCTCTGCCCAGGAGCAGCGGGAAGAAGTTGCAGGCCTGACCGTTCCCGTACGCCGATTCAGCAGGTCGATTCCCTACGTCGGTTCAGTACGTCGACGCGGTAGGTCGATCCAGTACCTCATCAGTACGTCAGGTGTCGATCCTGGCGATCAATACGCAGGCGTCGTCCTCGCGCTCGTCCGCGGCGAACTCGTCGAGGACCGCGCGCACACCGTCGTGCGCGTCCTGGGCGGCGGACAACCGCGGTGCCAGCGCCAGCAGTCGGTCCGTCGCGGGCCCTGCGTGCCGTGGCGTCAGGCCGCCCGTGTGCAGCAGCAGGACGTCGCCGCTGCGCAGGGTCTCCTCGGGTGGCGTGAGCGCACGCCCCGTCCCGTCGCGGAAGAGCAGCGGGGCGGGGTGTCCCGCCTGCGCCCACGCCAGCGTGCGGGCCGCCGGGTCGTACCGGCAGCACAGGGCGCTGGCGAGGTCGGGTTGCGCGGAGGCCGTGAGGAGGTGGTCGAGGCGGCCGAGCAGCTCGTCCGGCGGCGTGCCGCACAGTGCCATGCCGCGGACCGCGCCGAGCACCATGGCCATCGCGGAGGTCACGGCGACGCCGTGACCGGTGAGGCCGCCGACGGTCAACAGGGTCTGCCCGCCGGGCAGTTCGAGCGCGTCGAACCAGTCGCCGCCCCTGGGGGCGCCGGTGGAGGAAGGAAGGTGGCGGGCCGCGACATCGAGCCCGCCGGGCCCGTCGTGCGGGAGCCGCAGGGAGCCACGCCACGGCGGCAGCACGGCTTCCTGCAGCTCGACCGCGAGCCGGTGCTCGGTCTGCGCGATGTGCCGCTGGCGCTGGAGCGAGTCACGGGTCTCGCTCACCGCGCGCTGGCTGCGGCGCAGTTCGCTGACGTCTCGGACGACCGCCCACATGGCGGCCGTCGAACCGTCGGCGTCGAGCACGGGCTCGCCCATCATGTGCACCGTGCGCACGCTCTCGTCGGGGCGCACGACGCGGAACTCCCCGTCCATCGGCTTGCCGTCGATCAGGCAGTCCGTGACCATCGCGGTCAGCTTCGACTGGTCGTCGGCGTGCACCACGGCGGGCAGCTCGTCGAGGGTGAGCGCGGGGGCCGCCGGGTCGCGGCCGAGGATCCGGTACAGCTCGCCGGACCAACGCGCCTCGTCCGTCAGCAGGTTCCACTCGGCGCTGCCGACCCGGCTGAGCAGCGATCCGGGCTGCGCTCCGGTGACGGCACGCTGCTCGGGGAGCGCGGCGCGCGTCGTGGGGCCGTCGCGCAGCTGGGCCAAGTGGCGGTCCAGGTCGCTGAGTTGATGCACCGCGAGCTCGTACAGGGCGCGCTGCCAGCGGGCCTCGGGGTTCGTCTCGTCGCTCACCGACTCCCGGCGCACCGCGTCGACATCGCCCAGCAACCGACGCGTCTGCGAGATCAACGCGTCGACCGGGCCGCGCTCCGGCGGCTGGCCGGCGGGGCGGTCCGCGAAGACATGGGGCGGCATGACGAACTCCGATGCAGGCACTGGTGGCCAAGGCTGACGGAAGGACCGTGACGACGGAGGGACCGTGACGACGGGCCGATACCGACTCTGGCACAGGCCGCCTGGCCTCGTAAGGCATTTCGCCATACACGATGCGGTGGTGCTTCTGGCATATGTCATTGTCCTCCGGGGAGGCAATTCCGGGTACTCCGCTCGAACGGATGGCCGGTTGTGGCGTATGCCTGGCTCATGCGTCCGAAGGAGCGGGCCCCGTCGAACGACGTAGCCGCCCTACGCCGGGGCGGTCGGGCCGGCTCGTCCGTCCCCGCAGGCGCGAGGGCCGCGGAAGACGGACCGTCAGGAAGCCGCCGGTGCCTGCGCGGTCGAGCCGCGCACCACCAGCTCCGGCTCGAAGAGCAGCTCGCCCGGCGGCACCGCGCCGCCCTGGATCTGCGCCACGAGGAGTTCGACCGCGGCGCGGCCCATCGCCTCGATCGGCTGGCGCACCGTGGTCAGGGGTGGCTCCGTGCAGTTCATGAACGCCGAGTCGTCGTAGCCGACGACCGACACGTCCCGGGGGACCGTCAGGCCCGCGCGCCGGGCGGCCCGCACCGCGCCGAGAGCGAGGGGGTCGCTGGCGCAGATGATGCCGGTGATGCCCCGGGCGATCAGCCGGGCGGCCGCGGCGTGCCCGCCCTCCAGGGAGAACATCGCCCGCTCCACCGCGTCGTCGGGCAGGGCGCCGCCCGCCGCGTGCGCGGCGGCGCGGGCCGCGGCGAGCTTGCGCCCGGAGGGCACATGGTCCTCGGGGCCGAGGACCAGTCCGATGCGCTCGTGCCCGAGGGATGCCAGATGGCGCCAGGCCTGCTCGACCGCGACGGCGTCGTCGCACGCCACGCACGGGAAGCCGAGCCGTTCGATGGACGCGTTCACGAGCACCACCGGAACCTTGCGCTCGGCGAGCCGCTGATAGTGGTCGTGCTCGGCGTCCGCCTGGGCGAACAGGCCACCCGCGAACACCACGCCCGACACCTGCTGTTGCAGCAGAAGCTCGACGTAGTCCGCCTCGGAGACGCCGCCCTTGGTCTGGGTGCACAGCACCGGCGTCAGGCCCTGCTGGGCGAGCGCGCCGCCGATCACTTCCGCGAACGCGGGGAAGATCGGGTTCTGCAACTCCGGCAGGACCAGGCCGACGAGGCGGGCCCGCTCGCCGCGCAGTTGCGTCGGCCGCTCGTAGCCGAGCACGTCGAGCGCGGTGAGCACCGACTGCCGGGTGGCCTCCGAGACGCCGGGCTTGTTGTTGAGCACCCGGCTGACCGTGGCTTCGCTGACTCCGACTTTCTTCGCCACCTGTGCAAGTCTGCGCGTCATGAACGCAAGATTAGCGCAAGAATTGCATGCCGCTTGCGTGATCGCGTCCTTCGGGCGGACCCCGCCGGGCCGTCGCGCGGCGTGCGACCGGTCGTCCGGCAGTCGTCCGATCAGGGGGCGCGGCGCAGGGCGCGGCGTGCTCCGGTACCGGCCGGGGGAAGGCATCCCGGCGTGACCGACAACACCGTACGTGAGGACCCGACGGCGACGACAGGGGTCGGCGAGGTGCCGTCCGTGCGCGCCTGGGCCCTGGACGATCTGCCCGCGCTCACCTTCGATCCGCTGCTCGCCGACGTGCTCAGCCACGAGCCCGTGGCCCGGGTGCGCATGCCGTTCGGGCAGGAGCGCGACGCGTGGCTCGTCACCCGGTACGCCGACGTGCGCCTGGTGACCTCGGACCCGCGCTTCAGCCGCGCCGCCCTCGTCGGCCGTGAGGTCAACGGGATGATGGCGCACCGCGTCGCCGCCACCGTCGGCCTCAACTACGCGGACCCGCCCGAGCACACGCGGCTGCGCAAGGTCATGACCAAAGCCTTCACCGGCCGCACGATGAAGAGCCTGCGGCCGCTCGCCGAGCAGACGGCGGCCGGAATGCTCGACGCCATGGAGGAGGCGGGGCCGCCCGCCGACCTCGTGGCCCACCTGCACGGCCCCTTCCCGCTCACCGTCGTCGGTGACCTCCTCGGCGTACCGCCCGAGGATCGCGACCGGCTCGCCGACTGGCCCGACGTGATCCTGTCCGCGGGGCCCGGGCCCAAGTCCAGCGAGGCCGCCAAGGAACGCATGCGGCAGTACATCGTCGAACTGCTGGCCTCCCGCACGGGCAGCACCGACGACGACCTGGCGTCCGTGCTCGCCCGCGCCCAGGACGCCGGTGACATCAGCGAGGCGGAGGCGGTGTCCCTGGCGACCGCCGTGTTGGTCAGCGGCGCCCACGCCGTGCGCAACAACAGCGCGAACATGGTCTACACACTGCTCACCCGGCCCGAACTCGCCGAACGGCTGCGCGCGGAACCGGAGTTGCTGCCCCAGGCCGTCGACGAACTCCTGCGCCACATCCCGCACCGCAACGGTGTCGGGCTGCCCCGCATCGCCACCGAGGACGTCGAGGTCGGCGGTGTCCTGATCCGCGCGGGCGAGGCCGTGTACGCCTCCTACCTCGCGGCCAACCGCGACCCCGACACCTTCCCCGACCCGGAGGCGATCGACTTCGACCGCACGGGCACCGCCCACGTCTCGTTCGGGCACGGACCGCACCACTGCATCGGTGCGATGCTCGCCCGCATGGAGTCCGAGGTCATGCTCGGCGCGCTGCTCACCCGCTTCCCCCGGCTGCGCCTCGCGGGCGACCCGGCCGAGACCCTGTGGCAGAGCAAGGGGTTCATCCGGGGCCCGCAGGCGCTGTGGGTGACGTGGTGAGCCGTGGGGGCCGATGTGCTGGGGTCAGCCCATAGTCTTCGCGCCGTCCAGGGACTCACGGATGATGTCGGCGTGACCGCAGTGCTGGGCGGTCTCGGCGACGATGTGCATCAGCACCCGGCGCGCCGACCACCGCGTGTCCGTGAACCACGGCGCCTTCGGCAGTTCCTGTACGGCGTCCAGGTCGGGCAGGGAGACCACCAGGTCGTCGGTGAACCGGGCCGCCTCCTCGTAGGCGGCGAGTACCCCGGCCAGCGTCTCGCCGGGCAGCATCCGGAACTCCTCGAGGCGCCGGGCGAAGTCCTCCTCCGTCATGGCGGTGAAGTCGGGCATCGCCGAGGCGCCCTTGACGATGAACTCCGCCCAGCCGCGCTCGACCGACGTCACGTGCTTGACCAGACCGCCCAGACACAGTTCGCTCGCGGTGGTCCGCAGCCCTGCCTGCTCGTCGGTCAGGCCGTTGGTCGTGAAGCGCAGGAAGTGCCGCTGCTTGGCCAGCGCCTGGAGCCAGTCGGCACGCTCGCCGGTGACGGCCGGGGTCGCGCTCTGCTCGGGCGTGGTGGTCGTCTTGTCGGTGGTCATGGTCTCCGCCTTCCGGTGGTGCTGCTCCGTCGGTGAAGACCACGCTAGGGCCGAACTAGGTCAGATGCTGTCCTCTATCGGCCGACGTCGCCGAGAACCTTGTCGCGCAGGAGTTCCCAGACCCGCCGGTCGTCGTCGGCGGAGCCCCGCGCCGCCGGGTCGCCGGGATAGGTGTCGAAGAGGAGGTGCGTGGCGCCGAGCTCCTCCAGGGCCGCCACGTCCGCGCGGACCTGATCGAGGCTGCCGTGACCCAGCGGGCGGTCCGCCGTGTCGGGCAGCGCGGCGCCGACGGCCAGCTGGATGCGGGGCGTGAACTGCGGTACCGGACGGCCCGCGCGGTCCGCCTCCGCGGCGAGCCGGGGCAGCTTCTCGCGCAGCGCCGCGAGCGTCGGGCGGAACGGGTGCCAGCCCTCGCCGAGCCGTGCGGCCCGGCGCAGCGCGGCGGGGGAGTCGCCGCCGACCCACACGGGAAGGTGCGGCCGGGTCGCGGGCGCCGGCGCCGTGCGGACGCCCTCGAACGACACGTACCGGCCCTCGAAGCTGCACGGGTCCTCGGTCCACGCCGCCCGGATCGCGGCGAGGTACTCGTCGGTGATCGCCCCGCGCTCCTCGAACGGCACGCCCAGCGTGCGGTACTCGGCCGCCGACCAGCCGACCCCGGCGCCGAGGATGAAGCCGCCGTCGGTCAACTGGTCGAGGTTCGCGGCGAGCCGGGCCGTCTGGAGCGGATGCCGGTAGGGGATCACGGTGATCGTGGTCCCCAGGGTGAGGCCCGGTACCCGGCCCGCGAGATGGGCGGCCAGCACGAACTGGTCGTAGAACGGGGCGGGATACACCGCGTGCACATCGGGGGTCACCGCGATGTGGTCCGAGATCATCGCGAAGGTGAAGCCGAGGTCACGGGCGTCCGTGGCCTGGCGGACGAGGCTCTCGGGGGTCGTACCGGAGCCGAAGTTCAGGAGGTTCACGCCGTATCGCATGACCCGAGTCTTGATGATCTTGAGCCGGGCGTCGAAACGGGGCGATCATTTCAGGCCCCGGTCAGCTCGAACACGCCGTAACCGAAGCCGTCCGCCTCGACCGTCGTCCCGTCCCGCGCGATCCGCACCCCGGCCGCCTCCGCCTCCGACGCCGCCGCCAGTCGGCCCGCCGCGTCGCCCGCCGCCCAACTCGTGGTCGTACGGGCCGGATTGACGACCACCAGGAACCGGTCTCCCCGTACGTACACGAAGGGGTAGCCCTCGTGCAGCACCTCCACGGGGGAGTCGTGGCCGAGCGCGGGCGTCGTGGTGCGCAGGGCGACGAGGCGGCGGACGAGGTGCAGCAGGGACGACTCGTCCGCGCGCTGGGCCGCCACCGAGGGGCGGTCGGGGGCCGGGTCGAGCGGCAGGTAGAAGCGGTCCTCGGGAGCCGTGGAGAAGCCGGCGCCGGGGCCGTCGTCCCACTGCATCGGAGTGCGGGAGCCCGCCCGGTTGTAGTGCGGCCCGAGCACGCTGCCCTCCGTGTCGGGCAGGCCCGGAACGTACCGCATGCCGATCTCGTCGCCGTAGTAGATGGCCGGGAGCGTCGGCCAGGTGAGCTGGAAGGCGAACGCCGCCGGGAGCTGATCGGACGTGCGCGGGCCGCAGTTGAGGCGCGAGAAGTCGTGGTTCGACGTGGGGAGGCTGATGAAGCCGTGGTCGCCGATCGCGGCCCGTGCCGCGCGCCACGCCTCGACGAACGGCATCGGCGACCCGGCCCCCGACGCGTCGAAGAAGCAGTCCAGCGGGGCCCACGCCGTGTCGAGGGTGCCCGCGCCGTTGTTCCACAGCGAGCGCATCGGCAGCCCGTTCGCCGGACCGCCGAACTGGAGGAAGAAGTCGGCGTGGAATCCGGCCGGCACCGACACCGCCGGGTCGCCCCACTCGGACAGGAGCACCGCCTCGGGGTGGGCGGCGTCCAGCCAGCGGCGCACCTGAGACCAGAGCGCGCACGTCTCCCGCTTGTCCGGGTCGTCCTTGACGAGCGACGACGCCATGTCCACCCGGAAGCCCGCGATGCCCCGCCGCAGCCAGTGGTCCATGACGGCGCGCAGCGCCGCCCGGTTGGCGCGGGGCCCCTCGGCGTCGACCGGCTGCCGCCACGGTTCGGCCGCACTCTCCCGCGCATAGCCGAAGTTGAGTGCGGGCTGCGACGCGAAGAAGTTCGGCAGATAGCCGCCGGGGCGGGTGCCCGGCGAGGCGACGAAGCCGTCCGGGACATCGTGCGGCGCCCAGATGTAGCGGTCGTCGCCGGGGTCGTCGGCCGCGGCGCGGAACCACGGGTGCTCGTCCGAGGTGTGTCCGGCGACCAGGTCGAGGAGGACCCGGATGCCGCGTCGCCCGGCGAGGTCCACGAGCTTGGCGAGATCGTCGTCGGTGCCGTAGCGCGGCGCCACCGACAGATAGTCCGCGACGTCGTAGCCCGCGTCGCGGAACGGGGACGCGAAGCACGGATTGAGCCAGACCGTGTTCACGCCGAGCCAGGCCAGATGGTCGAGACGGTCGGCGATCCCGGCGAGGTCACCGATGCCGTCCCCGTCCGAGTCGGCGAACGACTGCGGGTAGATCTGGTAGAAGACGGCGTCGGACAGCCAGGCGGGGGCGGGACGGAACGCGGGCATCGGGGCTCAACTCCCTTTCGGCGACGGGTGGACACATCTCCACCGACGCATCTCTACCCACCCGCGCCGCGCTCGCCCGCGGTGGCTCACGGGTGCGGGACGACCGCCACCGGGCTCGTGACGTGATGCACCACCGAGTGCGTCGTGCCCCCGAGGCGGTTCGTGTCGCAGCGCCGTCCGACGACCGTCAGGCTCGCGTTCGTCGACGCCTTGAGGAGATGGTGGCCCGGCTGCCCGTACAACAGGCGCTCCACGACCGGGACGTCAGGGTATTTGCCGCGCCACGCGCGCACCGCACCCGACAGGGCCCTGCGACGTTCGCTCTCGCGGCGCGCCGCGTCGCCGGGCAGCCGGTCACCCGTCGGCGGACCGCCCGTCAGCGGGGCACGCAGCGGCGGCACCGTCCAGGCGTGCACCGCGTGCAGCGGCGCCCCGCGCACGGCCGCGGCCTCGAAGGCGTACGACAGGAGTTCGTCGGCGGGGCCTGTCACGTCCAGGCCGACGACGACCGGACGGAACCCGGAGCCGTCCGATGTCCGCTCGTCGAGCGGCAGCCCGCCCGCCCGCACCAGGACGACCGGGCACAGCGATCGCGCCGTGACCGCGAGGGCGACCGAACCCACGAGGAACCCGGAGTACCCCGAGAACCCGCGCGAGCCGAGCACCAGGAACTCGGACTCCTGCGCCACATCGAGCAGCGCGGTGATCGGCGGCGGCGGGCGGCGCCGCGCGAGGATCTCCAACTCCGGGAAGCTGTAGGAGAGGTGCAGGGCGGCCCGGTCCAGGACGCCGCGGCTCGGCAGGTCCACGTCCCACGGGGCGCGCGGCGCCGGGCGTTGGGTGGCGTCGGCGTGCACGAGCCGCAGCGGCAGGCCGCGCCGCAGGGCCTCGCGCGCCGCCCAGTCGGCGGCGTGCAGACTCTCGGGCGACCCGTCCGTACCGACGGTCAGAACGCGCGGACTGGTCATGAGGGAGCCTTTCGGACGGCAACGGCGCGAACGGATGTTCCTCTGCGGGTTCCACGCTCCGGAGCCCCCACGCGTACTCCGCCGACGAACCCGGCGCGCGTGGGGTGCGACGGGTAGGACGGTCCCACCCCCACGCCCCTGCCGGGAGGGACGAACAGGCCCGGCGCCCGGGGTCGTTCGGCCCCTGTGCCAGGCATCCGCCGCCGCGCGAGCGTGGGGCTCACACGGCAGCCCGGGGAGGCGGCGATGGCGACGTTCAGGCCCGGCCGACGCATGTACGCGAACGCCCTGTGCCGCAGGTCCGACGTGCTGGAGGCGTGGGCGGTCCTTCTCCTGGGCGTGCTCGCGTACTGCGTGGCGCCCGTGGCGGGGGCGGCGAGCGGCTGGGCGGCCCACGCGGACGCCGCCCGCGCGGCCCGCGCCGAGGCCGCCGACCGGCACGCGGTGCGGGCCCGGCTCGTCGACGACGCGCCGGAGGCCGTGACCGCCGCGAACGGCGCCGAACTCGACCAGACCTACCCCGTCCTGGTGCGCTGGACCGACGACGGGGGCCGTCGCGTCACGACCCGCGCCCTGGTCGACGCGGGCCGCGACCGGGGCGACGCCGCCACCGTGTGGTTCGACTCGCGCGGCGCTGTCACCAAGGCCCCCATGGACACCGAGGACATCTGGACCCACACGTTCGCCACGGCCTGCCTCGTGAGCGCGACCACCGCCGCACTCGCCGGCGCCGCCCTGGTCGGCGTGCGCCGCGTCCTGCGCCGCGGCCGGCTCGCCGCATGGGAGAGCGAGTGGGCCCGCGTAGGCCCCGAATGGACCGGCAAGCGTCCGGCCTGAGCGGGGTCCGGGATCCGACAGGCCCCCTGGCGGGTCCCGTTCGGCCCCTGTGCCGCACCGCCGCGAACGGCGATGGTCGAACCAGTGCACGACGGCACCGGCAGACACCCGAACCCGCCACCAGGGCCACGCCGACCCACGAGGCCCGCAGGGCGCGAACCGCCGGAGGGAAGCGTTCCCCGCCGTCGTGCCCCTTCGGAAGGAGGCCGTCCATGACCACCACGGCCCCGCGCATGATTCAGGCACTGCCCGAGGAGTACCGCCGGAGGCTGCTGCGCATCGCCCGCGAGGTGGCCTTCCCGCAGGGCGTCCGGCTCTTCGAGGAGGGCTCGCGCGCCGACCGCTTCTGGATCGTCCGCAGCGGCTGCGTGACCCTCGACATGCGCGTACCGGGACGGCGCGCGCCCGTCGTCGAGACGCTCGGCCGCGGCGACCTGGCCGGCTGGTCCTGGATGTTCCCGCCGTACGTGTGGCAGCTCGGCGCCGAGACCGGGACCCCGGTGCGCGCCCATGAGTTCGACGCCGTCACCGTCCGGCTGATGTGCGCCTCCGACCCCGCACTGGGCTCCCTCGTCGCCCAATGGATCGGCGCGGTCCTCGCCCACCGGCTGAGCGTGTCCCGCTCGCGTCTGCTCGACCTGTACGGCCCCTACGGCGCCGACCTCCCGATGACGGGCTGAGCCGCGCTTCGCCGGGGTGGTCCGGGCGGATCGGGCGATCGGTACCGTTCGGCCCTGGCGGATCTCCCCTCACGGGCCCCAGGATCTAGGGACCGACGCACCCGAGGGGGACGCATGTCTCAGTCACGTGGCTTCTCCGCGGACCGCCCGGTCCGCATCCTCCTCCTCGACGATCACGAAGTGGTCCGCCGCGGCCTGCGCGATCTGCTCGGCGCGGAACCCGACCTGGAGGTCGTGGGGGAGGCGGCCACCGCCGCGCAGGCCATCGCCCGCGGACCCGCCCTGCGCCCCGACGTCGCCGTCCTCGACGTCCGGCTGCCCGACGGCGACGGCATCACCTGCTGTCGCGAACTGCGCGTCCTGCTCCCGGAGTTGAACTGCCTCATGCTCACGTCGTTCGACGACGACGACGCACTGCTCGACGCGATCATGGCGGGGGCCGCCGGATACGTCCTCAAACAGATCAAGGGGTCCGACCTCGTCTCCGCCGTACGCACCGTCGCCTCGGGCCAGTCGATGCTCGACCCCGCGACGACCGCACGCCTGATGCGCAGCCTGCGCGGGCCCGAGCTCCCCGAGCAGGCCGACGACACCCCGGCCGGCGGCGGCCTCGCCGACCTCACCGAGCGGGAGCGGCAGATCCTCGCGCTGGTGGGTGAGGGGCTGACCAACCGCCAGATCGGGCAGCGGCTCTTCCTGTCCGAGAAGACGGTCAAGAACAACATCTCGCGGCTGCTCGCCAAGCTGGGCGTCGAGCGCCGCATCCAGGCGGCGGTCCTGGCGAGCCGCCTGCCGCCGGCCGAGCCGCGCTGACCCGCCGCCGGCGCGGCTCAGCGCGCGTCCTTCAGCGGTACGCGCCACTCCAGGCGGGTGCCGCTGTCGTCGCGGGCCGTGGTGGTCAGGGTGCCGCCGCGCCGCGTGGCCCGGGCCGCCAGGTTCGCCAGGCCGCTGCGGTGGACCTCCTCCACGTTCGGGATGCCGACCCCGTCGTCCTCGACGGTCAGGGTCACCTCGCGGCCTCGCACGGCGAGGGTCACTTCGACGGCCGACGCGGCCGCGTGCCGGGCCACGTTCGTGAGGGCCTCGACGAGCACGGCCAGCACGTCGTCGGCGACCGCGCCCGGCACGTCCACGTCGATCAGGCCCTCCATCCGCAGCGCCGGTGTGAAGCCGAGGACCCGCGCCGCCTCCTCCACCGCCCGGACGGTACGGACCCGAAGTCCCGCCCCGGCCTTCGGCGCCTCGCGCTCGCGCAGACCGAAGATGGTCGACCGGATGATCTTGATGGTGGTGTCCAGGTCGTCGACCGCGCGCATCAGCCGCTCGGACGCCTCGGGGTGCTGCACGAACCGCTGCGCGCTCTGCAAGGTCATGCCCGTCGCGAACAGCCGCTGGATCGCCAGGTCGTGCAGGTCGCGGGCGATGCGGTCGCGGTCCTCCAGGAGGCTCATCTGCTCCGCGTCGCGCCGCCGGTCCGCCAGCTCCAGGGCGAGCGCGGCCTGCCCTGCGAACCCGACCAGCGGCGTCAACTCCGCCGCGGAGAAGGGTGTGTGCTCCGCGCGGCGGGCCAGCATCAGCACCCCCCGCATCCCGTCACTGGTGCCGATCGGCACCGCCACCGCGGGACCCAGGCCGTCCCAGCGGGAGGGCTGATACGTGATCCGCGGATCCTTGCGGATGTCGTCCGAGGTGATCGGCTCGCCCGCCGCGAGCGCGGTCCCGGCGAAGGTGCCCGCGCGCGGCAGTGTCACATCGTGGTGCGCGTCCGCGCTGCGGCCCAGCGCCATCGACTCGTGCAGCTCGTCACGGCCCGGCACGACGAGCGCCACCACGCCGAGGTCCGCGGTCGCGATCTCCCGCGCCCGCTCCACCATCATGCGCAGCACCTGCGTCTCCTCGGTGCCCGAAAGCAGGCTCCCGGTGAACTCGGCGCTCAACCGCAGCCAGCGCTCCCGCAGTTGGACCTCTTCGTACAGGCGGGCGTTCTCGATGGCGACGCCCGCCGCCGCGCCCAGCGTCTGAAGGACCGCCACGTCCTCGTCGTCGAAGTCGCCGTCCCCGCGCTTCTGCGTCAGGTAGAGGTTCCCGAACACGGCCTCGCGCACCCGGATGGGCACCCCGACGAAGCTGTGCATCGGCGGATGGTGCGGCGGGAACCCCGACGAGGCCGGATGGTCGGCCAGCTCGGGCAGCCGCAGCGGCTCGGGATGCCGGATCAGCTCACCCAACAGGCCGTGCCCGGACGGCAGATCACCGATCTCGGCGCGCAGCCCCTCGTCGATGCCGACCGGCAGGAACTGCGACAGCTTGCGGCGGTCGTCGCCGATCACGCCGAGCGCGCCGTACTCGGCGTCGACCAGGACCACCGCGGCCTCGACGATGCGGCGCAGCACCTGCGAGAGGTTCAGCTCCTGGCCCACCGACAGGACCGCCTCCAGCAGACCCTGGAGGCGATTGCGGGTGCCGCGCACGGCGTCGATCCGTACCTGGAGTTCCTCGAGGAGTTCGTCGAGCCTCAAGCGTGGCAGCGGCCCGGGACCTTGTGCACCGTCCTCGCCCATCCGACCTCCGTGCGAACTCGGTGGCACGTCCTGTGTGTTCACGTTAGCGGCTACCGGGCCCGCGTTGACCTGCTTCGTCACACCTCGGGCGGCGGAACGGGGTCCTCCGCCGCCGTCCTGTCGTGCAGGGCTGCGATCTGGGCACGGGAGGTGAAGCCGAGCTTGGTGAGGATGTGCTCCACATGGGAGTCGATCGTCCGTTTCGACACGACGAGTTTCGCCGCGATCTCCCGGTTCGTCAGCCCCTCGCTCACATGCGCGGCGACCTGACGCTCGCGCGGTGTCAGACCGTCGTCGGGGCCGGAGCGCTGCGGCGGGACGTCGGGGGCGAGCGAGGAGTCGTCGGCGAGCGCCAGGTCCACCACCACGTCCAGCGGCAGCGTGCCGCCCTCCTCGAACGCGTCGTGGTACCCGTCGGCGCCCAGCGCGGAACGGGCCTGCGCCGCCGCCCTCTCGTGCAGCTCGTGCAGGACCGGGATGCCGAACCTGGCCTCCTTGGCCGACCTGCGCCACAGCGCGGCCGCCGCTCCCTGGAGCACGGCGACCCGCTCGAAGTGCCGCAGCCGCGCCGCATGCCAGGCGAGCCCCTCCGTGAAGTGGGCGAGCCCCATCAGGTCGTGCAGCACGGCCTTGCTGCTGATGCCCTTTCGCGCGCACTCCACGGCCGCCTCGTGCTCGTCCATCAGCCACAGGCCGACGCTCTTGACCCACAGCGCCCAGCCCCGCGCCCACTGCTCCGCCGGATGCGCGGCGCCGCGGGCCAGCGAGTCGTCGCACCAGTCGATGCCCTTCTCGCGGTCGCCGGCCAGGATCAGCATGAACCCGCCGAAGAAGCCGAGCATCCGCAGCCCCGTGTCGTCGCCGAGGACGGTCATCCGCGAGCGCGCCTCCTCGAAGTCCTCGGCGCAGCCCTCCATCCGGCCGAGGAAGTAGCGGCGGTGCGCCTGGAAAGCGAGCGTCCACGCGGCACCCCGCTGGTCGTCGATCAGTGCGGCGACCTGCTCGGCCTCCTTCAACAGCTCCTCGTTGGACCCGCGTTCACCCTGGATGTCCATGTACCAGCTCGTCAGCCACAGCGCCTTCACCCGTACGGGCGTCGGGTCGGGGCAGCCCTCCAGAGTGCGCCGCAGCCAGTAGCGGCCCTCGGTCAGCAGGCCGGTCGCGTGCCAGTACCCCCACAGGGCCGTCGCCATCTCCAGGCCCTGGCAGTGGTGCCGGGGCGAGGCCACGCAGTACTCCAGGGCGACCCGGAGATTGGCCCGGTCGCGGACCAGTGCGCGCAGCAGCGGGATCTGCGAGTCACCGGTCCACTCCTCGTCGAAGCAGCGGGCCGCGTCCAGGAAGTAGGCGAGGTGGCGGCGCCGGGTGCGGTCCTCGCCGTCGAGCTCCGCGAGCCGGCCGAGGCCGAACTCCCTGATCGTGTCGAGCATCCGGTACCGGGTGCCCTCCGGGGTCTCCACCCGGATCACCACGGACTTCTCCACCAGGCCGATGAGCGCGGTCAGTACGTCCTCGACCGGCAGCCCGGCCGGCTCGTCCGCCGCGTCCGCCTCGTCCAGGTCGGCGCAGACCGCTTCGGCGGCCTGGAGGCTCAACTCCCCGGCGAACACGGACAGTCGGGCCCACAGGAGCTGCTCCGCGGGGGTCGACAGATCGTGACTCCAGCCGATCGCCGTACGCAGGGTCTGGTGGCGCGGCACCGAGGTGCGCCGCCCGCCGGTGAGGAGCCGGAACCGGTCGTCGAGCCGGGCGAGCATCTCGTCCAGGGAGAGCACCCGCAGCCGGGACACCGCGAGTTCGATCGCGAGCGGTATCCCGTCGAGGCGGCGGCACAGAGCGAGCACGTCGGCCCGGTTGTCGTCGCTCACCGTGAACCCCGGCACCGCCGCCGAGGCCCGGTCGGCGAACAGGGCGAGCGCATCGCAGTCGGGACCGTCACCGCCCTGCGCGGGATCGGGCACGCTGAGCGGGCCGATCGCGAGGACGTGCTCGCCGGGCACGTCCAGCGGTTGCCGGCTCGTCGCCATGATCCGGACCTTCGGCGCGGCGCGCAGCAGCTCGTCGCAGAGCATCGCGCACGCGTCGACCAGGTGCTCGCAGGTGTCGAGCAGGAGCAGGAGCTCCTTGTCCTCCAGGTAGTCGGCGATCACCTCGAGGGCCGGCCGCGCCGTCTGCTCCGGCAGGTCGAGCGCGGCGGCCACCGTGTTCGTGAGCAGTTCCGGGTCGGCGAGCGCGGACAGCTCCACGAGGTGCACCCCCGACGGGAACGCCTCGCGCAGCTCGTGCGCCGCACGCACCGCCGTCCGGGTCTTGCCGACGCCGCCAGGACCGGTGAGCGTGACGAGCCTCGCGCGCCGCAACACTTCGGCCACCTGCGCCAGTTCGCGTCGCCGCCCGACGAAACTGGTGGCCTCGGCGCGGAGTTCGCCGGACATGCGACGGCCGGAACTGCGGGTCATGGGGGTCTCTCACTCCGTACGAACGCGGACTGCGACGGGGATACTCGCCCCGCCACGCTAGAGCGATCCGGCCACTTCCGCCGTGGCTTGCCCGGATCGCCGCGTGCCGGACCGCGGGAAGTGGGAAACTGCGCCCTTCTCCCGCGCCTGCCGTCCGGCGAATCAGGGGACCCCGGGCGCATCGTGTGCGCAGTTCGGGGAAACCGTCACACGCCGCGTCCGACTGACTACACTCCCGGAACATCGCACCGGTCGCGCCGCGCCGCTCCTCCCCAGCCACTCCCGCGGTTCCCCCCACGGAAGGCCCTCATGACGACCCGTCAGATCTCCGCCGTACCGTCGCTCAAGACGGTCGGCTCGCTGACCTTCAGCGCCCGGAGGCTGTCCTCGTCGGGCAGGGGGGACGCCAGGGGCGGTGATCTGCACGGCGTCACCGAGACCCCGTTCGGCACCCGGCTGCTCATCGGCGACGTCATGGGCAAGGGGCCCGAACTCGCCCGCACGGCGGACACCGTCCTGCGCGCGTGGGGTCAACTCGTCGAACACCAGCGGTCGTTGGAGGCTGTCGCGGTGCAGCTGCACTCGCTGGTCGCGCACTCGGACGAACCGGACCGGTTCGTCACCGCCACGCTGATCACCGTGGCCCGGGACGGCTCCGCCGAACTCGTCTGCTGCGGGCACCCGCCGCCCCTGCTGCTGCGCGGCGGCGGCGCGGTGGTGGCCGCGGTCCCGGCGCCGGCTCCGCCGCTCGGTCTGCTCGACCTGGCCCGCGGCTGGTGCGCCGCGCAGCCGATCCCCCGTGCGGCCTGGGACCGGATGCTGCTGCACACGGACGGCGTCACCGAGGCCCGTGACGCCGACGGAGTCTTCTACCCGCTCGCGGAGCGGGCCGCCGAGCTGGAGTCCGTGCCGCTCGGCTCCTTCACCGCGGCGCTCGCCGCCGACCTGCTGCACCATGCGCGGGGCCGCCTCCAGGACGACGCCACCCTCCTCGCCGTTGAGGCGGCCCGACGCTAGGAACCCTCAACTCCCCACCGAGGCAAGGAAGGCGGCCGCCGCCGGCGAGCACCGCGTCACGCTCCACACGAGGCGCTCCTCCCGCACGGGGCCGTCCCGCACCGGCACCACCGCGAGGCCCGGCAGTCGCGGCACCAGACGCGACGGCAGCAGGGCGATGCCGAGACCGCCGCGCACCAGATCGGCCACGAACTCGAGGCCCTTCGCCTCGAACGCCACCTCCCGCCGCAGTCCGGCCGCCGCGAACGCGTCGTCGGTCTGCGCCCGCGCCGCGAGCCCGGCGGGGAAGTCCACGAACGACTCGTCCACCAGACGCTCCAGTGCGACCTCCGCGGCCGACCCGGCGCGGGCCAGCGGATGCTCCGGCGCCGCGACCACCACATGCCGGTCCACCACCAACGTCCGGCTGCCGAGCCCCGGTTCGTCCGAGCGGAACGACGGCTGCACCCCGAGGAACGCCAGATCGAGCGTCCCCTCCCGCACCCCGTGCAGCAGCGACTCGCTCATCCCGTCCATCAGGCGCATCGCGACCTGCGGATACGCCGCGTGGTAGGCGCGCATCAGAGCCGGTACGTCCACCGCCGTCACCGTCGCGATCGCCCCGAGCCGCAACTGCCCCCTGATCTCACCGGTCGCCGCCGCCACCTCGTCCCGCGCGCGCTCGGCCGCCTCCAGGGCCTGCCGCGCCGCCGGCAGGAACGCCTCGCCCGCCGGGGTCAGCCGGACCCGACGGCTGGTCCGCTCGAAGAGGCGCGCGCCCAACTCCTTCTCCAGCTTGCCGATCTGATGACTCAGCGCCGACTGCACCACCAGACAGCGCTCGGCGGCCCGGGTGAACCCGCCCGTCTCGGCGACGGCGACGACGTACCGCATCTGCTGCAACTCCATGCGATCCATCGTGCGTCGCGATCGTTCGGATGACAAGGATGTGTTGGACTCATGGATGGTGCCGGCCGCAGGCTGAAGCCATGACCCAGCTGACCGCACCGCTCCGGGCAAGCGACCGTCCCCGTAAGGACGTTGAGCCGCGCCGCTCGCTCCTGCTCCTCCTGGCCGTCGCCACCGGCCTGTCCTGCGCGGGCAACTACGTGGCCCAGCCGCTCCTCGACCTCATCTCCCGCGAACTCCACCTCGGCAGCGTCCTCGCCGGGCTGCTCGTCACCGCCTCGCAGGCCGGTTACGCGCTCGGCCTGTTGCTCCTCGTCCCGCTCGGCGACGTCGTCGACCGCCGCCGCCTCGCGGTCACCCTCTTCTCTGCCACGGCGCTCTTCCTCACCGTCTCGGCGCTCGCGTCCAGCGGCCCGGTCCTCCTCGCGAGCACCGTCCTCACGGCCCTCGCCTCGGTCGGCGCGCAGGTCGTCGTCGCGCACGCCGCGACCCTCGCCACCGCCGAGAACCGGGGCCGCGCCGTCGCCCTCGTGATGTCGGGCGTCCTCCTCGGCGGCCTCCTCGCCCGCACCGCCGCGGGCGGCCTGTCCGAACTCGGCGGCTGGCGCACCCCGTACGCCGTCCTCGCCGTCCTCATGGCGGGCGCCGCGCTCACCCTCCACCGCCGCCTGCCGCGCCTGCCCGTCTCCGCCGACCTGCCCTACCCGGCACTGCTCCGCTCCACCTTCGCGCTGCTGCGCGAGGAGCCGGTGCTGCGCCGCCGCGCCCTGCTCGGCGCCCTCTCGCTGGCCTCGTACAGCACCCAACTCACCGCGCTCACCTTCCTGTTGAGCGGCGCTCCGTTCCACTGGTCGGCGCCCGCGATCGGCCTGTTCGGGCTCGTCGGCGCGGTGGGTGTGCTCACCATGACGTTCGCGGCGCGGCTCAGCGACCGGGGTCACGTGCAGAAGGTCACCGGCGTCGCGACCGTCCTGCTGCTGGCCGGCTGGCTCATCCTGCTCGCCGGGGAGCGGTCGCTGCTCTGGCTGGCGGTCGGCGTCGTCGCCCTCAACATCGGCCAGCAGGCCGTCCTGAACAGCAGCCAGACCGTCATCTACGGACTGCGCCCCGAGGCCCGCAACCGCATCAACTCCGCGTTCAGCACCAGCTTCTTCCTCGGCGGCACCGTCGGCTCCGCCCTCGCCTCGCTCGTCTGGGCGGCGGCCGGCTGGCCCGGCGTCAGCACGCTCGGTGCGGCCCTCGCGGCGGGCGCCGTCGGGGTGTGGCTGTGGGAGCGCACACGCGACTGACCTCAACCGCCCCGCGTCTACCAGGTCTCTGTTTCCACCTCCAGGTCTCCGTCTCTACGTCGTCGAGGAGAATCCCCATGAACATCACCGTCTTCGGAGCCGCGGGTGCCGCAGGCCGCAGGATCGTCGCCGAGGCCCTGTCCCGCGGCCACGACGTCACCGCGGTCGTCCGTGACCCGGCCCGCGCGGGCGCGCTGCCCGCCGGGGCGCGGGTGCGGGCCGGTGACGCCGCCGATGCGCACGCCGTCGCGGCGCTCTCCCGAGGGCAGGACGCGGTCATCACGGCGACCCGCCCCGCGCCCGGCCGCGAGCCCGAACTCGCCGCCGTCGCACGGTCGTTGCTGGCCGGACTGCACGGCACCGGCGTCCGGCTGCTGCTCGTCGGCGGCGCCGCGGGACTCACCCTCCCCGGCACCGACGGTGTCACCGTGGCCGACGACCCGGGCTTTCCAGCGGCCCTGCGGCCCATCGCACAGGCCTGCAACGAACAGCTCGACGCCTGCCGCACCACCGCCCACGACGTCGACTGGGCCTACCTCAGCCCCGCGGCCGTCCTCGAACCGGGCGAGCGCACCGGCCGCTACCGGCTCGGCACGGACGAACTCCTCGTCGACGCCGGCGGAGTCTCCGCGCTCTCCATGGAGGACCTCGCGGTGGCGCTGCTCGACGAGGCCGAACGCCCCAAGCACCACCGCACACGCTTCACGGCGGCGTACTGAGGTGGCGTACTGAGGTGCCGTACTGATGTGGCGTACTGGTGTGCGGAACGGATCACCCGGCCCCGCCTGTTTGGCGTGGGACGCGCGGGGCAGCCGGGGTGGTGAGTGACCCTGCCGTCCCGCCGAGGAGAGTAGCCCTTCATGCTGCTGGCCCACCCCGTTCTGCTGGCCGACCGCGTCCGCGAGTACGAGACCCTCAGCGCCCTGGACGCCGAGGAGGGCGACGCCACGGCCCGGCGACGCCTGGACGACATCGCCTACTCGCTCTGCGTCGCCGCCGGTACCGCCGACATCGACGCCGCCCTCGTCGCGGCCCGCCATCGGCTGCCCGGTGCCCGCGTCCACGACGACTCCCTGATCACCGCGAAGCACCGGCTGCGCGGCTGAGGCCGGTGAACTCCCTTGACCTCAAGTGCGGTTGAGTTTCTAGGCTCGGACGCGTAGCAGTCGACGTACCGAGACGTACCGAGAGGAACTGCCCCATGAGGACGCTGGTGCTGGGAAGGACGCCCTCCCGGGTGGCGGAGGTGCTGGCCACGCTGCGCGCGGACGGGTTCGACGCGGAGGGTGTGAGCGCCGACGAGGACGCCAGAAAGCTGATGGAGACCGAGGAGTTCGGCGTGCTGATCATCGGCGGGGGAGTGGAGCCCGAATCCCGCACGGCGATCAAGGAGTTCGCGGCCGCGCACGGGGTGCGCCGGGTGCTCGACGGCGCGCTCACCGCGCCGTTCGACGCCTATGTCCGGCGGGAGTTCGAGCCCGTGATCCGGGAGACCGCCGCCGCGCGGTGAGCTGTTCGCCCCACGTCGTTACTGAAGTACGCAACATCCCGTTCCGTGCAGTCACATGACTGATGTGCCGCACTGCCCCCTTCGTGAGAGTGGGGCGTGCGGCGCCTCTGCGCAGGCCGCCTTCGTATCCGAACCGCTGCGCAGTCAGACATGAAGGGGACGACCATGGCCGACGTACGGACCGTGACGACCCGCGCAAGACGGATGCCGGGCCTCGTCGCCCTGATGCTGGCCTTCATCACGGGGATGGCGACCTTCCTCACGACGGAGGGCACGGCCCGGGCCGACACGGCGGACTACCGGATCTCGCACGTCTACGTGAACATGAGCGCGCCCTGGGAGGACCCGGGCCGGGTCTCCAGCGACTGGGGCATCTTCTTGCAGAGCATCCGCAATGCCGTGGGGCACGCGTGGCACGGGGACACCATGATCACGCAGAACGTGGGCACCGCCCCGCTCTCGCTGCTTCGCGCGGACATCAACATCACCAACGCCGCGGGGCACCAGACCGAACTGCGGCTCTGGTTCACCCCGAACAACCTGTATCTGCGCGGCTTCACGACCACGAGTGTCGACGCGAGCGCCGACAACGCGAATGTCACCTATTTCTTCCGTGACGCGGGCTTCAACCTGCCCAACACGATGGAGTCCCTCAGGTCCAGCCAGGACGCCGGACTGCTGCCCCCGCCGCGCTATACACAACTGCCGTACAGCGGTTCGTATCCCGACCTGGCCGGGGCGGGGGCCTCCCGGGACAGCACGCAGATGAGTTACACGGCCCTGTACAACTCCGTCTTCCAACTGGCCTACGTGTCCCGCGATGCGACCGGGTACGGCGGCTCCGCCTACCAGGCCACGGCCGCGTCCCTCGTGCGCATGGTGCAGGCCACGGCCGAGGCGGCCCGGCTCCGCGACGTGCAGGGGATCGTCATCCAGATGATGGCCGACCACAGCAGGTCGTTCATCATGCCCGCACGGCAGCAGGAACTCGAGACCGACTGGGGCGCCCTGTCGCTGTACGCGTGGAACAACACGGACCTGCCCGGGCATGACGTCGGCCCCCATGTGCCCTACGTGACGACCGTGGCCAGGGCCCTGGGATACCTGGCGCTCGCCCTCTACCCGTACCAGGGCAGCGGCCGCTAGCGCCGGTGGAGTCCGGCGCGCGGGGTTCGCGGGCTCGGGGACCGGAGTCAGGCGGCGATCGTGCCCTGTCCCGTGATCTCCTCCTGGAGCACCTGCTCGGCGCGCGCCGGGCTGTCCTGCCACAGCGTCGTCACCGGCTCCCACACCCGCAGGCCGGCGGGGGCGCCGAGGGTCAGGGCCTGGAAGCGGTGGCCGTGGTGGTCGGGGACGGCGGTGACGGTCACGAACATGACGGTGCGGGCCTGCTCGGCGGCGTCGTCGGAGTCGGAGAGCGAGCGGACCGCCGCGTACGCCGTGTCGTGGGCGGCGAGTGTGTGGCCCGCGTGCGGCATCGAGGGCAGCGGGAGGGCCGCGCCGTCCAGGTCGCCGTACGTGATCGTCGGGACGCGGTCGACGAGGCAGGCCTTCGCCGCGTTGTTGCGCACGCTCAGCTTGATGACGCCGTCGCTGTCGTCGGACGGCTCGGCCCGGAGCGTGAGGTCGTCCTCGGCGCAGCGCGCGAGGGCCGCGGGCGTCGCGTCGGCCGGGGCGGCGAGTGCGGCGGGGGCGGCGAGTGCGGTCAGGGCGAGCGCGGCCGCGGAGGCCGCTGTGACGTGACGTACGCGCATCGAGAGCTCCCGGTCGGACGAAAGTCGGGTCTGGGGCAAGCCTGGAGTAATCCTGGAGTAATACGGACAAACGAGACTATCCTGGATGTGCGGCTTTGTGTACGGCGGCGTCGGTCCCGATCATGAAAATCCGAAGTACGGACATCGAGGATCACGCCCTCCTCGGGGACCTGGAGACCGCCGCGCTGGTCGGCAGGGACGGGTCCGTCGACTGGCTGTGCCTGCCCCGCTTCGACTCCCCCGCCGCGTTCGCCGCGCTCCACGGCGGCCCCGGCCGCGGATTCTGGCGGCTCGCCCCGCGCGACGCGGACGAGTGCGCGTACCGCGCCTACCGTGCCGACACCCTCGTCCTCGACACCGTCTGGGAGACGCCGGACGGCGCCGTACGGATCACCGACTTCATGCCGCCCCGGGCCACCCGCCCCTGCCTCGTCCGACGCGTCGAGGGGATGCGGGGAGCCGTACCGGTGCGCGGCGTCCTGCGGCTCCGGTTCCACCACGGGCGCATCGTGCCCTGGCTGCGGCAGGTCGGGCCGTGCACCGTCGCCGTCGCCGGGCCCGACGCCGTCTGGGCTCGCATCGACGGGCCGGGGAGCGAGACGCTCGACCCCGCCACCGGTACTTCGACCGTCGACGTCACCGTCACCGCAGGTCAGAGCTGCGCCGTGACCCTGGTCTGGGCGCCCTCGCATCTCACCGAGCCGCCCGCCGAGCTGGCCGTACCCGCCCAGACGCTCCTGAAGGAGACCGTGGAGTTCTGGCGCCGCTGGGCCGCGCGGTGCACGTACGAGGGCCCCTGGCGGCCCGCCGTCATACGCTCCCTGCTCACCTGGAAGGCCCTGACCCACGCACCCACGGGCGCCGTCCTGTCCGCACCGACGGCCTGGATCCCGTACGGCCCGGGCGGCGAACCCGGCGGCGACGGCCGCGTCTGCCGGCTCGACGGCCTCGGCCAGGGCCTCGCCACCCTGCTCCGCTGCGGCCTGCGCGCCGAGGCGACCGCATGGGTGGAGTGGCTGCTGCGCACGGTGGCCGGGGACCCCGCCGCGCTCCGGTCCACGTACGGCATCGCGGGCGAGCGGGGGCTGCTCGGCCCGGAGCCCCCCCGCCTCGACGCGTACGGGGAGGTCCTCGATGCCCTGCATCTGGCGTTGCGCGCGCGGCTTCCGGTGGTGCGGCTCGGCTCGGGCCGGCTCGCCGCGGAGCTGACCCGGGCCGTCGAGGGGGCCTGGCGGGAGGAGGGGCCGGGCGTCTCCGTACGCGCCGACGTCCTCGCGTGGGCCGCGCTCGACCGGGGCGAGCGGATCGCCCGGCTGCTCGGCGGGCCCGGTGCGACGGAACCCGGACTGCGCGCGGCGCTCAGGCACCGGGTGGAGAGCGGCGAGGCCCATGGACTCCCGGACCCCGCCCACCTGTTGCTGCCCCGCCTCGGCCTGCTCCCGGCCACGCATCCGCGCGTCCGCGCCGCCCTCGACGGCCTGCCGCGGCAGCCCGCGCCACGGGTCGCCGACGCGCTGCTGCGCGCCCGGGTCCTCGCGGGCGCGGGCCGCGAAGCGGAGGCGGCAGCGGTCTTCGCCCGCGTCCTCGACGCCCGCGACGACGTGGGCCTGCTCGCCGAGCGCTGGGACCCGCGCACCGGAGACCGGCTCGGTGACGCCCCCGCCACGGCGAGCCACCTCGCCCTCGTCGACACCGCCCTCGCGCTGACGCCTCGGGTGAGGCCGGCTCAGCACGCCACGGCCGACAGAAGCACCATCCCTGAGTCCCCGTAGTCGGGCAGCGTCGGATCCGCGTCGATGCGCGTCACCGTCAGCTCCCGTGTCAGCGGCGCGAAGACGGCCCGCACGGTCGGTACGTCGACGGGGCACCCCGGCCATTGGGTCGCCTCGCCGATCCGGTACGTCGGCATGTTCTCCATGAACGCCGCGACGAGACGCCCGCCCGGCGCCACGCAGCGCGCGAACTGCCCGCACAGCGCGGTGAATTCGGCGAAATCCTCCGTGACGCCCTCGGCGACGAAGTTCATCGACGCGAGCCCGTACGCCCCCGGCGGCAGCGTGCGCACATCGCCGTGGACCACCCGGACCCCGGCCAGAGCCGCGCCAGGATCCGCCGGAACCCGCGGATCGAGATCCCGTACGAGAGCGTGGAAGGGGCTCCAGCTCGCCTCCGGGCCGTCCGCCAACTGGCGCCTCAGGTAAGCGACGTTGGCGGCGCCCGCCTCCACCGCGTCGATCCGGCGGCACACCGGCGCGGCCAGCATCAGCGGATACAGATTCGGTCCGGCGCCGAACTCCACCGACCGCTCCACGCTGCCCGCGCCGAGCCGCCGGTAGACCGCGCTGTGATGCGCGATGACGGCCGCGTCCGACGGGTGCAGCTGCCGGTAGTTCTCCGCGAGGTAGGCGTCGACGGGCCAGCCGTCCCAGTCCACGTCGTCGTTGAACGTCCGCGGCGGCACGGCCCGTTCACTCCCTCTCGCGCAGCGCGAACCGCTCCTTGAGGCGGGTCAGCGTCGCGTTGAGCCGGTCGATGTCCTCGTCCGAGTTGAGCGCGGTGAGCTGGACGCGGAAGCCGACCCGGTCGTGCGGGACGAGGGGGTACGCGGCGACGGTGACGTAGATGCCGCTGTCCCACAGGAAGCGGGCCACCGCGTCCACGTCGGACGCCCGGCCCAACGGGATCTCGATGATGGGGAGTTCGTCACGGTTGAGGGTGTCGAGGCCGAGGGCGTTCACATGGCCGAGGACGCGTTTCGTCTTCGCGTACAGGTCGGCGCGGATCGTGTCGCCGCGCTTCTCGTTCACGTCGAGCCCGGCCAGGACCGTCGCCAGGGACGCGGTCGGCGAGGGGCCCGAGTAGAGGTACGGCGCGGCCGACGTCTTGAGGTGGTCCTTGAGCCAGGTCGGCAGCGCGAGGAACGCCAGGAGCGACGAGTACGCCTTGGAGAACCCGCCCACCAGCACGATCCCGTCGTACGTCTCGCCGAGGTGCCGGACGACGCCGTTGCCGCGCGAGCCGTACGGGCACGGCTCCGTGGCGCCGCGCTCGCCGATCACACCGAAGCCGTGCGTGTCGTCGACGTACAGCGTCGCGTCGAACGACCGGCACAGGCGCGCGAGGCGCGGCAGGTCGGGCAGGTTGCCGCTCATGCTGTTCACGCCGTCCACGCAGACCAGGCGCGAGACGCCGGGCGGCGCCGCCCGCAGCAGCCGCTCCAGCTCGTCGGGCCGCTCCTCGTGGAAGCGGTGCAGCGTCGCGCCCTGGCCGCGCGCGGCCACGCAGCCGTCATACACGGTGCGGTGCGCGGTGGCCTCGACGAAGACCTGGCCCTGGCCCGCGAGGACCGGGATCACCGAGGCGTGGATCAGCGTCGCCGTCGGCAGGACCAGCGTGTCCGGGGCGCCGAGCAGCTCCGCGAGCCGCTCCTCGATGTCCGGGTACAGGCGCGGCGAGCCGAGTAGCCGCGACCAACTCGGGTGCGTGCCCCACTGTTTGACCGCAGGGCCGATCGCCTCCATGATCTCCGGGTCCCAGTCGAAGCCCAGGTAGTTGCAGGACGCGAAGTCGATCAGCCAGTGGTCGCCGCTGCGGATGTGCCGGCCGCGCACCTCGTCGAGGACCGCGTCGCTCATCGGGTTGGTGCGCCGCAGCCGTTCCAGGTCCCCCCAGCGCGGATCGCGCCGCACGCCCGGAGGTGCCGTGTCGCTCATGGTCCTCGTCTCCTTCGGTGGCGGGCGGTCGAGCAGCGCCGCGGCGTGCTCGGGGGTGAGGGGCCGGGCGAAGAGATATCCCTGCCCGTACCGGCAGCCCATGGCGGCCAGGAGGTCCCGCTGGGCGGAGTCCTCGATGCCTTCGGCGATGACCCCGAGGCCCAGCGTGCGGGCGATGCGCACGATGCCCTCGACGAGGGCGACCTGCCGGGCGTCGGAGGCGATGTCGTCGATGAACGACTTGTCGATCTTCAGTACGTCGATGGGGAACTCGCGCAGATAGCGCAGGCTGGAGAAGCCCGTGCCGAAGTCGTCGACGGCGATGTGCACCCCGAGGTCCTTGACGGCCTGCACCACCGAGTCGATCTGCTTGTCGCGCCGCATCAACACGGTCTCGGTGAGCTCCAGTTGGAGTGTTCCGGGGGCGAGGCCGGGGGTGCCGAGCGCGGCCTTCACCTGGTCGACGAAGTCCGCCTCGCGGAACTGGCGCGCCGAGACGTTCACGCTCACGTACGGCGGGTTCTCCGGCGCGACCGCCTGGAGGCGCGCCGCCCCGGCCGCCGCGTTGCGCAGCACCCACGCGCCGAGCGACGCGATGTGCCCGGTCTCCTCGGCGAGCGCCACGAACGTCTCCGGTGGCACCGTGCCGCGCGGGTCGTCCGGCCAGCGCACCAGCGCCTCGAACCCGACCACGGTGTCCGTCGTGAGGTCGACGACCGGCTGGTAGCGCAGGCCGAAGCCGCCGCTGCTGACCACTTCGTCGAGCCGGGCCTGCAACGCGTGGCGCTGCACGACCCGTTCGTGCAGCGGCGGCTTGAAGCGCCGCCACTGCCGCTTGCCCGCCGCCTTCGCCGCGTACAGGGCGAGGTCGGCGTGCTGGAGCAGTTCGTCCGCGTTGGAGCTGTCCAGGGCCGTGGCCACGCCGACGCTCGCGGAGACGTTCACCGCGTCCTCCAGGAGCCGGATCGGGCGGCTGAGCGTCTGGAGGATCTGCGCCGCGAGCAGCTCCGCGTCGACCGGGTCGCGGGCGTCCTCCATCAGGACGGCGAACTCGTCGCCGCCGAGCCGGGCCGCCGTGTCGGAGCGGCGCAGCGTCGCTGCCAGCCGCTCGCCGACGGCCATCAGGAGCATGTCACCCGCCGGATGCCCCAGGGTGTCGTTGACCAGCTTGAAGTCGTCGAGGTCGATGAAGAGCAGGCACGTCAGGGCGGGCTCGCGGCGGCTGCGCAGCAGGGCCCGCTCCACCCGCTCGAGCAGCAGCGTCCTGTTCGGCAGCCCGGTCAGCGCATCGTGGAACGCCCGCTGCGTCAACTCCTGCTCCAGCTGCCGCTGTTCGGTCACGTCGCGCAGCGTCACCACGATGCCGCCGACGGTCGGGTCGTCGCGCAGATCGCTGCACCGCACCTCCACCTCGGTGCGCCCACCGTTCTGCGTGACCCACCAGTGGTCGTGCGTCTCCGGGGCGCCGTCCACGCGCAGCGCCGCGAGCGCCTGCGTGGCGCGCTCCCGGTCGCGCGGGCCCACCAAGTCGGGCAGGACGGCGCCGACGGGTTGGACGCCGCCGAAGACGGCCCTCGCCGACGGGCTCGCGTACCGGACGGTGTTGTCCTCGTCGACGATGAGGATCACGTCCGACGCGTTGCGCACGAGGGTGCGGAAGTACGCCTCGCTCTCCCGCTTGATGATCTCCTGGCGTAGGCCGATCCGCTCCATCGCGAGCCCCGCGTGCGCGGCGAGGGACTCCAACGGGCCCTGAATCTCGCCGAGTTCCTTCGGAGGCCCGGCCGCCACCAGGACGCCCGGCAGATCCCCGCCGGGTGGCCGGTCCTGCGGCACCATCGGGCAGATCAGCGCCGTCGGCAGCCCGCGCAGCCGGGACGCGGCCTCGGGGCCCAGCTCCTCGACCGGCACCATCCGCGTCGACTCGTGCAGCCCCGTGGGCGCGTCGGTGGCGGGCACCGCGGGCAGCAGCGTCGAGGCGTGCGGCGTGTCCGGACCGAAGAGCGTGCCGACGGCCGTGTCGCAGACCGCCGCGATCTCCCGCGCGTCCAGCGCCGACACCAGGGACGCGGTCGCGGTGCGCAGCGCCAGCTCCCGCGCCACGGCCGTGCGGTGCGCGACGACGATGCCGCCCAGGCGCAGCAGGACGAGCAGGAACAGCAGCGCGCTGAACGCGGCGATCGCCGTACCGTCGTGCGTCGTTCCCGACAGGGCCTCGTACAGGAGGACGGCGGGCGCGATCAGCGTGGCGAAGCCGAGCAGCACGACCCGTCGGCGGGCGGGCAGCAGCGCGGGCTGCGGTGCCTGCGCGGTCAGCTCCGCCATCGAGGGGTGCAGCCCCGCGAGCCCCCACGCGGTGTAGAAGACGATCCAGCCGGCGTCCAGGAGCGTCCCGGCCTGCCAGGCTCCGTTGAGCTGCAGGATCCCGTACGCGATGTCGAAGCAGAGCAGGGTCAGGGTGCCGGCCACGAGGAGCTGCACGGAGCGGTTGCCGCGCGGCCCCGGGCCCGAGGCGAGCAGCCGGGCGAGCAGGGCGAGCACCAGGACGTCGCCGAGCGGGTACGCGACGCTGATGGCGCGCTGCTGCCACGTCATGTCGTCGGCGAGGGTCAGCGGCTGCACGAGGAACACCCACACCGGCAGCGCGAGCCCCGCCGTCAGGATCATCGCGTCGAGCAGCGCCGGCAGGTCACGCCCCGCCCACCGGTAGCGCACGAGCCCGAACAGCCCGATCGCGAACAGCGGGTACGTCAGCAGATAGAACGCGTCGGACGGCGAAGGAAAGGGGTTCGACGCGGCGAAGTACTGCTCCTGCGCGTTGTAGTACGTGTCTCCGGCGCAGAAGGTGGCCAGCGCGCCGGCCAGGACGTACCAGGGCCAGCGGTGCGCGGGACGGTACAGCCGCACCCCGGCGAGGACCGCGACGACGGAGCCGAGGCCGATCGCCGACCACAGGGGTGCGTGCGCCGCGGGGACGGTCAGGTAGACGACGGTGGCGGCCGCCACGAGGGCGGCATACAGGCCCATGAGCCGATGTGCTCGCAGCACGGGCAGTCGCCTCCCTGCGTCCGGGACACCGGGTGGCGTTCGAGGCGTCGGTCCTGGGTCTCGCTCCGTACTCGATCGTAGGCACGGCTGCCCGAGGGCTGCATCTCAGCGCGGGATCACCGCTCCGACCTGCGGCGGAGTGGTCACCGTACGTCCGAAGTAGTCGACGGAACCGGCCGCGGGGGCCTGGTCGGGCAGCGGCAGTTCGACACCTTGGGCGGCCAGGGCGGGGCAGTAGGGGATGGTGCGCGGCGCGTCGGCCACGGACAGGATCGCGGGCAGCGCGCCCCCGGCGAGACACGGGTCGACGTCGAGCCCCGTGGCCTGGCCGCCGGCCATCTCCTGACCGGTGCCCTCCCGCCACGCGGTCAGCGAACCGTAGGTGTCCGCGCCCCACCCCACCTGCCAACCGCCCTCCACCGAGCGGTAGTCGTTGCCCTGGAGGACGACGTCCGAGCGGGTCAGTCCCGGGTCCGCGAAGACCAGCGGCACACCCTCGGTGACGAAGAGGTTGTTGCGGACGGCGACGCCGTGCTCGCCGGGCTGCAACCGCAGCGCCGGCCCCGGACCGGCGGGGGAGAGCGACAGGAGCACCGTGTTCTGGACGACCGCCAGCTCGTGGATGTCCGTGCCGTACACGGCGAGCGCGCCGTGCTCGGGCAGCGCCCGCCCGTCGTCGGCGCTGATGTTGTGGCTGATCGTGTTGTGCGCGTGGGCGCCGTTCTGCCAGCGCTGGTAGGCGTAGAAGCCGGGGCCGTCGTTGTCGAACGCCAGGTTGCGGCGCAGCGCCGAGTGCGACACGTTCGAGTCGAGCCCGAACCCGGCGCCGTCGACGGTCGACCCGGTGTGGTTGCGGTAGGAGACGCTCTCCTCGATCACGACCCGCGTCGCGTCGTACGTCCACACGCCGACCGGCCCCTCCGGGGCATCGCTCGCCGCGCGGGCGCCGTTGTCGTGCGCGTCGACGTGCCGCAGCGTCGCGCCGCGCACCGAGCCGACGACGATCCCGTCCCCGGTGTGCCGGTCGTGCGCGGTCGGATCGCCCTGATTGCCGTACGCGGCAACGGAGTCCAGGGTGAGGTCCTCGTGCGCGTAGACGTCGCGCGCGGGCTTGTAGTCCGGGCCGTAGGTCAGCAGGCCCGCGTCCTTGTTGCCGTGCAGCACGGATTGACGCACCGTCACGTCACGGAAGCCGACGCCGTGCGGGGACGCACCCACGGCGAGGCCGACCCGGAAGCCGGAGACGTCCACACCGGACACCGTGATCCCGGCGGGGCGTGACCCGTCGCGCAGGTCGCTGTAGAGGTTCACCCCCGCGTCGTGCGCGCGGGACGCCCGCGACCCGCGCAGCAGGAGGTCGCGCACCTGCACGCCGCTCGTGTCGTGCACGGACACGGCGGGCTCGGCGACGGAGACGACCGTGGCCCGACCCGTCCCGAACGAGCCGATCACGACGGGCCGTGCAGCGTCTCCCGCCTCGTCCCGCCCGACGGTCACCGAGCCGCGGAAACGTGTCCCGCCCTCCAGCAGCAGCCGGTCACCGGGTTCCAGCTTCGTCCGCTCCGCCCGCTCCAGGGTGCGCCACGCGGAGTCCGGCGCCGTGCCGTCGGACGCGTCGTTCCCGTCCGCGGCGACGTAGTACGTGTGCGCGGGCGGCACGTAGTGCGGCGTGGAGGCGCAGCCCGCCGCCGTGACGGCCAGGGCCACCACCCCCACCGCCGCACCCAGAGCCGCGCCGCGCATCGCCCTCACACCTTCACGGGCTCACGGGCCGAGGGCACCTCCTGGGCCCGGGACCGCGCCCGGGACCAGGCGACCATGCGGCGAAGGCCCTCCGCCAGGGACACCGACGGCGCCCAGCCGAGCTCGGCCCGCGCCCGGTCGATGACGGGGCGCCGCCGCGTCGGGTCGTCCACCGGCAGCGGCCGGAACTCGACCTGCGACGCCGAACCGGTCACCTTCAGGACCAGGTCCGCCAGTTCCCGGACCGTGAACTCACCCGGGTTGCCCAGGTTCACCGGACCCTCGGCGCACGAGTCGAGCATCGCCGTCAGACCCCGGACGAGATCGTCCACGTAGCAGAAACTGCGGGTCTGCGAACCGTCGCCGAAGATCGTCAGCGGGCGGCCGGTGAGCGCCTGGCGCAGGAACGTGGAGACGACCCTGCCGTCGTGCGGACGCATCCGCGGACCGTACGTGTTGAAGATCCGCACGATGCCCGTGTTCGCGCCGCCCGAGCGGCGGTACGCCATGGTCAGCGCCTCCGCGTACCGCTTGGCCTCGTCGTAGACGCTGCGCGGTCCGACGGGGTTCACATGACCCCAGTACTCCTCCGGCTGCGGGTGCACCTCCGGGTCGCCGTACGACTCGCTCGTCGACGCGAGGAGGAACCGGGCGTCGTGACGCAGCGCCAGTTGGAGCGCGTACTCCGTGCCCCGGCTGCCCACAGCGAGGGTCTCCAGGGGGAGCCGGTGGTAGTCGGGCGGCGACGCCGGGCTCGCCAGATGCGCCACCGCGTGCACCGGACCCGGCACGTCGAACGGCTCGGTCACATCGCACGACACCAGGCGGAACCGGGGCTCCGGCAGCAGGTGCGTGACGTTGGCCGGGGTGCCCGTGCAGAAGTTGTCCAGGCACCACACGGTGTCGCCCCGGTACAGCAGGGCCTCGCACAGATGGGAGCCGAGGAACCCTCCGCCTCCCGTGACGACCACTCTCATGACGCACCTCCTGCGGTGCGGGCCGGGCGGCCGAGCGCCCGGAAGGCCCAGCCGGCCGCACCCCACGCCCGCGGGTCGAGACTGTTGCGGGCGTCGAGGATCACCGGGGTGCGGACCACATCGGCCAGGGCGGCGGGATCGATCGCGCGGTACTCGGGCCACTGCGTCAGATGCAGGACCAGGTCCGCGCCCTCACACGCCTTGGGAATGTCCAGGGTGTACGTGAGCTCGGGCCGCGCGGCGCGGGCGTTGTCGAGGGCCTGCGGGTCGTGCACCCGTACCGTGGCGCCCTCCGCCTGTGCGGCCGCCGCGACGGCGAGGGCCGGCGAGTCGCGTACGTCGTCGCTGTCCGGCTTGAACGCGGCGCCCAGGACGCCGATCCGGCGCCCGGTGAACGTGCCGCCGATCAGCTCGCGGGCGCGGTCGACGGTGCGCCGCCGCTGCCGCGTGTTGATCCGGTCGACCTCGCGCAGGAACGCCACGGACTCGCCGGCGCCCAGCTCCTCGGCGCGCGCCGCGAACGCCCGGATGTCCTTGGGGAAGCAGCTCCCGCCGAAGCCGAGCCCCGGGTCGAGGAATTGCGGCCCGATGCGGGAGTCCGCGCCCATCGCGCGGGCGAGGACGGTGACGTCGGCGCCTGCCGCGTCGCACACCTCGGCCATCGCGTTGACGAAGGAGATCTTGGTGGCGAGGAACGCGTTCGAGGCGACCTTCACGAGTTCCGCGGTCGCCGTGTCCGTGGAGTACACGGGGATCCCGGCCCGCCGCATCGGCCCGTACACGGCCCGCAGCAGCGCGTCCGCCCGCCCGGAGCCGACGCCGATGACCAGGCGCTCGGGATGCATCGTGTCCTGCACCGCTCGGCCCTCGCGCAGGAACTCCGGGTTCCACGCGACCTCCGCGCCCGGCGCGAGTTCGGCGAGCCGCTGCCCGATCCGGGCCGCCGTGCCCACCGGCACCGTCGACTTGCCGACCACCAGGGCGCCCTGGCGCAGCTGCGGCCCGAGCTCCTCGACGACCGCGTCCACGTACCGCAGGTCCGCCGCGGCCGAGTCGGGCCGCTGCGGGGTGCCCACGCAGATGAAGTGCAGGTTCGCGAACCCGGCCGCCTCCGCGAGCGACGTCGAGAACCGAAGGCGGCCCGAGTCGACCCCGCGCGCGAGCAGTGCGTCGAGGCCCTCCTCGTGCAGCGGGGCACGGCCCGCCGCCAGGGACGCGACCCGCTCGGCGTCGATGTCGATGCCGAGCACCTCGTGACCGATGTCGGCCATGCACGCGGCGTGCACCGTTCCGACGTATCCCGTGCCGATGACTGACATCCGCATGGCCCTGCTCCTTAACCGTCCTTCGGCCCCGGCCGGCGGGGCGAGCCCCGGTAGCCGTCGGGGTTGAGCTGCTGGAAACGCCAGGCGTCCCGGCACATGGCGGCCAGGTCCCGCGAGGGACGCCAGCCCCAGGCGCGCGCCACCGCGCCCGCGTCCGCGACGAGTTCGGCCACGTCGCCCTGGCGACGGCCGGTGATCTCGTACGGAACACTGATCCCGCTCGCCTTCTCGAAGGCGGCGACGACGTCGAGCACCGAACTCCCCTGTCCCCGGCCGAGGTTGAAGACGCTCAGGCCGCGGGAGTCGGCGAGGTGGTCGAGGGCGATCCGGTGCGCTTCCACGGTGTCCATCACATGCAGGTAGTCGCGGATCGCGGTCCCGTCGGGCGTCGGCCAGTCCCCGCCGAAGACGCGCAGCCGACGCCGGCGTCCGACGGCGACCTGGGCGACGTACGGGAAGAGGTTGTCGGGGGTGCCGTGCGGGTCCTCGCCGAGCAGGCCGCTGGGGTGCGCGCCCGCCGGGTTGAAGTAGCGCAGGCACAGCACGCTCCAGCGCGGGTCGTGCGCGCACACGTCGGCGAGGACCCGCTCGCACAGCGACTTGGTGGAGGCGTACGGATTGGTCGGGCGGTGGGCGACGGACTCGTCGAGGGGACCCTCGCCCGCGTCGCCGTAGACCGAGCAGGAGGAGGAGAACACCAGGTCGCGCACGCCGTGTTCGTGCATCACGTGCAGCAGGGCGGTGGTGCCGCCGACGTTCGTGTCGTAGTACGCGACGGGCACCCGTGTCGACTCGCCCACGGCCTTGTGCGCGGCGAAGTGCACGACGGCGTCCACTGGGTGACGGTCGAAGACGGCCGACAGAGCGCGCCGATCACGGATGTCCAGCTCGTACACGGCGCCGACGAACCGTCCGGCGATCCGCTCCACCCGGGGCAGCACCCGCGGGCAGCTGTTGGAGTAGTCGTCGACCACGATCACCTGGTAGCCGTGGTCAAGGAGTTCGACGCAGGCGTGGCTGCCGATGAAACCGGCGCCGCCCGTGACGAGAACGGTCGAAGGGGAACCGCTGCGCTCGGCCACGGTGCTCACCAGCCCAGGACGGCGGCCGCGTAGGCCGGGTAGAAGACGACGGCGGTCGCGACGGTCAGCGCCGCGGGAACGGCCGCCACCAGCGAGACCCGCACGGCGGCGAGCGCCGCCCCGACGGGGACACCGC
The DNA here is from genome assembly GCF_040679615.1 of Streptomyces sp. NPDC052225. Classification (NCBI taxonomy): domain Bacteria; kingdom Bacillati; phylum Actinomycetota; class Actinomycetes; order Kitasatosporales; family Streptomycetaceae; genus Streptomyces; species Streptomyces sp. NPDC052225. The sequence continues at coordinate 396,646 of NZ_JBFAVD010000002.1, read as the reverse complement.
AGGCGCGCGCCGTCTCCCGCACGTGCAGCAGCGGCAGTGCCAGCGCGACCAGCGTGTAGGTCACCCCCGCGACCAGGCACAGGAACACATAGCCGGCCGACGGGCTGGTCAGTTCGCCGAACACGGCGATCGCGGCGAGCGACATGCCGAGCAGCGCGAACGGCACGGTGAGGCGGGCGGGCAGCGGCCGCGGACCGGCGGCGGTCTTCGGGGTCACCTTGAACGTGACCTGGCGCGGGCGCACCCGCTGACGCACCGCCCCCACCAGCCCGCCGATCACGAACGGCCAGCGGGCCAGCGCGAACAGCCACACCTCCCAGCTCAGCAGCGGCGCCCGGCGCGGCCTCAGCAGCCCGCGCCGGCGCAGTAGCCCCAGCGTGAGCACCAGCCACACCGGCAGCACCCAGAAGTGCAGCAGGAACGAGAAGTAGTCGACGTTCATCCACGGCAGCCCGGTGATCACGGCGACCGGCGGCAGCACCAGGCCCGCCACGATCATCGTGCCGAGCAGCGGGTAGTACACCAGCGCGTACGCGAACCGCAGCCGCAGCGCCATCGGAAGCCGGCCCAGATGCCGGGGGAGCAGGCCGAGCAGCATCGTCGTGAGGCTGCGCGACCACTGGTACTCCTGCGTCACCATGTCCGCGAAGGTCAGCGGCCCGTCGCCGTGCGCCTCCGCGTCGATCGCGAACGCCCCTTGCCACCCTGCCGAGTTGAGCAGATACGTCGTCGAGAAGTCCTCCGCGAGCTCCGGGCCGAGGCCGCCGATGTCGCGCAGTGCCCGGGTGCGCACCGCGTAGTGGGAGCCGATGCACATGGGCGCGAGCCCGTCGCTGTGCCCGAGCTGCACGGCGCCGTGCCACACCGCCTCGCGGTGCAGCCGGCCCCGCGCCGACCAGGAACCGGCGCCGTTGGCGTCGCACACGCTGGGTGCCGCGACATAGCCGATGGCCGGGTCCGCGAAGGGCCGCACCATCTCGGCGAGATAGCCGGGCTCCGGCACGTGGTCGCAGTCGAGCTGGGCCACCACCGCGTACTCGTCGTAGCCCCAGTGGTCGTAGAAGTAGGCGAGATTGCCTTCCTTGCAGCGGGTGCGGCGCGGCCAGTCCTGCCGGTGGTAGGCGCCCACCCCGTGCCGCGACGAGACCCGTACGTGGTGCGCGTGGCACCAGGAGACGATGTCACGCGTCGGCGCCTCGTCGCACAGCCACACGTCGTAGCGGTGCGGGAAGTCCTGCGCGAGCATCGCCTCCAGGGTGCGCACGGCGGAAGGCCACGGCTCCGACGGGGCGCGCGTGACGACGAACGCGACCGGCAGCGACGGGATCGCGAGCGCCGGGTCGACCGTGCGCAGCCGCAGAGCCGTGGCGAAGAAGTACGCCGGCAGACCGGTCAGGTACAGCAGCAGCGCACTGTTCACGATCAGGCCGGGCCAGCCCGCCCGGTGCTCGGGCCGCAGCCACCACGCCCAGAACCAGACCAGGCTCACCGCCCAGCCCGCCGCGATCGCGAGCAGTGCCGCCCGGTCCGCGCGGCCGAGCGCCGGCACGAAGGTCGACGCCCGCACCGCCCGCACCCGGCAGGGCCGCCCGAAGACGGGGCCCTCGGCGCTGATCCGTACGACGTTGCCGTCCGAGATGCGCGCCAGGTGGGCCGCCACCGCGGGGTCGGGGTGGATCGCCGGAACCGGCTCGCGGTGCGTCATGGCCGCACGCTCCTGCGCTGTACGCTGACGTCGTATGTTTACGGCGTATATGTACGACTTTGCGCCTATGGTGGAGCTGAGTCAAGAGGCACTTTCCCGGACTGCGGTGACGTGCTGAGACCGGAGGAGCGGACGATGCCGAAGAAGCGGACCGAGACGGACAAGGCGTCGGGCACAGTGCCGGGGAACGCCGAGGCCCCGGCCCGCCGCGCTGCCGACCGGGGCCGCTACGGGAGGCTCAGCCGCGAGCGGGTCCTCGCCACCGCCCTGGAGATCGTCGACCGCGACGGCCTCTCGGCGCTCAGCATGCGCGGCCTCGGCGCCGAACTCGGCGTCGAGGCCATGGCGTTGTACCGCTACGCCGACGGCAAGGACGCGCTCCTCGACGGCCTCGTCGAAGCGTTCTTCGTCGCGCTGGAGACCGACCTCGACGCCGGGAAGGCGGCCCCCGGCTGGCGCGAGGAGCTCGACCGGATCGCCCGCGCCGCCTACGGCGTGGCGCTCCGGCACCCGCATGTGGTCCCGCTGTTGGCGACACGGCTCCTGTCGACGCCGCTCGCGCGCCGCCCGGCCGCCGTGCTCCGCGCCGACGAGCGGATCATCGCCCTGCTGCGCGACGCCGGCCTGAGTGACCGTCAGGCGGTGCGCCTGCACCGGGCGTTCACCGCGTGGCTGCTCGGCTGGCTCACCGTCGAGCTGCGCGCCATGGACGACGACCCCGACGAGCCCGACCCCGCCTTCCGGCTCGGACTGCACCGGCTGCCCGCGCGCGAACTGCCCCGGCTGCGCGAGAGCGCCCCGCTGATGGCGGAGCGGGGCGGCCCCGAGGACCTGAGCGAAGGGCTCGACGCACTGCTGCGCGCCTTCACGTAGCACGGCGGGGGTGCAGTGACCGCAAGTTTGCACGGTGTGCAAGAATCTCGGCCGTGATCCCCTCCGACCAGCAGCAGAGCGCCCCCGCCGAGGGGCTGCGCGAGCGCAGGCGCCGCCGGACGCGCGCCGATCTGCACGCGACGACGCTGCGCCTCGCGCGCGACCTCGGTTTCGCGCACGTCACGGTCGAGATGATCTGCAAGGAGGTCGGGGTCTCGCCCCGCACCTTCTTCAACTACTTCCCCAGCAAGGAAGCCGCCCTCTTCGCCCTGCCCGGCAGCCTGCCGCCCGCCCTCGCCGACCGGTTCGCCGCGGGCCACGGCCAGGACACCGACGCCGTCCTGCGCGACCTCGGCGACGTGCTCGCCGACCACCTCCAGGAGGGCGCCCCCGGCCCCCAGGAGCTGGAGGACACCTTGCGCATCGCCGAAGGCGTGCCGTCCGTCCTCGCCACCTTCCTCACCCAGTGCGAGGCCGTCGAGCGCGATCTCGCCGGGACCATCGCCCGGCGCACCGGCACCCCGCCCGACGGCGAGGCCGCCGAACTCCTCGCGGGCATCGCCATGGCGACCCTGCGCAGCGGGCTCAAGCGGTGGTCGCAGGCGCGCGACCACCGGCACGGGCCCGCCGACTGCGTCCGCGAGTCGTTCACCGCGCTCCGCGCCCTGCTCGGGCAGGCCGCCGTGCGGTAACCGCGCGGCCCCGGCCCCTCCCGATTCTCCCCCCACTCGCAGTACCCGTACGCGGCAACCGCTCTCCCCGTGCCGCACGGCCCTGTCTTGTCATCCGCACACCATCATCGGAGAACCCCGCAATGACGCACGCCCCCGCAACCGAGGGCATGGACAACGGCGCCGGCCCGGCCGCCGAGGACATTATCGACAAGCCGCACAACTTCGGCCTGATCTTCGGCGCCCTGATGCTGACCATGCTGCTCGGCGCGCTCGACCAGACCATCGTGTCCACGGCACTGCCGACCATCGTCGGCGAGCTCAACGGCATCGAGCACATGGCGTGGATCACCACCGCCTACATCCTCGCCGCCACCATCGGCATGCCGGTCTACGGCAAGCTCGGCGACCTCATGGGCCGCAAGAACATCTTCCTGGCCGGCATAGCCCTGTTCCTGGTGGGCTCGGTGGTCTGCGGAATCGCCCAGAACATGGGCACGCTGATCGCGGGCCGCGCCCTCCAGGGCCTCGGCGGCGGCGGTCTCATGATCACGTCGCAGGCGATCATCGCCGACCTGGTGCCGCCGCGTGAGCGCGCCAAGTACATGGCCCCCATGGGCGCCGTGTTCGGTCTCTCGTCCGTCGTGGGCCCGCTGCTCGGCGGCTGGTTCACCGACGAGCACTCCTGGCGCTGGGCGTTCTGGGTCAACCTGCCGCTCGGCATCCTGGCCTTCTTCGTCGCCGCCGTCGCGATCAAGCTGCCGCGCAAGGCCGTTCAGGTCTCGCTCGACTACCTCGGCACGGTCCTGATGGCCGTGGCCGTCACCTGCACGGTGCTGTTCGCCTCATGGGGCGGCACGCAGTACGAGTGGTCCGACCCGCTCGTCATCGGCCTCGGCATCGGCGCGGTCGTCGCCTGGGTGCTCTTCTTCGTCGCGGAGAAGCGCGCCGAGGAGCCGGTCATCCCGCTCCACCTCTTCCGCAGCCCGATCTTCAACGTCGCCACGCTCATCGGCATGATCGTGATCGGCCTCGGCATGTTCGCGATCGTCGGCTACATGCCCACGTATCTCCAGATGGTGTACGGCAAGTCGGCCACCGAGTCCGGCCTGCTCCTGATCCCGATGGTCGTGGGCATCATGGGCACCGCCCTGCCGTCCGGCGCGATCATGTCGAAGACCGGCAAGTACAAGATCTATCCGATCGCCGGCACGGTCATCATCATGCTCGTCGCCTACCTGATGTCGACGCTCGATGTCTCGGACCCGGTCTGGCTGGTCTGCGTGTACGTCGGTCTCGCCGGCGCCGGTGTCGGTCTGATGATGCAGACCCTCGTCCTCGCCGTGCAGAACGACTTCCCGGGCTCGGAGGTCGGCACGGCCACCTCGGCGAACAACTTCTTCCGGGAGATCGGCGCGACGCTCGGCACCGCCGTCGTCGGCGCCGTGTTCGCCAGCCGCCTCACCGACAAGCTCGCCACCAGCATCCCGGCCGAGGCCGCCGCCAAGGTCGGTGACAGCGACTCGCTGACCCCGGCCCTGGTCCGCGCCCTGCCGACGGAGCTGCGCGAGACGGTCGTCAACTCCTACCAGGAAGCCCTCGTCCCGATCTTCCTGTACCTGGTGCCCGTCTTCGCCGTCGGCCTCGTCCTCGCCTTCGTCCTGAAGGAGAAGCCGCTCGCCGACAACGCCGACTGGCACGCGCAGAACGCCGGCCCCGCGGACAAGGCGCCGGAGCCGGAGCCGGTCGCCTGACCCGTCCCGCCGCCAGGTCCCGTGCCCCCGTCGCGCTCACCGTGCGACGGGGGCACGCGCATGTCAGCCGCCGACGAGCCACTTCCCGTCCCGCATGAGATCGCGGCCGGCCAGCTCGTTCGCCTCGCGCCACGCCTGGACACGGACCGGCGTGATCCGGAAGTACAGGTACGGCCCGTCGCTCTTGCGCGGATCGAACCCGCTCTTGCGCGCGAACAAGTCCCCGAACTCGGGCGTCACCTCGTCGTCGTGCAACACCTCGCACGTCCCGGCGACATGCACCACGTCCCGGGTGGTCCCGATCCCGAGCTGCACGGCGCCCGACGCCACGAGGTTGCGGGCGAGGGGGTTGCTCGCGCGCGTGGACACGTACAGCGCGCCCTCGTGCCAGAGGAACGACAGGGGCATCATGTACGGCGCGCCGCCCTCGACCCCGGCCGTGGCGACCCAGGCGTCGACGTCCCGCTCCAGCCGGTCGAGCGTGTCCTGCGTGCGCTGCTCCACCGAACGGGCGGGCGCGGGCTGTGACATGGGGCCTCCTCAATGCGGTACGGGTGCGGTCGTGGTGCAGCGTGACAAAGGTGCCGCCGCCGCGTCCAGGCGGAAGGGTGAGGTGCCGGCCTGGCCGGGCCGTGATGGCTCGCCCGCCGCAAGGAGCCGGCGCTGTGGCGGGAGCGGCCCGAGGAAACCGCCGGCACGCGGTAGGGCACGCCCAGCACCCTCACGCGGGGGGCGCCGCGTAACACCGTACGGCGACCAACTCGTCGGGTCCCCAGGCCTGTTGACCCGCGCCGAGGAACTCCCAGCCGAGCCGCTCGTACAGGGCGACGGCCGCCGCGTCCGTCGTGACGACGTCGAGGACCGCGCGGGTGCCGAGCCGGGCGGCTTCGCGCGCGGCCCGTGCCAGAAGCGCCGCGCCCACCCGGCGGCCTCGGGCCTCGGGCGCCACGAACAGGCGGCCGACGACCGTCGCGGAGCCGGTGGTCAAGGCCGGCGCCACGTCTCCCGCGCCCGGTGCGGACAGCGCCACATGCCCCACGATCCGCTCCCCGGCCTCCGCCACCCAGGCGGCCGTCATCCCGTCCACCCTCAGCCAACCCGCCGGGTCCGCAGGCCAGTTGGTGGGGTAGCCGTCCTCGGCGTGCACCCGCGCGAGCGCGTCCGCGCAGGCCGCCATGTCGTCGCGCCGCCGCGCCCGCACCCGTACGTCGTCGGTCCGTTCCATCGGGGCATCGAACCACACGGCCCACCATGGACTACGGTGCCGACGTGGATCTCTTCTCCCGTTCATGGGCAGCGCTGCGCGAGGCCGTCGCCGGGCTGCCCGATCAGGATTTCGCGCGCCCGTCCGGCTGCACCGGCTGGCTGGTGCGCGATCTCGCCTGCCATCTCGTGATCGACGCGCAGGACGTCCTGATCACGCTCGTCACCCCCGCCGACACCGAGCCGACCGCCGACGCGGCGGGCTACTGGCACGTGGCCCAGGAGCCGCCGACCGGCACCGACCCGCTCGACGCCCTCACGGTGCGGCTCGCCGCCGCGTACGAGGACCCGGCGCTGCTCACCTTCCACCTCGACGACGTGGGTGCCGCCGCGGGCCGCGCCGCCGGACTCGCCGACCCCGACGCCCTGGTGAGCACCCAGGACATGGTGCTCACCGTGCGCGACTACCTCACCGCGTACGTCCTGGAGTGGACGCTTCACCACCTCGACCTGGTCGCCCACCTGACCGGCGTGCCGGGCCCGCCCGCCGAGGGGCTCGCCGCGTCGCGGGCCCTCCTGGAGCGGATCGCCGGCGCCCCGTTCCCCGCGTCGTTCACCGATGCGGACGCCCTGCTGATCGGTACGGGACGCCGGCCGGCGAGCGACGCGGAGACGGCTCAACTTGGCGCACTGTCAGGCACGTTGCCGCTCGTGCTCGGCTGAGTCAGCAGGAACCGTCCGACACCTGGAGCCCGTTGCCCGAACCCGCCGTGCGGGCGACGATCGCGGGCACGCACGACGCCGCGTCGGGCGAGAACGCGTAGGGGACGGAGACGGTGGTGGTGGACGTCGGGTTCGGGCCCGCCGGGTGGTTCTCGTCGCCCGGCGCCGACCACGTCACATTGTTGAAGACGTTGCCGCTGACCTGCCAGTATCCGGTGGCGTCGGTGTAGAAGGTGCCGAGGACGTCCTTGGAGTCCTTGAAGTAGTTGTTGTCGACCTTCGCCTTGGCCCCGGCGCGGGAGTTGATGCCCGACTCGTTCAGGCTCACGTAGTAGTTGTTGTACATATGGGCCGTGCCGCCGCGCAGCAGCGGGGCGCGCGAGTCGATGTTCTGGTACAGGTTGTGGTGGTAGGTGATGAAGCTGTTGGACAGGTCGCTCTCGCTGGAGCCGACCAGGCCGCCGCGGCCCGAGTTGCGCAGCGTGCTGTAGGACAGGGTCACGTACTTGGTGTTGTTCTTCATGTCGAAGAGGCCGTCGTAGCCCTCGTCCTCGCCGCCCGACGCCGCGAGGTCGACATGGTCGACCCAGACGTTGTGCACGTTGCTCTCCATGCCGATGGCGTCACCGCCGTTGGACGTGGGGGAGCCGGACTTCTTGACGTTCTTCACCGTCACGTTCTGAATGATGATGTTGCTCGACTCCCGCAGGTGGATGCCGAGTTGGTCGAAGACGGCGCCTGAGCCGACCCCGACGAGCGTGACGTTGCTGATCTGCTTGAGCTCGATCACGCCGTCGGCCGTGTTGCAGCTGTCGCCGGAGACCTTGCTGGTGTTGGCGTGGTTGATGGTCCCCTCGACCTGGATGGTGATCGGGGTGGAGCTGGAGGCGCGATTGCAGAGCGCGGCGTGGATCTGGGTCCCGGTGGTGGCCCGTACGGTCGTGCCGCCGGCGCCGCCCGTCGTCCCGCCGTTCTGGGTCGCGTAACCGGTGGCGCCCGCCGCGGCGGCCGCCGCCTGGCTCGTCGACACCGCCACACCGATCCCTGCGGCCAGTGCGGTCGAGGCCAGCGCCGCGGTCAGTCGCAGGGCTACGGGTCGTCTCATCGTGATCTCCCCAATGCGTCGTCGAATACGGGGTGTTGCGGGTTCGTGTCGGTGTGGTCACGACGCGGGGAAAGGTTGCCGGGTCGTAGGCGATTCGTTGTGAAGAGCCGGTGCCGAATCTCTTGACGCCCTGTGTTCGGGAGGCTTAACTCACAACCTAAATTAAGCCCTGAGGCGTTCATTGCTTGAACTCATCATGCAGTGCGCGCTGTTGGGGTTCCTCCGGATAAGGGACGCCTGGAGCCATGAGCAGAATCCGAGTCGCCGCAGTCTGTGCCGCCACCCTGTCGCTCGCCCTCACCGCGACCGCCTGCGGCGGTGGCTCGTCGACCGGGGGAGGGTCGAACGACTCCCCGAAGACGCTGACCTACTGGGCCTCGAACCAGGGCGCCAGCATCGCCGTCGACAAGAAGGTCCTCCAGCCGGAGCTCGACAAGTTCGAGAAGCAGACCGGGATCAAGGTCAAGTTGGAGGTCATCCCCTGGTCGGACCTGCTCAACCGGATCCTCACGGCGACCACGTCGGGCCAGGGCCCCGACGTCCTCAACATCGGCAACACGTGGAGCGCCTCGCTCCAGTCGACCGGAGCGCTCCTGCCGTGGGACGCCAAGACCTTCGACAAGATCGGCGGCAAGGACCGGTTCGTCGAGTCGGCGATCGGCTCGGCCGGCGCCGAGGGCAAGGACCCGGCCGCCGTGCCGCTGTACTCGATGTCGTACGCGCTCTACTACAACAAGAAGATGTTCAAGGACGCCGGGGTAGCCAAGCCCCCGACGACCTGGGACGAGGTCGTCGCGGCCGGCAAGAAGATCTCCAAGGGCGGCAAGTGGGGCCTGGCCGCCGAGGGTTCGAACCTGTCCAACAACATCCACCAGGTCTTCGTCCTCGCCAAGCAGCACGGCGCCGACTGGTTCACCGCCGACGGCAAGCCGGACTTCACCTCGGACGGCGCCGTCGCGGCCGTGAAGCAGTACGTCGACCTGATGGCCAAGGACAAGATCATCGCGCCGGGCAACGCCGAGTACGCGCAGAACCAGTCCCTGAGCGACTTCTCCAAGAACAAGACGGCGATGGTGCTCTGGCAGGCCGCCGCCTCCACCTTCAAGTCGCAGGGCATGAGCGAGGACGACTACGGCGTCGTGCCCGCGCCCGTCCAGTCCGGGGCCCCCGGCCAGGGACAGAACGTGAACTCGATGGTCGCCGGCATCAACATCGCCGTGTTCAAGAACACCAAGAACCTCGACGGCGCCACCAAGTTCGTGAAGTTCATGACCAGCGACGAGGAGTCGAAGCTCCTCAACAAGACGTACGGCTCGATCCCGCCGGTCAAGGCCGCCCAGGACGACCCGGCGTTCGACGCGCAGGCCACCTCCGTCCTCAAGAAGACCCTCGGCACCAGCGCGGCCCCGCTGCCCCAGGTCGCCGACGAGTCGCAGTTCGAGACCGCCGTCGGCACGGCCGTGAAGGAGCTCTTCGCGGACGCCGCCGCCGGCAAGCCGGTCACCACGGCGTCCGTGAAGGCCGCGCTGACCAAGGCCCAGCAGTCGATGCCGAACAAGTGAGTGCGGAGAACCTCATGACCACGACCGCCACGTCCCCCGCCGAGGCGGGGGAGGGGCGCGCCGTCGGCAAGAACTCCCCCGGGGCGGTGGGCGGTCAGCGCCGCCGCCCCGGGCGGATCCGCCGGATCGGCCTGCCGTACCTCCTGCTGCTGCCCGCCCTCGTCCTCGAGGTCCTCGTCCATCTGATCCCGATGGTCATGGGCATCGTGATGAGCTTCCGGGAGCTGACCCAGTTCTACATCCGCGAGTGGTCCACCGCCCCGTGGGCCGGCTTCGACAACTTCAAGGTCGCCGTCGACTTCGACGCCCCCGTCGGCCAGGCAATGCTCCACTCCTTCTTCGTCACCTGCCTGTTCACGATCCTGTCCGTCGGCCTGTGCTGGGCGATCGGCACGGCCGCGGCCGTCTATATGCAGGAGACGTTCAAGGGGCGCGGCATCCTGCGCGCCATCTTCCTGATCCCGTACGCGCTGCCGGTCTACGCCGCCGTGATCACCTGGGTGTTCATGTTCCAGCACGACAACGGCCTGGTGAACCACGTCCTGCACGACCAGCTGGGCGTCACCGACAAGCCCTCGTTCTGGCTGATCGGTGACAACAGCTTCTACGCGCTGCTCACCGTCTCCGTCTGGAAGGGCTGGCCGTTCGCCTTCCTCATCGTCATGGCCGGACTCCAGAACATCCCGAAGGAGATGTACGAGGCCGCCGCCCTCGACGGCGCCGGTCTGTGGCAGCAGCTGCGCCGCATCACGCTCCCGTCGCTGCGCCCGGTCAACCAGGTCCTCGTCCTGGTGCTGTTCCTGTGGACGTTCAACGACTTCAACACGCCGTACGTGATGTTCGGCAAGGCGGCGCCGAAAGCCGCCGACCTCGTCTCCGTGCACATCTACCAGTCGTCGTTCGTCACCTGGAACTTCGGCACCGGATCCGCCATGTCCGTCCTGCTCCTGCTGTTCCTGCTCGTCGTGACGGGCGTGTACCTGGCCCTCACCTCGCGCGGAAGGAAGACCGCCGATGTCTGACACCACCGTGCGCCACCGCTCGCCGATGGCGGCACCCCGCTCCTTCCTCTGGTCCCGGCGGATCTTCCTGACCCTGCTCACCGGCTTCGTCCTGCTGCCCGTGTTCGTCATGGTGTCCAGCTCGCTCAAGCCGCTCCAGGACGTCCAGGGCCAGTTCCGCTGGATCCCCAGCGGCCTGACGATCCGTCCCTACATCGACATCTGGTCGACGGTGCCGCTGGCCACGTACTTCACCAACTCGGTGATCGTGGCGGGCTCCGCGACGGTCTGCTCGGTGATCATCGCTGTGTTCGCCGCCTACGCGGTGAGCCGCTACCGCTTCCGCGGCAAGCGCGTCTTCACGGTGACCGTCCTGTCGACGCAGATGCTGCCGGGCATCCTGTTCCTGCTGCCGCTGTTCCTGATCTACGTCAACATCGGCAACGCCACCGGGATCGCCCTGTTCGGCTCGCGCGGCGGACTGATCCTCACGTACATGACGTTCACGCTGCCGTTCTCGATCTGGATGCTCATCGGCTACTTCGAGTCGGTGCCGCGCGACCTCGACGAGGCGGCCCTCGTCGACGGCTGCGGCCCGCTCGGCGCCCTGTTCCGGATCATCGTGCCGGCCGCGATCCCCGGCATCGTCGCCGTCGCCGTCTACTCGTTCATGACGGCCTGGGGCGAGGTCCTGTTCGCCTCCGTCATGACGAACGAGCAGACCCGCACCCTCTCGGTCGGCCTCGGCGCCTACGCCAACCTCAACGACGTGTACTGGAACCAGATCATGGCCGCCTCGCTCGTCGTCAGCGTGCCCGTGGTCGCCGGCTTCCTGCTCCTCCAGCGCTACCTCGTCACCGGCCTCACCGCGGGTGCTGTCAAGTGACCACTTCTGAAAGGAACTCCGTGTCCGACTCCCTGGACCTCGCCGCCTTCCCGCACGACTTCCTGTGGGGCACGGCCACCTCCGCGTACCAGATCGAAGGGGCCGTGGCGGAGGACGGGCGCTCGCCCTCGATCTGGGACACGTTCTCGCACACCCCGGGGAAGATCGACAACGACGACCACGGCGACGAGGCCTGCGACCACTATCACCGGTGGCGCGACGACATCGCCCTGATGCGTCAACTCGGCACGAACGCCTACCGGTTGTCCGTCGCCTGGCCGCGCGTCGTCCCCGGCGGCGACGGCCCCGTGAACCCCAAGGGCCTCGACTTCTACGACCAGTTGATCGACGCGCTGCTCGCCGCGGGCATCACCCCGTCCGTCACGCTCTACCACTGGGACCTGCCGCAGGTCCTCCAGGACCGGGGCGGCTGGCCGGTCAGGGAGACCGCCGAGCACTTCGCCGCGTACGCCGCCGTGGTCGCCGAGCGGCTCGGCGACCGCGTCAAGCAGTGGACGCCGCTCAACGAACCGCTCTGCTCGGCCTGGATCGGTCACCTCGAAGGGCGGATGGCGCCCGGCCTGACCGATCTGACCGCCGCCGTGCGCGCCTCGTACCACCTGCTGCTCGGCCACGGCCTGGCCACGCAGGCGATCCGGGCGGCCGTGCCCGGCGCCGAGATCGGCATCGTCAACAACCTCGCGCAGATCGAGCCCGCCACCGACCGCCCCGAGGACGTCGCCGCCGCCCGCCGGATGGACGGCCACGCCAACCGCTGGTGGCTCGACCCGGTGCACGGCCGCGGCTTCCCCGCCGACATGCTCGACGTGTACGGCGTCGAACTCCCGGAGAAGGCAGGGGACCTGGCGACCATCGCGGCGCCGCTCGACTGGCTCGGCCTCAACTACTACTTCCCGTCCGCCGTCGCCGACCACCCGGCGGGCCCGGCCCCGTACGCGGACGCCGTGCGCCGCCTCGGCGTCCCGCGCACCGGCATGGACTGGGAGGTCGACGCCGACGGCATCGAGTCCCTGCTGCTCCGCCTCACCCACGAGTACGGCGCGCGCAAGCTGTACGTCACCGAGAACGGCTCCGCGTACCCGGACGTCGTACGCCCCGACGGCACGGTCGACGACTCCGAGCGCGAGGACTACCTGGTCCAGCACATCGCGGCCTGCGCCCGCGCGATCCGCAAGGGCGCCCCCCTCGCCGGGTACTTCGCCTGGTCGCTGCTCGACAACTTCGAGTGGGCGTACGGCTACGACAAGCGGTTCGGGCTCGTGCACGTGGACTACGCGACGCAGGCCCGCACGATCAAGGGAAGCGGCCACCGGTACGCGGACCTGGTGCGCCGCCACGGGGCACGCGCCCGGCGCGCCGCCTGACAGCAGTGGGGCCGGGGCGCGCGACACGCGCGCCCCGGCCTCATGCCTCACGCCAGCGAGAGGAACAGCTTCTCCAGCTCGTCCTCGGACAGCGGCGGCTGCTCGCCGTCCGCCGCGTTCATGCAGTCCCGCATGCCGGAAGCGATGATCTTGAATCCGGCGCGGTCCAACGCCCGTGACACGGCGGCCAGTTGGGTCACCACGTCCTTGCAGTCGCGGCCCGCCTCGATCATCGCGATGACCCCGGCCAGCTGTCCCTGCGCGCGGCGCAGACGCTTGAGGACCGCGTCCATCGCCTCCGGGTTGCCCGTGCCGCTCATGCGCGCAGGGCCGCGCGCGCGGCGTCCAGGGCGCCCGGCGCGGGCCGGTTGAACGGCAGCTTGCCCAGCATCGCCGCCATGCCGCACGTGTTGCTCAGCCCGGAGTAGACCAGGCCCGACGCGATCCCGGCGGCGAGCAGCCGTGCCTTCGGCGCGCGCTGGCCGAGCGCGAGACCGAGCAGGACGAGCGACCCGGCGGTGAACCGCACCTGGCGGTCCATCGCCCAGACGCCGCGACCCGCGTGCGCGGCGGTGTCGACCGGCAGCCCGTCGGCCGTCCAGGCCTGGGTGCCGCCCGCGAGACCGACGGCCTCGACGCCGGCGTCGGCGAGCTTGGCGCAGGCGGCGGCGGAGCGCTGCCCGGCCGCGCACACGACGACGATCCGGCGCCGCTCGGCCGCCTCCCGCAGGTCGGGCAGCAGGGCGTCGAGATGGTCGGCCGGCACGTTCACGGCGCCCGGCACATGGCCGGCCGCGAACTCGCCGGGGGACCGCACGTCGACGACGAGGGTGCTGTCGGCGGACCGGGCGTGCAGCTCGGCCGGGGCGAGGGTGGTGCTCATGTCTCTCCTGTTCGGGGGTTCGGACGTTCGGAGGGGGGTCGGGCGGGGGTGGGGAAGGGGTCAGGCGGCCTGGCCCGCGGACCAGGTGGCGTACCCGCCGTCGAGGTTGGCGGCGTCACGGCCGAGCCCGGCGAGCAGCCGCAGCGCCGTGTGGCCGCGCAGCCCCACCTGGCAGTGGACGACGAGGTCGCCGTCCGGCAGCTCGGCGGTGCGCTCGCGCAGTTCGTCGAGCGGGATGTTGACCGCGCCGGGGATGGCGCCCCGGGCGTGCTCGGCGGCCGTGCGCACGTCGACGACGGTGGTGCCCGCCTCGCGCAGCGCGGCCATCTCGTGCCACTGGACGGTGCGGTCCGTGCCGGTGGCGAGGTTCTCGGCGATCATCCCGGCCATGTTGACCGGGTCCTTCGCCGAGCCGTACGGGGGAGCGTAGGCCAGCTCCAGATCCGCCAGCTCGGGCGCGGTCAGGCCGCCCGCGATGGCGGTGGCGACGACGTCGATCCGCTTGTCGACCCCGTCCGTGCCGACCGCCTGCGCACCGAGGATCCGCAGGTCCGACGGGTCGAACAGGACCTTGAGGGCGATGGGCGACGCGCCCGGGTAGTAGCCCGCGTGCGAGCCGGGGTGCAGATGCAGCGCCTGGTACGGGCGGCCCGCCGCGCGCAGCCGCTTCTCGTTCCACCCGGTGGCCGCGGCGGTGCGCCCGAAGACCTGGACGACGGCCGTGCCGGTGGCCGGACGGGCCGCCACCGGACGCCCGGCGATCGCGTCGGCGACGAGGCGGCCGTGCCGGTTGGCCAGGTTGGCGAGCGGCACGAGCGTGCTCTCACCGCTGAGCCCGTCCCGCTTCTCCGCCGCGTCGCCCACCGCGTAGACGGCGGGGTCGCTGGTGCGGCCCGTCTCGTCGACGGCGATGCCGCTGCGCGGGCCGATCGTGAGGCCGGCGGAGCGGGCGAGAGCGACATCGGGCCGTACGCCGATCGCGATCAGGACGAGGTCGGCGGGCACGGTCGTACCGTCGTCGAGGAGGACGTCGTGCTCGCGCACCTCCTTGAGCTGGGTGCCGAGGGCGAGCCGGACACCACCGGCGCGCAGCTCGTCGGCGAGCGGCGCGGCCATCTCCGGGTCGAGCGGCGGCAGCACCTGCGTACCGAGCTCCACGAGCGTCACGTCGAGGCCCCGGCGGCGCAGGTTCTCCGCCGCCTCCACGCCGATGAACCCGGCGCCGACGACCACCGCCGAGCGCGCGCCCGCGTCGAGCCGGGCGGCGATCCGGTCGGTGTCGGAGACGTCCCGCAGCGTGAACGCCCGCTCCACACCCGGCAGTTGCGGCACGAACGGGCGCGCTCCGGGGCTCAGCACCAGTCGGTCGTACGACTCCTCGTACTCCTCGCCCGTCGTGAGGTCCCGCACCCGCACCGAGCGCGCCGCCGGGTCCACGGCGACGGCCTCGCTGCGCACCCGCACGTCGAGGCGGAAGCGGGCGCGCAGCGCCTCGGGCGTCTGCACGAGCAGCGCGTCCCGCTCCTCGATCACACCGCCGAGGAAGTACGGCAGCCCGCAGTTGGCATAACTGACATGCGCGCCGCGCTCCAGGACGACGATCTCCGCCTGCTCGTCCAGCCGGCGCAGCCGGGTGGCCGCGGACATGCCGCCCGCCACGCCTCCGATGACCACGACCTTCACAACAACCTCCTGCTGACTCTCGTGACTCTATACCCCCGAGGGTATCAGAAATACCCCCGGGGGTATTAAGTGGAGCCGGTCACTCCAGCCGGGGCCGAACTCGCCGGAAAGCCGGACAGCAGGTGTCGGGATTAAGGGGCACGCTCGGATCTACGACCGAGAGCGGTACGACCGAGAGCGGCACGACAGAACACAGGAGCCCGAATGACCCACCACCCCGAGCGGAAGCCACTGCACGGAAAGATCGCCCTCGTCGCGGGGGCCACCCGCGGCGCGGGCCGCGGCATCGCCGTCGAACTGGGCGCGGCAGGCGCCACCGTCTACGTCACCGGACGCACCACCCGCGCCCGGCGCTCCGAGTACGACCGCGCCGAGACCATCGAGGACACCGCGGACCTGGTCACCGCGGCGGGCGGCCACGGCATCGCCGTCCCCACCGACCACCTGGAACACGAGCAGGTGCGTACGCTCGTCGAGCGCATCGACCGTGAACAGGGACGCCTCGACGTCCTCGTCAACGACATCTGGGGCGGCGAGCACCTCTTCGGGTGGGACGCCCCGGTCTGGGAGCACGACCTCGACAAAGGCCTGCGCCTGCTCCGCCTCGCCGTCGAGACCCATGCGGTGACCAGCCACTTCGCCCTGCCGCTGCTGCTGCGCCACCCGGGCGGCCTGGTCGTCGAGGTCACCGACGGCACGGCCGAGTACAACGGCGTGAACTACCGCAACTCCTTCTTCTACGACCTCGCCAAGGCGTCCGTGCTGCGGATGGGCTTCGCGCTCGGCCACGAACTCGGCCCGCGCGGCGCGAGCGCCGTGGCGCTGACGCCCGGCTGGATGCGCTCGGAGATCATGCTCGACACGTTCGGGGTCACCGAGGAGACCTGGCGCGACGCCCTGGCCGACGAGCCGCACTTCGCGATCTCCGAGACGCCGCGCTACGTCGGCCGCGCCGTCGCCGCGCTCGCCGCCGACCCGGACGTGGCCCGCTTCAACGGCACGTCCCTGTCCAGCGGCGGCCTCGCGCAGGTCTACGGCTTCACCGACCTCGACGGCAGCCGCCCCGACGCCTGGCGCTACCTCGTGGAGGTCCAGGACGCGGGGAAGCCGGCGGACGTCACCGGCTACCGCTGACGTCCCGGGCTATGAGAGCGCGTCGGGGTCGTCGATCGTCGCGGGCCAGATCGCGGTGCCGCCGCCGCGCCACTCGATGAAGTCCGGGTCGTCGAGCGGAGCGTCATCGAGCCCGGCCCGCCGCAGGAACTCCACGACGTCCGCGACGGACGTCGCGAGCCCGGCGTCCTCCCCGCGAATGGTGACCCGCCGCCCACCGGGCTGGGCCGCGTGCACGACAACTGAGGGGTATCCGTCGAGTCCGTCCATGCCCCCAGCTTGGTCGGCACGCCGACGGGCCGCACCTCCTGGGGCCGGTCGGCTGCATCGCGGGTGGATCGCGCCGCAGACGGCGGCCCCGCCTCCTTGGCGGCGCGGCGGCGGGGCTCGGGCACGGCACGAACCGGCTCGCCGCCCGCCGTCGACCAGATGGGCGGAGCCGAGGCCGCGTGCGCCGCTACCAGCGGCTGCTGCTCGGCATGTTGGCGCGGATCTCCGAGCCGGGCACCTTCTCGGGCCCCGTCGCCGCCGCCCGCCCTGGCGACGTGACCGAGGCCGGGGCGTCGCCCGCCCGCCCGAGCGGTCGCACCGTCGGCACGTGCGACCCCGGACGCGCCCGCGCGGAGCTGCGCCCCGTGGCCGGATTCGGCCCCGACTTCCGCGTCGTCGTCGGCAGCGACGGCCGAGGCGTGACGCAGGTGGCTTAGGGCCGCGGCATCGTGGAGGGCGCCCCCGTCGGTGGGGTTGCCCGCGCTGCCCTCGACCTGTGGCCGAAAAGGGCTGAAAACCGGCTGGAGCGGGACCAGTTGGGGCGCGGCGGCCGGGCGCACGTAAGGCCGGGTTCCGGTTACGGTGCTGGGGTGATCAACGCGCAAGGCATCCACGAGGCACACCCCACCGAGCCGGGAACGGCGCTGCTGCTCGCCGCCGCCCCCGCCGGCAAGGGATGCCTCATCGACGCGGCCACGGTGCTGCCGGCGCTCGCGGCGGTCCCGCCGAGCGCCCTGACCGGCACGCCGGCGGCGACCGTCGTCGAACTGGCCGACCCGCTCGACCCGCAGACCGTCCTCACCCGGATCCGTACCGCGGCGGCCCAGCCCGGGCCGCTGCGCCTGTACGTCACCGGCCAGCTCCACCTCGACCACCGTCAGCGCCTGCTCCACTTCGCGCTGGCCCGCACCACCCCCTCCACCCTGCGTTACACGGCCCTGCCCTGGCACTGGCTCACCGGTGAACTCGCCCTGCGCCGCCCGCACACCACGACCGTGGTCCTCGACCTGGTCGCCGACGCGGAGGCCTGGGAGCACGTACGTACCGGCGGCGTCGGCCTCGGCCACGGAGTGCGCGTGTTCGGCCGGGTCAGCCCGCCGCCCCCACGCCGTACGGTCCTGACGCCCGGCTACCTCAAGGCGTACGCGGACATCTGGCGCGCCGGTGAACGCCCCGGCGCGGCCCGGCTGCACGAGGCCGCCGCCGCGCGCTCGGGCCCCGCCGACGCGCTCTTCCTGGCCCTGGACACCTCGTTCGCGGCGCCGGTCCCGGCCCCGGTCCCGGTTCCTGCACAGGCGCCCGCGCCTGCCCCTGACGGCGACCCGCACCCCGCGCTGCTGGCCGCCGCCCACGCGGGCCGGCACGGGGAGGCCGCCGCCATCGCCACACTGTGGGAGAGCGAGGCGCTGCGCACGCACGGCGCCGGATCACCGCAGGCCATCCACTGGCTGGAGGTCCGGGCCGACCTCGCCCGGCTCGCCCGGGACCCGGCGCGCAGCTTCACGCTCTGGGCCGCGGCCGCCGAGGCGCGGCTCGCGCGCGGCGAGGGCGCCGCGGACGAGGACGTCGAGGCCGCCGTCGACCGCGCCCACCACCAGTGGGAACAGGTCGCCGACCCGGTCGCGGCCCGCGCCCACGCCGCCGCGCTCACCGCCCTGCGCCACCGGGTGCCGGGCCGCCGCCCCGGCGCGGCCGAGGCGATCCGGCGCCGCATGGACGCCCTCGGCGAGGCCTCGGCCGCTCTGTGAGCACAGGGCTCAACAGGCCCGCCGCACATAGCCCTTCGTGCCGGCGGGCCGTACGTCCAGGTCCCGCAGCACGATCGAGAGCCGGTCTCCCCAGGTGCGGCAGGCCCGGGTGAAGTCGGCGGTGCGGTATTCGATGACGAAGACCCGGTCGTCGTAGGCCTTGGCGTACGTCCCGCACTCGTCGTAGCGCGCGCACTCCTCGGCCACGGCGAAGTCGAAGCCCACGGTGGCGTGGCGCGGCAGGAGTTCGGCGGCGTTCTTCTGCCCGACGGCCAGGCCCGCGGCGTGCGCCCGCTCGGCGACGAGCCGGGCGAAGGCGACCGCGTCCGCCGCGTCGAGGAGGCCCTTCGCGCGGGTGTACGAGTCGAGGTTGTCGGGCTCCACCGCCTGGTAGCCGTCGTCCGCGCAGCCGTCGATCCAGCGCCCGACGAGCTCCGCGAGACGCTTCCGCTTGTCCGCCGTCGAGATGTCGAACAGCGCCTCGTCCCAGTCCTCGTCGATCACGAGGTGGCCGGCCGTGTCCCGCAGCAGCAGATCAGGATGCTCGCGCCGCCACCGGCTCAGCGCGTCCGGCTGGGCCTGGAACGCGTTGACGTAGCAGACGTTGTAGAGCCCGCGGGCGGGCGCCGCGCCCCGGTCCCTGGCCACGGCCCGCACCCCCGACGGCGGCCGGTAGGGGCCGCCGATCTGGTAGTCGAAGGCCGCGTCGGCGGCCGGCCGCACCACGGGAGGCGGTGCGTCGCCCGAGGTCGACGACGAGCAGGCGGAGAGCAAGACAGCGGTCAGGCCGAGCGTGCAGGCCAGGAGGCGGTGGGGAGCGCGGTTCACCGGCGACACCTTACGAGCAGGGCGATCGCCGGGTCCGCGGCGGCCCGTGACGTACCTCACGGGCCGCTCCGTGGGCGCCGGGAACATCCCTGCCCCCTCGCCCGTTGAACCCACCGTGGACACGGATGGAACAGTGTCCCCGGGCCCTACCTATCGCCCGCAGGGAAGATCGTTCGGCTGAAGCCCTGCGGAGCCCCCCGCCGAGAGGCGACCGCCATCCGTGCCCACCTCTCAGCCGCCCCGGCCGTGGTCCCCCGTCACGGCCGGGGCTTCCTTCTGCCCCGAAGACGGCGACTACAGTGCGGGCATGTCGCGCGCACACGAGATCAAGCACCGGGTCGTCACCGCGTTCCAGCGGCAGGTCGTGAACCCGCTGTCGCGGCGGCTGCCCGGGCAGGTGCTCCTGGAGACCACGGGGCGCACCTCCGGCCTCGCCCGGCGCACCCCGGTCGGCGGGCGGCGCGTCGCGGACGCGTTCTGGCTCGTCTCCGAGTTCGGTCTGAAGTCGCAGTACGTGCGCAACATCCAGGCCGACCCGAAGGTCCGCGTCCGGATCCGCGGCCGCTGGCACCACGGCACCGCCCATCTGTTGCCCGACGACGACGCGCGCCCGCCTCAAGGCCCTGCCCCGGTACAACAGCGCCGCCGTGCGCGCCTTCGGCACCGAACTTCTGACCGTACGCGTGGACTTGACCGACTGAGGTGTCCCGCGCCACTGGTCGAGGTGGTCGTGGACACGTCAGCAATCTTCGTTCGGGGGCCGACCCTGGCATGATCGGGGCATGGCAGAACGTGTGATCGCCGCGTGTGACGGCGCGTCGAAAGGAAACCCCGGCCCCGCGGGCTGGGCGTGGGTCGTCGCCGACGGCGACGAGAAGCCCGTCCAGTGGGAGGCCGGCGCGCTCGGCACGGCGACCAACAACGTCGCCGAACTCACCGCACTGGAGCGGCTGTTGAGCACCCTCGACCCGGCCGTGCCGCTCGAGGTCCGGATGGACTCCCAGTACGCGATGAAGGCGGTCACCACCTGGCTGCCCGGCTGGAAGCGCAAGGGCTGGAAGACGGCCTCGGGCAAGCCCGTCGCCAACCAGGAACTGGTCGCCCGCATCGACGCGCTCCTCGAAGGACGCGAGGTCGAGTTCAAGTACGTGCCGGCGCACCAGGTCGACGGCGACCCGCTCAACGACTTCGCCGACCGCGCCGCGAGCCGCGCCGCGATCGTGCAGGAACCGGCGAGCAGCGCGCTCGGCTCCCCGGAGCCGCCGCCCTCGTCCCCGTCGTCCGCGGCGCCCGCCCGCGCCAAGAGCCCGGCCAAGAAGAAGAGCGCGTCCTCCGGCTCGTCCTCGCGCACGCTCAAGGCGAAGTTCCCGGGCCGCTGCCGCTGCGGCCGCTCGTACGCCGCCGGTGAGGACATCGCCAAGAACCCCGACGGCTGGGGCCACCCGGAGTGCCGCGTCTCCGCCTGACCGGAAGGCGGGAGGGGCCGGCCCGGCCCCTCCCGCCCACCGCCTAGCTGCTCACCCGCACGTAGTCGACGACCAGTTGCTGAGGGAACTGCGTGCTGCCGTCGGGGTCACCGGGCCAGTAGCCGCCCACGGCCAGGTTGAGTATCAGGAAGAACGGCTTCTCGAACACCCACTGATTGCCGCCGACGTCGGCCGGTGTCCGGGTCTGGAAGACCGTGCCGTCCACCGACCATCTGATGGAGTTCGGCGACCAGTCCACCGCGAACGTGTGGAAGTCGTCCGCGAACGCCCGGCCGCCCGGCAGCGAGTACGCCGCGCCGATGCCGCCCGAGCCCGAGTAGCCGGGCCCGTGGATCGTGCCGTGGACCGTCGACGGCTCGAAGCCCACGTTCTCCATCACGTCGATCTCGCCGGAGCTCGGCCAGCCCACCGACCCGATGTCGTCGCCGAGCATCCAGAACGCGGGCCACATGCCCTGCCCGCGCGGGATCTTCATCCGTGCCTCGACGTGCCCGTGCGTCGTCGAGAACTTCCCCGACGTGTTCAGGCGGGCCGAGGTGTACTGACATGTGCCGTACCAGCACTGGTAGTTGGCCGGGTTCTCCTTCCGTGCGGTGATCACCAGATGGCCCTGGCCGTCGAGCGCCGCGTTCTTCGCGCCCGACGTGTAGTACTGCCGCTCGTGGTTGTTGACGTTGTCGCCGGTCTCGATCTGCCACTTCGACCCGTCGACCGCCGAGCCCGCGGGCCCGTCGAAGTCGTCGGAGAAGGTGACGGCGGTCGCCGACGCGTCGCCGGTGCCCGCGGCGTTCGCCGTGGGGACGAACGCGGTGCCGCAGCACAGCAGCGCGGCCGCGGCCAGCGGCAGTCGGCGGCGGAGCGAGGAACGCATACGCATGGAGCATCACGTCACTTCGGGTAGGGGGATCGCGCCTGTCTCGGGCGCGCCAGAAAGTGAAGACAAAGGAGGTGCGCGTGGTGCGTCGACTTCAAGAGTTGATTTAAGAGACGTTCGGAAGGGGCGTCAAGGCATACGTCCGGACCAACTCGGCGAGGGGTAAGGGAAGTTGGACACCGGGCGCGACGAAGGGCCCCCGGCGTTCGACGCCGGGGGCCCTCTGTGACGTACGGGAATCAGTGGTTGCGCAGGGCCTTGATGAGCTCGTCCTTGGTCATCTGCGAGCGGCCGTCGATGCCGACCTTCTTGGCCTCGCGGTACAGGTCCTCCTTCGTGCGGTCCTCGTAGGCGCCCGCCTTCCCTCCCTTGCGGCCGGTCGCGGAGCGTGACGAACCGGCCGCGTCGTTCGCGATCCGGGCCGCCTTCTCCTTGCTCGCGCCCTCCCGGCGCAGCGCCTGGTACGTCTTCTCGTCCTTGATCTGTGCCCTGGGCACGGAGACCACCTCCAGTACGGGATCGGGGCGTGACGTGGCCTTTCCTGCTCGGCGCGGGTACCCAGGATCGGCCGGGTAAGCCCCGTACTAGGGTCGCGGCAGGAATTCGATCACCGAGCGAAGGGGGCAGGGGTGACCACGCTGCGTTGCGCCGTACTCGACGACTATCAGGGCGTCGCCCGCCGGATGGCGGACTGGGAGCGGCTGTCGGGGCGCGTGGACGTCCGGTTCGTCGACCGGCACATCGCCGCGCACGACGACCTCGTCGCCGAGATCGGGGACTGCGAGATCGTCGTCGTGATGCGGGAGCGGACCCCGTTCCCCGCCGAGCTGTTCGCCCGGCTGCCGAAGCTGGGCCTGCTCGTCACCTCCGGCCTGCGCAACGCCGCCATCGACCTGGCCGCCGCTGCCGCCCACGACGTCACGGTCTGTGGCACCCCCAGTGACTCCGCGCCACCGGCCGAGCTCACCTGGGCGCTCCTGCTCGGCCTCGCCCGCGGCGTCGTCCCCGAGAACGTGAACCTGCGCACCGGCGGCCCCTGGCAGAGCACGCTCGGGGCCGATCTGGCCGGCCGCCGCCTCGGGCTGCTGGGCCTCGGCAAGATCGGCACGCGCGTGGCACGCGTCGGCGCGGCCTTCGGCATGGACGTCGCCGCCTGGAGCCAGAACCTCGACGCGGAGCGCGCCGCCGCGGCCGGGGCGACCCTCGCCGCCTCCAAGGAGGAACTCCTGGAGACCAGTGACTTCGTCTCCGTGCACCTCGTCCTCAGTGAGCGCACCCGTGGCCTCGTCGGCGCCGCCGAGCTGCGGCGGATGCGCCGCACCGCGTACCTCGTGAACACCTCACGCGCCGCGATCGTCGACCAGGACGCACTGGTCGAGGCGTTGCGCGCGGGCTGGATCGCGGGCGCGGGCAGCGACGTCTTCGACACCGAGCCGCTGCCGCTCGACCACCCGTTGCGCACCGCCCCGAACTTCCTCGGCCTGCCGCACCTCGGCTATGTCACGCGGCGCAACTACGAGGGCTACTTCCAGGGCGCGGTCGAGGACATCGAGGCGTATCTGGCGGGGAGCCCGGTGCGCACGCTGGGCTGAGGGTTTCCCTCGCGCTCGGGCCTACCGCGGGACGAACTCCCGCAGATCGTCGGCCAGGTGCGGGAACCGGGCCAGGATCTCCGGGGGTGCGAACGCGTGGTCCGCGTAGTCGAACCCGGGCGTGACGACCTCCGCCACCAGGCCGTGCCGGGCGCCACCGACCAGATGCGACGCCTTCCACCAGCCGCCGGGCACCAGCAGGAACCGCTCGTCGTCCGGACCGAGCAGCGTGCGCGTGAGCGTCCCCGCCGGATCGACCGTGACGTACTCCAGCGGGCCGCCGTCGATCAGGAAGTGCAGGATGTCGCTGCGATTGCGGTGCAG
Source organism: Streptomyces sp. NPDC052225 (assembly GCF_040679615.1). Lineage (NCBI taxonomy): Bacteria > Bacillati > Actinomycetota > Actinomycetes > Kitasatosporales > Streptomycetaceae > Streptomyces > Streptomyces sp. NPDC052225. Next base: position 372,976 of record NZ_JBFAVD010000002.1, on the reverse strand, counting down.
CAGACCGCGCGGCTGCCGCTCGTCGAGCAGGTAGTAGATCGACGACGCCGACGGGCGGGGCCCGTGCGCCGTATCGAGGGTGGCCGCGGAGGTGTAGACGCGGCGGAAGTAGCCACCCTCACCGTGCGGTTCGAGTCCGAGATCGCTCTGCCAGGCGCGCACGGCGGCCCCTTTCTGCGATGCGGTCGATCATTGCGGTCATCGGGTAGCGCGGCCACCCTACGTCGCCGACGGCGCACCGCCCGTGACCCCTCAACGCCCTGATCAACACCGGCAGTTGACATGGCAGACTGCATGCAGATCACCCCCTGATCCGCCCTCGCGACGATGGAGCCCGCCCATGACGGCATCCGCCCCCCGGCCCCGTATCGACACCAGTCAGGCGCACCCCGCGCGGGTCTACGACTGGCTGCTCGGCGGCAAGGACAACTACCCCGTCGACGAGGCGGTCGGCGCGCAGCTGCCGCCCGAGGCGCGGGACGGGGCCCGGCAGAACCGGGCGTTCATGCAGCGGGCCACCCGCTGGCTCGCCGGACAGGGCGTCGACCAGTTCCTCGACATCGGCACCGGCATCCCCACCGCGCCCAACCTGCACCAGATCGTGCAGGGCGTCCTGCCGTCGGCCCGCGTCGTCTACACCGACAACGACCCGATCGTGCTGCGGCACGCGGAGGCGCTCCTGGTCAGCACCCCCGAGGGCACCACGGACTACATCCAGGCCGACGTCCGCGAACCGGGCACGATCATCGACCACGCCCGCACCGTCCTGGACTTCGACCGCCCCCTCGCGCTCTCCCTGATCGCGCTGATGCACTTCCTGCCGGACGAGCAGAAGCCGTACGAGATCGTCGCCGAGCTGGTCTCCGCCCTGCCCTCGGGCAGCCACCTGGTCCTCTCGCACGCCTCCTCGGACATCTTCCCGGAGCTGTCGGACCAGGTCACCGCCGAGTACGCGAAGGGCGGCATCAAGCTCGGCTTCCGCAGCCGCGCCGAGGTGGCCCGCTTCTTCGACGGCCTCGACCTGGTGGAGCCCGGCCTGGTGACGGCGACCGAGTGGTACCGCGAGGAGCCCGCCCCCGAGCAGGAGCCGAGCGGGATCTACGGCGGGGTGGCCCGGGTGCGCTGACCGGGCGGGACATCCGGGCGCTGCCGTACGGGTGGCGCGCCGCCGCCGCACTCGTCACCCCCGTGCGCCGCGTACGGGCGTGGCCTCAAGCTGACCCGTACGCTCCAGCTCACGGCCGGCGCGAGGGGGACGACGGGCTTGAGGTTCCTGAGGTCCCTGAGGGACTTGAGGCGCATGTGCCGCGGTCGCCGCCACCCGCGCGCCGTCATGATCAACGTGGTGCACAAGATCGGCAGAAGTTGGCGTGAAACGGACGCACATTACCAATCGGTATGCATTCACTTGATTCGCGATCAACAGTAGAACTCGTTCCCATTCCGTCGAGAGTGAGGAACCAGAATGACCGACGTAACACGCCCTGAAGTCGCGCGTAACGGAATCTCCCGCCGCGGCTTCCTCGCAGGAACGAGTTCTCTTCTCGGTACGGCCACGGCCATGGCGCTCAGTGGCCGCGCCGCTGCCGCCGCCGCGCCCGAACCCCGCACCGCGTCCGTCGCCGACGGCGCGCACCTGCCCGCCCTCGTCGTCGGCACCGGCTACGGCGGCTCCGTCGCCGCGCTGCGCCTGGCCGAGGCCGGGGTCGACGTCCAGATGGTCGAGATGGGCATGGCCTGGGACACCCCCGGCAGCGACGGCAAGATCTTCGCGAACACGACCAGTCCCGACTACAGATCCTTCTGGCTGCGCACCAGAACCAGGCAACCGCTGAGCAACTTCCTCGGCTTCCCCATCGACAAGGACGTGCCCCGCTACACCGGCATCCTCGACGCCGAGGAGTTCGCCGGGATCATCGTGTACCAGGGCCGCGGCGTCGGTGGCGGCTCCCTCGTCAACGGCGGCATGGCCGTCACGCCCCGGCAGGAGAACTTCGCCGCGATCCTGCCGTCCGTCGACCCCGCCGAGATGTACGGCACCTACTACCCGCGGGCCAACGCGGGACTCGGCGTCGCCACCATCGACCCGGACTGGTTCGAGTCGGCCGCCTGCTACCAGTACGCGCGCGTCGGCCGCAAGCACGCGCAGCGCTCCGGGTTCCCCTTCGTGTTCGTACCCGACGTCTACGACTGGGACTACATGGAGCAGGAGGCGGCCGGCACCGTCCCCAAGTCGGCCCTCGCCGGGGAGATCCTCTACGGCAACAACTACGGCAAGAAGACGCTGCAGAAGACCTACCTCCAGCGCGCCAGGGCCACGGGGCGGGTCTCCATCTCCGCCCTGCACAAGGTGACGGACATCGTCCCCGCCTCCGGCGGCGGCTACACCGTACGCATCGAGCAACTGGACACCGTGGGCGCGGTCATCGCGACCAAGGAGGTCACCGCCGACCGTGTCTTCCTCGCCGCGGGCAGCGTCGGCACCAGCAAGCTCCTGACCCGTCTCAAGGCCACCGGCCGGCTGCCCGCGCTGAACTCCGAGATCGGCCAGGGCTGGGGCGACAACGGCAACGTCATGTGCGGCCGGGCGAACCATCTGTGGGACCCGACCGGCGCGCTCCAGGCGTCGATCCCCACCGGCGGCATCGACAACTGGGCCGCGGGCGGCGCGTTCGCCGAGGTGGCACCACTGCCGACGGGCATCGAGACGTACGCGTCGTTCTACCTGTCCATCACGAAGAACCCCAACCGCGGCCGGTTCACGTACAACCCGGCGACCGGCGGGGTCGACCTGGACTGGCAGACCGCGTGGAAGCAGCCCGCCATCACCGCGGCCAAGACCATCTTCGACAAGATCAACGCGAAGGAGGGGACCATCTACCGCACCGATCTGTTCGGCACGTACAAGATCTGGGGCGACCATCTGACCTACCACCCGCTGGGCGGCGCCGTGTTGAACAAGGCGACCGACAACTACGGGCGGCTGCACGGGTATTCAGGGCTCTACGTGATCGACGGTGCGCTGATCCCGGGCAACACCAGCGTCAACCCGTTCGTCACCATCACGGCGCTCGCCGAGCGGAACATCGCGCGGATCGTCGCCGCCGACCTGTGACGGCTCCGGCGCGGTGAGGAAGGTGCCTGCCCAAGTCCTGAGGGCGTGAGGGGTGTTCAGGACTTGGGCAGGACGCACACGGCGTCGAGACCGAGGACGTGGTTGAGCCGTCCGAACGCCAGCCAGGAGCCGATCGCCATGCTCAGTTCCACGATCTCCGCCTGGCTGTAGCGCGCGGTCATCCGCTCCCAGAAGGCGTCGTCGAGCCCGTGGTGGTCGAGCGCGTACCGCTCCGCGTACTCGGCGGCGAGCCGGGTCCGCTCGTCGAAGGCGTCCGTCGTCCGCCACTGTTCGACGGCCCCGGCGAAGGACTCCTCGACCTTCGCGCCGTCCCGCTCGGTGCGCCAGTCCAGGCAGAACAGGCATCCGTTGATCTGGGCGATCCGCAGTCGCGCCGCCTCGAACTCCCGCAGCCCCAGCGTCGAACGGTCGTACACCGCCATCGAGAACTGCGCGGCCACGGGGCCGATCCCGGGCACCATCGTGCCCCACACGTACGGAATGGGCTCCTCGCCCTCGGGGATGTCGATCCGCAGAGCACTCATGCCTGTTTCCTTCCGAGGCGGCCGGTCGCGGGGAGCAGGGGCACATCGAGCGCGTCGTAGAGTCCGGGCTCCGCCGCCACCAGCCACTCGACGGCGCCGACGAGCCGGCCGACCGCCGTCGCGTTGCCGCCCGCCGCGTGGTTACCGTCCTCGTCGGTGGCCTGGACGGTGACCTCGATACGGGGGCGGCCCTCGATGACGACACGGTGGGCGCCGGCGCCGCCGCCGGGCGGGGTGGGCCAGTCCGGCGCGCAGGACGGATGGATGCGGGTGACGTGCTCGACGACGATGCGGGCCTCACCGGCGACGACGCCCTGCACCTCGAAGCGGACGGCACCCTGGGTGCCCGCCGCGAAGTCGCCCATGGCCGCCGTCGACACGTCGCTCTCCAGTGCCCGGCGCTCCAACGTCTCCCGGATCTCGTCGAGTTCGACGCCGAGCGCGCGGGCCATGAGCCGCAGCTGGCCTCCCCACACCATCGTCGGCACCGACTCGGCGAGCATCAGCGGCTCGTACTCCATGGGGTGCCCCATGCCGACCAGGTGACGGACCGAGTCCTCCTGGTCGTACGTCGAGTAGTCGAAGATCTCCTGGCAGCGCACCACGTCGACCCGGGAGCCGAGCCCGCTGACGAGCAGCGGCAGCACGTCGTTGGCCCAGCCCGGGTCGACGCCGGAGACGAACAGCGAACCGCCGCCCTCGGCGATCGCCGCGCGCACCGGGTCGGTGAACTCGGGCGGCGCGCTGCGCGGGTCGTACAGCGGGTAGAGCGCCGGGGTGACCACGACGGCCCCGGCGCGCAGGGCGCGGCAGACGTCGTCGAGGGCCTCGTCGGGGCGCAGATCGCCGGAGGCCGCGTAGACGACGGCGCCCGGCCGGGCGGCGAGCACCGCGTCGACGTCGGTCGTCGCGCTGACGCCGAGGGTGTGGCCGATCCCCGCGAGGTCGCCCGCGTCGCGGCCGTGCTTGGCGGGCTCGTGGACGAGCACGCCGGACAGTTCCAGCGCGGGGTGGGCGTCGACGGCCCGGATCGCCGCGCGCCCCACGTTCCCCGTGCCCCAGACCACCGTGGAAGTCATGCGCCGGAGCGTAACCTGACAGGCCGTCAGTTCATAGAGTCTTCACGCCAGTTGGGAGCGGGCGGCGGACACGGCCTGTTCTGCGTAGCCGCGACCGAAGAGGACGGTGTGCACCAGGAGAGGGAAGAGCTGGTGGAGGGCGATGCGCTCGCGCCAGCCGGCGGCGAGGGGCGTGCGCTGCTCGTAGCCCTCGACGATCCGCTCCAGGTGCGGGGCGCCGAACAGGTGCAGCATCGCCAGGTCGGTCTCGCGGTGCCCGCCGTGCGCGGCCGGGTCGATGAGCCAGGCGCGGCCGTCGTGGTCCCAGAGCACGTTGCCGTTCCACAGGTCGCCGTGGAGTCGGGCGGGGGGCTCGGCGGGCCCGGCGAGCTCGGGCAGCGACTCGCAGACCCTCTCGACGAGTTGAGCCTCCGCGCGGTCCACGGTCCCGTCGTCGACGGCGCGCCGAAGATACGGGAGCACGCGGTGCTCGGCGTACCACCGCGGCCAGTCGTCGCCCGGGACATTGCGCATGGGGGCGAGACCGATGTACGCGTCCTTCGGCCCGCCGGGGGGAGGGGAGCCGAACGCGGGCGCGCCCGTCGCGTGCAACGCGGCCAGCTCCCGGCCGAACCGGAGCGCACCCTCGGCGCTCGGCCGTCCGTCCGGGACCCGGTCGATGACCAGCCAGTGCGGGTCGTCGCCGTGCACCACGGGCACGGCGACCGTGCGCGCGGCCGCGAGCCAGCGCAGACCGGCCGCTTCCGCGCGCACCGCGTCCGGCTCGGCGGCGCGCTTCACGATCACCACGCGCCCGCCGTCGAGGGTGACTTCCGTCAGCTGACCGCTCAGGCGGCGCTCACCCCTGGCCGGGTGGCCGGTGCTGCGTGCCGCGACGGTGGAGGGCTCGGACATGCCGGACAGGGTACGGGGGACGCGGGGGCGTTGACGGGGTGCGCCGCGCCCTGATCTGCTGCGGTGATCACGCCCGGGCGATGTCCCGGCGGGCCCAGGGGAGTTGAGGCGGGGTATGGCGGCGGAGACGAGCGGACCCGGCACGGTGCTCGCCGTGCAGCACACGCCCGGCGGCGGACCCGGCCGTTTCGGCGACTGGCTGCGCGAGGCCGGACGCGACGTGCACGTGCTCCGCCCCTACGACGGTGAGGCCCTGCCCGACTCCCTCGACGGCCGTGCGCTGCTGGTCCTGGGCGGCGGCTATCTCCCGGACGACGACGAGCGCGCCCCGTGGCTCCCGTCGACCCGCAGGCTCACCCGCGAGGCGCTCGCGTCCGGCACCCCGTTCCTGGGCATCTGCCTCGGCGGGCAGCTGCTCGCCCAGGTCGCGGGCGGCACGGTGCGGGCCCGGCACGGGCGGCCCGAGTACGGCAGCACGCCGATCACCCTGCGCCCCGAGGCCGGATGGGACGCGCTGCTGCACGGCCTGGGGGAGACCGTCCCCGCGATCGAGCGCCATGTCGACGCCATCACCGAACTCCCGCCGGGCGCGGCCTGGTTGGCGTCCAGCGAGGCGTGCCCGCACCAGGCCTTCCGGATCGGCGACCGGGCCTGGGGCGTCCAGTTCCACCCGGAGGCGGACGCGGACCGGATCGCCGGGTGGGACAGCGCGGGCCTTGCGGCACTCGGCGTGGACCGTGACGCCCTGCACGCCCGCGCGCTGGCGGCCGAGCCGGCGGCGATCGCGGCGTGGTCGGTGGTGGCGGGGAGGTTCGCGGGCATGTGCTGACGCAGACACCGCGTCCGGCGCCGTGCTTTCAGCGTCCTGGGCTCGGGTACGGGCCGCGGCATCGTCCGGCGCCGCGAGGTCCTGAGGGCCCGCGGTGCCCCTCTGCCGTTCGGAAGGCGGCGTCGCGTTGCGCGTCTTGGTACGGGCCGCGGCCTTGTCCTGGCGGGCCGCAGTTCAGTGGCCCTGCCGCCGGCGGAGCCATGGCACCGCGTGCCGCGCCGCTGCGTGCTGCGGCCTGGTCCGGTGCCGCGCTGTCCTGGCGGTCCGCAGTGGTTCTGCGCTGCTGGGGAGGCGGCAGCGCGTCCTGCGGGCCGCTGGGTGCTGCTGTTTCGTCCGGTGCCGCGCTGTTGTTGCGGTCCGCGGTGGTTCTGCGCTGCTGGGGAGGCGGCACCGTGTCCTGCGGGCCGCTGGGTGCTGCTGTCTCGTCCGGTGCCGCGCTGTCCTGGCGGTCCGCAGTGGTTCTGCGCTGCTGGGGAGGCGGCACCGTGTCCTGCGGGCCGCTGGGTGCTGCGGCCTGGTCCGGTGCCGCGCTGTCCTGGCGGTCCGCAGTGGTTCTGCGCTGCTCGGGAGGCGGCTGCGCGTCTCACGCGCCGCTGCGCGCCTCCACCGGACCCGACGCCCCGACATCCTGGCCGCCCGCAGTACCCCGACGCCGCCCGAGAGACGACACCGCGCTGGTCAGGACCCCCGCGAGCAGCCCCCAGAACGCCGAGCCGATGCCCAGCAGCGTCACGCCGGACGCCGTCGCGAGGAACGTGACGACCGCCGCCTCGCGGGAGCGCGGGTCGGACAGGGCCGAGGTCAGCGATGCCTCGATCGTGGCGAGCAGGCCGACGCCGGCCACGGCGAGCACGAGGGCCTGCGGCATCGCCGTGAGCAGCGAGGCGACGGTGGCTCCGAGCAGCCCCATGCACAGGTAGAACACGCCGGCCCACACCGCCGCGAGGTAGCGCCGCCCGCGCTCCGGATGCGCCTCCTCACCCGTACAGATCGCCGCCGTGATCGCGGCCAGGTTGATGCCGAACGCGCCGAAGGGAGCGAGCACCGCCTGCACCGCCCCCGTCCAGGTGAGCAGCGGCGAGACCGGAACCTCGTACCCCGAACCGCGCAGCACGGCGACACCCGGCAGGTTCTGCGACGCCATCGTCACGACGAACAGCGGCACCCCGACACTGACGAGCACCTTCCAGTCGAACTCCGGTGCCGTGAACACCGGCTGCGCCCAGGCGAGTTGGACCCGGTCGAGATGCCAGCCGCCCGCGACGACCGAGGCGAGGACGCCACCGGCCAGCGCGACCAGGACCGCGTAGCGGGGGAGGAGCCGGCGCGCCAGCAGGTAGAGCGCGAAGACGGGGAAGGCGATGGCGAAGCTGCCGTGCATCTGCGCGAACAGGCCCGTGCCGAACCGCAGCAGCACCCCGCCGAGCAGCGCCGCCGCCAGCGGCACCGGAATCCGGTCCATGACCCGCGCGAACCACCCCGTAAGGCCGCTCACCAGGATCAGTACGGCGCTGAAGACGAACGCCCCGATCGCCTTGCCCATCGGGACACCGCTGAGACTCGTCGCGAGCAGCGCCGCACCCGGCGTCGACCAGGCCGTCACGACCGGTGCCCGGAAGCGCAGCGAGAGGCCCGCGCAGGTCACGGCGAGGCCCACGCCGAGCGCCAGCATCCACGACGAGATCTCCCGCGCGTCCGCGCCCGCGGCCCGCGCAGCCGTGAAGACGAGCGCCGCGGAACTCGTCACGCCCACCGTGACGGCGATCAGCCCGGCCGCCACGGCCGAGGGCGGAGCCAGCGCGCGGATGCGGGCGAGCGGGGACGCGGGGGAGGACATGAGGCATCACTTCCGGGCAGCCGAGGCCGAGGCCGAGGTCGGCCAGGGTGTTTCGTATGCGGCACGTTCTGTTTATGGAACGTTCTGTTTATGGAACACTAGGGACGCGGGCGACGCCCCGTCAACCAGCCGCCGACCGAGGGGAACCGGGCAATGGGCCTCAACGACGAGGTGGGACGCAGGCTCAAGGCGCTGCGCCAGGGCCGTGACCTGTCGCTGTCCGAGCTGTCCCGCCGCTCAGGCGTCGGCAAGGGCACCCTCTCGGAGCTGGAGAGCGGCGCCCGCAATCCGACCCTGGAGACCCTCTACGCACTGACCACGGCGCTCGGCGTCCCGCTGAGCGCCGTCCTCGACGACCCGCCGCCCGGCGTCGCCGAGGGGGCGGGCGGGGTCTCCGGCAGCGCCGTCACCGCGGTCCTCCTCGAACGGTACGAGGACGCCGACGCCGCCACCGACGTCTTCCGGGTCACCATCGCCGATGGCGCGACCCAGGAGTCCGCGGCGCACGTCCCGCGCACCACGGAGAGCCTGATGGTCCTGTCCGGCACCGCCGTCGTCGGCCTCCCGGACGCGCCGCAGACCGTCACCCCCGGCGGCCACGCCCACTGGCCGGCCGACGCCCCGCACCTCTACGGCGCCCCGCACGGCGAGGTCCACGGAATCCTCTTCGTGCGCTACCCGAAGGGCGGCGGTTAGGACCGCTCGGCCTGCGGCGGCGTCTGCCCGCCCGGGGCGACGTCGTGGAGCTTCGAGATGTCGACCGACTCGTCCGCCGATGGCGTCTTGCTCGGCACCGGCTTGTCGTAGTCGGTGAGCGTCATCGTGATGTTCTCGTCGGGGCCCTTCTCGGTCGCCCGCACCAACTGGTGCGGATCGTCGGCCGTGACGTAGAGGGTGATCGTGTTCTTGTCGTCGCGGCCGGTCAGCGGGACGACATCGGTGCCGGCCACCTTCGTCTCGTCGCCCTTCGTGAGCTGGTCCTGCGCGGCCCCCGAGCCGTTGTCGAGCTGCTTGCGGAACGCGTCCAGGTCACAGGTCTCCGCGAGGCCGTCGAGCATCGGGTCGTCGGTCGTGCCGTGCATGTACCGGTCGCCGAAGAGCTGCGCCGCGAGATCGCCGGCGCCGCCGGGCACCTGCGTCTTCCAGAACGTCGCGTCGGGCTTCATCCACACCTCGTCGCCCCGCTTCACGAGCTCGACGCTGCCGCCGTCCGCGCCGCCGGTGCCCATGCGCAGCGACCCGGCGCAGTTCCCGTCCTCGTCGAGGCGCAGGTCGAACGCGGCCGGTGTCCGGGCGTCGCTGGTGTCGTCCGAGCGGTTCGTGAAGGTCAGATGCAGGGAGTGCGCGTCGAGCAGCTCCTGCCGCGCGTCGTCGGCCAGTTCCCGCGCGGACGGATCCGCTCCGTCGTCGGCGACCGCGGGGCCGGCGGCGAGGACGCCCGCGCACAGCGCGGTCGCCGCCAGCAGAACCGAGGGGTGCCGGACCGTTCCGACCATGACGTCACCTCGCCGTCCCGGGCACTCCGAGCACCCGAAATACCCATAAAGTGTACGTTTCTGCTTCTGGCGCCGCACACCCGCGGCCGGCCGGCGTCCCGCACGGCGAGGCGCGTCACGCCCCCGTCGTGGAGCCGGGCCGGATGATCATCAGTACGGTGACCGTGGCCCACAGCAGGTTGAACACGCCGGTGAGCATGGCGAGCCGGCGGGGGAGCGGACTGTCGGCCACCGCCTCGGCCCGCTCCTCCACCCCGGCGAGCGCCGTTTCCTGCGCCGGCAGGATCCACAGCGCGAGAACGGCCGCGGCGGCGGTGGTGAGCACGATCGAGACGATCAGCCAGGCGCTGCCGAGCACACCGAGGCTGCTCGCCGTCGCGAACCCGAACAAGGGCACGGCGACGCCGATGCCCGCGTACACGCGGCAGATCCGGTGCAGGGTGCTCAGCGAGGCGAGGGCCGGGCCGTCGCCGGGTGAACCGAGCGCGTGGCGCAGGAACCGGGGGAACATGCTCGCCGCGACGGTGACCGGACCGACGGTCAGGACGGCGGCCAGGACGTGCAGAGAGAGCAGAAACTTGGTCATGGCCGTCGACGCTAACCAGCGGAAACGGCGCCTCCCAGTGGCATTAGCGACGACTGTCAACGGGATAGCGACAGGGGCTCCGGCCAGGTCGGTGTCGCGTCTTTTGCGCTTCCCGCAGCATCACGGGGAGAGCCCTGCGGCAGGACCCCCTGTGGCGGGATCCAGGCGCCAAGGTAGGTTCTCGCCATGCACACCGTCGCCGTCCTCGCCCTCGACCAGGTGATCCCGTTCGACCTCGCCACCCCGATCGAGGCCTTCGGCCGCGCCCGGCTGCCCGACGGGCGGCCCGGCTACACGGTCCGCGTGTGCGCGCAGCGGCCGGAGACCGACGCCGGGACGTTCACCATCAAGGCGCACCGGGGTCTTGAGGGACTCAAGGGCGCGGACACCGTGATCGTGCCCGGCACGGCGACGCCCCTCGCCCCCCTCGCCCCCGCCGTGCGCGACGCGCTGCGGGCCGCCGCCGCGGACGGCACCCGGATCGCGTCGATCTGCACAGGGGCCTTCCCGCTCGCCGCCACCGGGCTCCTGGACGGTCTGCGCGCCACCACCCACTGGATCGCCGCGGACCTGCTGGCCGCCACGTACCCGGAGGTGAAGGTCGACCCGGACGTCCTGTACGTCGACAACGGACAGTTCCTCACCTCGGCGGGCGCCGCAGCCGGACTCGACCTGTGCCTGCACATGATCCGCGGCGACTACGGTTCCGCGATCGCCGCCGACACCGCCCGGCTCTCCGTCATGCCGCTCGAACGCGAGGGCGGGCAGGCGCAGTTCATCGTGCACGACCACGCGCCCACGCCCCAGGGCTCGGCCTTCGAACCGCTGCTCACCTGGCTCCAGGAGAACCTCGACCAGGACCTCTCCCTCGCCGACATCGCCGCCCGCGAAGGCGTCAGCACGCGCACACTGATGCGCCGCTTCCGCGAACAGACCGGCACCACACCGCTCCAGTGGCTGCACCGTGCCCGCATCCGGCAGGCCCAGCACCTGCTGGAGACGACCGCGCACCCCGTGGAGCGGATCGCCGGACAGGTCGGCTTCGGCTCGCCCACCGCGTTCCGCGACCGGTTCAAGCGCACGACGGGCGTGAGCCCGCAGGCCTACCGCCGCACGTTCAGCTGACGCCGCGTAACTCCTGATCTTGTGAGGCGTTGGTCCGCCGACCGATCCACCAGCACGTTCAGGGAGTTCGCATGCGGGCCGTCCTCAAGCAGATCGTCTCCGGCGCCGGCGCGGTGGCCGCCGCGCTCGGCTGTGTCCTCGTGGCCGGACCGCCCGCCGCGGCGGACGGCAAGTGGTGCAACAACGCCGTGTGCATCGAGACGTACGACACCGGCACCTATCTCGGCCGCGTCGAGGTCTCCGTCATCAACGGCAACCAGCCGCACACCATCAGCGCCCGCGTGTGGACCACGAACGGCTGGAGCGCCCACACCAAGGTCGAGGACGTCGCCGCGTTCCGCACCTACCGCGACCAGGCCTACCCGCAGCGGCACTTCCCCGCCGGCACCCGGCTGTGCGCCGAGGGCTTCCGCGGCGGGGAGAGCGTCGGCCTGCCCTGCGTGACCATCACCGACTGACCGAGGCGCCGGCCCTACGGGGCTGCCCGCGCAGCCAGCCGTAGAGCACCACCGAGCACAGCGCGGCGCAGGCGCACCACGTGGAGACGAACTCCCAGCGCCACAACGCCGCGCACCCCGCCGCACCGACCGCGACCAGGCCGCCGAGCAGCAACAGGCCCCGCTCGCCGGAGAGCAGCAGCGAGCCGATCGTCGCCGGCAGATAGCCGGCGATCAGCCACGCGGCATGCGGCAGGCCGATCGCATAGCCCATCGTGTGGCCGCGGATCTCGGCCGTGACGGTCGTCGTCGCCAGCGCGTACGCGAGGACGGCGGCCGTCACCACGCCGCAGGCGAGCGGGAACAGGAGCCGCCCACGGGCAGGTGCGGGCGCCACGAGCAGCACCCCCACCGGCACCCACAGCGGAAGCACCGGCAGCGCGATCACCGCCCACGCCAGGGTGGCCGCGCCGGTGCCGCCGCCCCGGTGCCAGACCAGCGCCTCGATCAGCTGATGCGCGCCGAGCAGCAGGGGCAGCGCCGCCAGGAGCAGCGCCCGGGGACGGGTGCGGGCCGCCCGTACGACACAGGCGACCCCCACCGCGCCGACCGCACCGCCCGCCACGAGGTCCGCCGTCGCGCTCCAGCACATGCGGCCACGCTACGACCCCGGCGGCGGCCCCGCCCGGCAGCTCAGCTCAGGGCCGGGCCTCGAAGCGGGCCGTCGCGTCCGGCTCGATGTTCTGGTTGTGCCGGAACACGTTCTCCGGATCGAGCGCCGCCTTCACCCGGGCGAGGCGCGCGTAGTTGCCGCGATAGCTCGCCCGCACCCGCTCCTGGCCCTCGTCCATCATCATGTTCACGTACGCGCCGCCCGCCGAGTACGGGTGCAGCGCCTCGAAGTAGTCGACGGTCCACCGCTTGACGACGTCGGCCCGCGCCGGGTCCGGGTCGACGCCCGCGTACACGCTCGCCCAGCGCGCGTCGCGGTAGCTGAACGCGGTGTCGCCGGGGCGTGCGTCGTGAGCGGCGCCGTCGATCGGGTACAGATGCATCGTCGACTGCATCGACGGGGACTGCGGCCCGAACTTGGCGTGCAGGGCGACCGCGTCGTCCGGGATGTCCTTGACGAAGTCGGCGCGCCAGTACCACTGGTGGCCCGGCGGGTAGAGCCCGTCGAACATCGACTGCATCACCGGGTGCGGCATCGGCCCGACCGCGTGCAGAAGAGGCGCGGGCAGCGCGTCGAGGAGCGGGGCCATCGCCCCGGTCGCCGCCTCCGGGTCACCGCTCGTGTGGCACCACACCACCCCGCACACCTTGCGCAGATGCAGTTCCTGCGGGAACGGCGGGGCCGGTGGGACGGAGCCGTACAGGAAGAAGCCGTTCACGTCGCGCGGCGCCGACGGCAGGAACTCCCGGTAGGCGGCGAGGACTTCGGCGCCCTGCTCGGCCGGCCAGAACGTCGGCCCGGCCACCACCGTGGACACCTCGTGCAGCCGGAACGTGAAGGACGTGACGACGCCGAAGTTCCCGCCGCCGCCCCGGATGGCCCAGTACAGGTCGGTGTTCTCGTCGGCGCTCGCCCGCACGAAGGTGCCGTCGGCGAGGACGACGTCCGCGGCCAGGATGTTGTCGACGGTCAGGCCGCAGCGGCGGGTGAGGTGGCCGAGGCCGCCGCCGAGCGCGAGGCCGCCGACTCCGGTGGTGGAGATGATGCCGCTGGGTGTGGCCAGGCCGTGTTCGTGCGTCGCCGCGTCGACCTGCCCCCAGGTCGTGCCGCCGCCGGCGCGGACGGTGCGGGCCGCCGCGTCGACCGAGACGGAGTGCAGCGCCGACAGATCGGCGACCACCCCGTCGTCACAGGTGCCGAGGCCCGCGCCGTGGTGGCCGCCGCCGCGCACCGCGAGCGGCAGGCCGTGCCGGCGGGCGAAGCCGATGACGAGCGCCACGTCGTCCGCGTCCGTGCAGTGCGCCACGAGCGCGGGACGGCGGTCGATCATGGCGTTGTAGACGGCGCGGGCCTCGGAGTAACCCGGATCGTCCGGGCCGGTCAACCGGCCCTGGAACCGGGTGAGTTCGCGCTGTGCTGCCTGTGCGGGCGTGCTGGACATGGATCCCCCGAAGCATGAGTGTGGTCCGCCCTGGGACGGGTCCCCCCTGTTCTACGGCCGTGGCGCCGCACCCGGCATGCGTGGCCGTCACCCACCTCATGTCCGGCGGATACCTACGTTTCGCCGTCCGGCGCGAGCCCGAGCGCCCGGGCCCGCTCGGCCGCCCCGCGCCGGGTCGGCGCGTCGAGCTTCTCCAGGACCGCGCGGACGTGGTTGTCGACCGTCCGCACCGAGAGGACGAGGCGGTCGGCGATCTCCGCGTTGGTGCGGCCCGCCACCAGGAGCCGTACGACCTGGAGTTGACGGTCCGTCAGTCCTGCCGGGTTGCGCCGGCTCGCCGCGTACGGGCCCCGCGGCACCCGGCGCACCCCCAGCCGCCGCAGCTCGGCCCTGACCAGACGGGACAGCCGCGCCGCGCCCAGCTCGTCCAGGACAGCGAGCGCGCCCAGCTTGACCGCCGGGTCCGGGCTCTCGGCGAGCGCGGCGGCATGCTCGTACGGGCAGCCCGCCTGCTGCCACAGCGTCGCCGCCTTGTCCCACTGGCCGGCGGCCTGAAGAGCGTACGGATGGCAGGAGTCGTCCGGCGCGGGCGCCCGGCCCGCCTTGGCGAGCCAGTAACCGAGCTCCGCCCGCTGCGGCGCCGCCGACAGGCGGCGGGCCTGCGTGTACGTCCACTCGGCCGCGGCGATCACCCCCGCGGGATCGCCGCGCAGCCACGCGGCCTCCGCGCGGGCCGCGGCCACCGGCGCCGTGCGCTGGAGCTCGCGCGTGCCGAGGGCGATCTCCCAGGCCTGGTCGAGGAGTTCGGCGCCGCCCGGCTCGCCGCGCCGGGTGCGGACCCGCGCGAGGACGGTGAGCGCGGGGCAGCGCGCGGGCGGGAAACCGTCCGCGCCGAGCAGCGCGTACCGCTCGGCCGCCGCCCAGTCACCGGCCGCGAACTCCCGCAGCGCCAGCTCCACATGGAAGTACGTGAGGAAGCCGAGGTGCTCGGCGCGGTCGGCGAAGTCCATGGCCGGGGCGAGGAACCGGTCGGCCTCGGCGAAGCGCAGCTGGTCGAGGAGGAACCAGATGATGTTGGCGTAGGCGCGGCACGCGTGCTCCGCCTCGTCCGCACCCAGCGCCACCTCCAGGCTCTCCTCCAACTGCCGTTGCCCGGCCGGGTCCCCGGAGCGCCAGCGGGCGGAGCCCACGTTGTTCAGGGCGTGCGAGAGGATCGCCGCGTCGCCCGCCCGGCGAGCGAGTCCGATGGCCCGTTCCCCGTAGCTGATGGCCTGCGCGTAGGCGTCCGACAGCATCCGCAGCTGCGCGGTGTTGCTGAGGGCGAGCGCCAACAGGCGGTCGTCCCCGGCCTGTTCGAGGACCTGGAGCGCTTCGCGGGCCGCCGTCCGCGCCGCGTCCGCGTCCCCGGCCCACCAATGCATGCGCGACAGCCAGCGCAGATCGGCGCCGAGCGCCCGCAGATCGCCGAGCGTGCGGCGCAGGCCCACCGCCTCGGTCTGCGCCGCGACCGCGGCCGACCAGTCCGCCACCGTATAGCTCTCCACCGCGAACTGCTCAAGGAGACCGGCGAGTTGCTCCGGGCCGTAGCGGGCCCGTTCGCGCAGGACGAGCCGCAGATGGGCGGCGGCCTCCCGGTGCGCGCCCGCGCGGGCCGCGTCCCGTGCGGCGTCGGGACCGTACCGGGCGATCGCGTCCCGGTCCCCGGCCGCCGCCGCGTGGTGCACGATCCGCGAGCGGTCGGCGTCCGGCGCCGCGATCAGCGCGGCCAGGACCGCCCGGTCCAGGGCGATGCGCCGGGCCGCGGGGAGCGAGTCGGCGAGGGCCCGCCGGATGATCTCGTGCCGGAACGCCACACGCTCGGGCGCCACCACGAGGAACCCGCCCTGCTCGGCCGCCGCGAGCGCCCCGTCACCGCCCGGCAGGAGCGCGTCGACCAGCCGCCGCTCCACCGCGGACGGCACCACGGCCAACTGCTCAAGGGCGTCCCGCGTGACGGCGTCGAGGCGGCGCAGCCGCGCCAGCACCGCGTCGACCACCGTCGGCGGCACCTCGCCCGTGCCGCCCGCGGCCACGACCTCGGCGACGAAGAACGGATGCCCCGACGTCGCCGCGTACACCTGCGCCGGATCGAGCCCGGCGGCGGCGCTGAGCACGGCGACCGCGCCCCGGGACAGCGGCGCGGGCCGCAGCCGGTGCACCCGGGCCGCGCCCGAGACCTGCCCGAGCAGCTGGCGCAGCGGGTGTCCCCGGTCCACCTCGTCGTCACGGTAGGTGAGGACCAGCACGGCCGGCAGCCGCTCGATGCGGCGGGCCAGATAGCGCAGCGCGTCGAGGGATGCCTCGTCCGCCCAGTGCACGTCCTCCACGACGAGCACCGCGGGGTGCGGCGCCCCGGCCAGTTCCGCGTACAGCGCCTCGTAGACCCGGTGCCGGTCCCCGGCGTCGCGCACCGCCCGCGCCAGCTCGGCGCCGACGCTCCCGACGAGATCCCGCAGCGGCCCCAGAGGGCGGCCGGTCGCCAGGTCGTCGCACTCGCCGACCAGCAGCCGCGCCCCCGGCGGCAGCACCCCGGGCAGCGCCCGCACCAGACTGGACTTGCCGATGCCGGCCTCACCGAAGACGAGCACCACGGAACCGGCACCGCCCGCGGCCTCCCGCACGGCGGCGGCCAGCCGCCCCAGTTCGAGATCCCGCTCGAGGATCCCCCCGTCCACGCCGGGATTCTCCCACCGGACGGCGGCCGCGGGAGCGCTGAGCGGCCCAGGTACGCACAACGCCCGACGCGCGCCGATGCGGGACGCTACGAAGGCGCGGGGCCGGTCCGCACGGAGCGCACCGCCGGGCCCACGGTGAACGACCCGCTGTAGGCCCGCGTCGCGCCGTCCTTGCTGACCAGCTCGATGGCGTACCCCTGGCCCTCGGGGACGTCGGGCAGCACGGTCGCCGTCTCGCCGGTCGGCCCGTCGCCGAGCTTCGACGCGAGCTGCACCACCCGGGCCGCCTCCCCGCGCACGAGCCACATGTCCACCTCCTGGCCGGTGGCGTTGTCCCAGGCGACGAAGAGGCTGCCGTGTGCCTGGTGCACGGAGCCGGCGACCGGCTCGGTGACGCTGAGCGCCGCGCCTGGTTCGGCGGCGGGGGCGAAGGCGAACAGCAGGGGAGCGGCGGCGGCCAGGGACAGGAATCCGGTGCGGCGCATGCGACGACCTCGTTCCGGGAGGAGAGGGGAGCGGTCATGACACTTCTGCCACCCGGGCAAGATCACGTAAGGCCGCGGCGGGTACCCCCACCCCGACGAGGGACGCCACTGTCCCCGAAGCGGTGGCCCCGGCAGGACAGAACGGCCGGGTCCGGGCATCCTCGCGCCCGCGCGCGAGGGCGCCGCCGGGCCGGGCGACGACGCGTGCGAGGATCTCCCGATGGCGATCGAGTACGTGCGTTTCCAGTCGGCGGTCCCGGACCAACACGGCCATTTCAAGGGCGTGTTCGGGCTGGTCAACAATCTCGGGCGCAGCGGGCGCCTCACCGAGGAGCAGGAGCGGTTCCGACGCGAGAACAACGCCTGGTTCGACGCGGCGTACACCGACCCGTCGACCGTGGACGCGTCGGTCTACGACCCGGAGGTCAACCCCGGCGCCGTGGCCTGGTTCAAGCCGACCGCGGTCCATCTCATCGACCGGGTCGAGGGCTACCTGGAGATCCTCTCCGCGCACGACGTCGCCTGTCACCGGGTCACGTCCGCCGATCCGGGGCAGGTGGTCTACGAGGACGACGTCCAGATCGTCGTCGTCCCGCAAACCGCATCAATGCCGCAAACTAGTGAGTAGAACGCATACGGGGGCCAGGGAGACGAGGTGAGCGCAGGATGACCGAGCGGAGCGACGACGTGGTCATGGGCGACGAGGTGTACCAGCCCGGCGACCCGGACGCGCGGGAGGACGAAGGCATCCTCGACGTGGAGGACACCCTGTACGACCGTGGCGTGGACCCGTACGACGAGGGGTGGTCGCCGCCCGAGCGTCCGCTGGGCGTGGAGCACACCGGCACGACCGCCGCCGAGCAGCACCACGGCGAGAGCCTCGACGAACGGCTCGCCGAGGAGAACCCGGACACCGCGCTGGAGGAACTGGAGGCCCTGGAGTCCGACGACGGCGACGGTGACGACGGCGTCGGCGACCTGCGCGACGGAGACGGGGAACCGCTCGACGACGAGGTCGGCGTGGCCCGGTCGGGACGCCTGGTGGCGGAGGACGAAGGCGCGCACGAGGACGCCGAGAAGGACATGCTGGCCATGGACGTCGGCATCGACGGTGGCGCCGCGTCGGCCGAGGAGGCCGCCGTGCACCTGGTCGACGAGGACGGCGACGCGGTGCTGTAGTTCCCGCCCCGGGTCAGTGGCCCAGGGCCGTGGACAGCAGCATCAGCCCGGCCGAGGCGAACGCCGTGAGCAGTGCGGCGGCCGGCGGGCCGATCGCGATGTCGTCCGCCGCGACCTGCCGCGCCGTCACGCCTATGCACGCCACACTGAAAGCTCCCAGGATCATCGCGACGATGATGAGCACGACCGGGTCCTCCTCGGGTTCGTGACCGTGCCGGGGCCGGTGGAGGCCCCGAACCGGCCTCCATCCTCGCGTGCGTCGCGGCGGGCCGCGACCGGGCGCTTACCGTGGAACCCGACGCACCGCACGACGAGCAGGGGGAGGACCGATGGACAACAGCACCTGGGTATGGCTGGCCGGGGTGGCCGCGCTCGTCATGCTGGTCGCCGCCGTGATCCTGCTGGTTCGCGTGTTCCGTGCCCGCAAGCTTCTGATGGACGCCGGCATCCCCGTCCGCGACAAGGCCCTGTTCTGGGCGGCCGTCGTCTACACGATCTCCCCGGTCGACCTGCTGCCCGACCCGATCTACCTGGACGACATCGGCGTCCTGCTCCTGGCGCTCAAGGCGCTGCACTCCGCCGCACGCAAGGCCGGACTCCAGCGCTGACCCGGGCGCACGACGTAGGGCGCAGCGCGAACCACGGCTCCATCCGGACACCGGGGTCGTCGAGATCGGCGGCGACCAGACGCGCGCGTGCCGATGCGCTGGCACACCGTGTTGCGGTGGATGCCTGGCGCCACCCCGGTGCGGCCCCAACTCCCGTGCGCCGCGCGCCAGTTGCGCAGCGCCTCGACGAGTGCGGGGGAGTCGAGCAGCGGGGTGAGGGCGGCCGGACCCGTGGCCTCGCGCCGATGCCCTGGCGACGCGCCCCGCCGGCCCGGCCGTCCTCGCGCACTGGCGCGAGCGCCTCGCCGGACGCGGAGAACAGGCGACCCGGACGCGGAGAACAGGCGACCCGGACGCGGAGAACAGGCGATACGGTCCGGTTCGGGCGCCGGGCGGGAACGGATCGACGGGCAGGAACTCGCCCTGTAGCAGCAGGTGTTGGCGGCGGTAGGCGCGGCGCCGCCGCCACACGCCCCGTCCTCCTGGGACAGGACGGTCCTCGCCTGCTGGGCCCGGTCGGCGTGGCCGGGCGTGATGCACTCGGCGCAGGGCGCGGGCGGCCTCGGCTACGGCTTCCCCGCCGCGCCCGGCGCCGCCGCGGCCGACCCGGGCACGCCCGTCCTCGCGGTCTCCTGCGACGGCGGCGCCAGCGTCACCCGGGCCGAACGTGGTCGTCCTGCCCGCACCGCTGCGGACGTTCGCGCCGACCCGGCCTTGGCTGACGCCGTCCCGATGCGCCCGCCCCGGCCGTGTTCGCGCGACCGGGGCGGAGCCATGTCCTGACCCGTGTCCGAACCCTTTACGGACTTGTCATGGGCAAGTAACCTCCTGCCGCGCATGCAAGAAGTTTCAGCAACTTTCTGAAGTCGTTTGAATGCTTCGGCCCCGAGGAGCCCCCCATGAGTCCCGTTCCGAGCCGCACCCCCAGACGCAGACACCTCGGGCGCCATCGATCGGCGGGCCTGGTGTTCGCCCTCCTGGCGGCCCTGCTGGCGACCGTCCTGCCCGGACTGCCGCTCGGCGGCGCCACCTCCGCCCGGGCCGCGAGCGCCTCCACCGCCACCGTCTACTACTCCACGTCCAGCACCAACTGGTCCGCGTACAAGCTGCATTGGGCGCCGACGGGCGGTTCCTGGACCGCAGTCCCGGGCGTCGGCATGGAAGCGGCCTGTACCGGCTGGGTGAAGAAGACCGTCGACCTGGGGGCGGCGACCACCTGGCAGGCGACGTTCAACAACGGCAGCGGCACCTGGGACAACAACGGCGGGAACAACTACCAGTTGGGGACCGGGACGATCACCGTCAAGGACGGCGTCGTGGCCCACAGCGACCCGTGCACGGACACCGATCCGGCGCCCGGCAACGCCGCCACGGTCTACTACAACACCTCCACTCTCAACTGGTCGGCGTACAACCTGCATTGGGCGCCGGCCGGCGGTTCCTGGACGACCGCCCCGGGCGTCCGCATGGAGCCGGCCTGTACCGGCTGGGTGAAGAAGACCGTCGACCTGGGCACCGCCACCACCTGGCAGGCGACGTTCAACAACGGCAACGGCACCTGGGACAACAACAACGGCGCCAACTACCAGCTCAAGCAAGGCGTTTCGACGGTCAAGAGCGCGACCGTCACGCAGGGCGCCAAGGATCCCTGCGCCACCGCCGCGCCCGACATCACGGCGCCCTCCGCGCCCAAGAACACCAAAGCGACCGCCACCGGCACCGCCATCGTCCTGAGCTGGGACGCCGCCACCGACGACACCGCGGTCACCGGCTACCAGGTCACCCGCACCGGCGGCAGCAAGGGCACCTCCGTCATCGCCACCACGTCAACCGTCTACTCCGACACGGGACTTGAGGAGAAGACCGCTTACACGTACACCGTCAAGGCGCTCGACGCGGCGGGCAACGTGTCGGACGCGAGCGGCGCGGCGACCGCGACCACCGGCGAGAAGCCCGCGCAGACCACCGGCACGCCGCTCGGCGGCGACCCGCGCAAGGACCCCATCTACTTCGTGCTCACCGCCCGCTTCTACGACGGCGACAGCTCCAACAATCGCGGCGGCAGCCAGCACAAGAAGACGGGCAACGAAGCCAACAACGACCCCATGTTCCGGGGCGACTTCAAGGGTCTCGTGAACAAGCTCGACTACGTCAAGGGCCTCGGCTTCTCCGCGATCTGGATCACCCCGGTCGTCCTGAACCGGTCCGACTACGACTACCACGGCTACCACGGCTACGACTTCTACAAGGTCGACCCGCGCCTGGAGTCCGCCGGCGCCTCCTACCAGGACCTGATCGACGCCGCCCACGCCAAGGGCATGAAGATCTACCAGGACGTCGTCTACAACCACTCCTCGCGCTGGGGCGCCAAGGGCCTGTTCACGCCGACCGTCTACGGCGTCCGCGACAGCCAGTGGAGCTGGTACTACGACCAGAAGCAGGACGGCTTCGAGTACGACGGCCTGACCGTCGAGCCGGTCTCCGGCAAGTCGTACTACAACGGCGACCTGTGGTCGAAGGACGAGCCGACCGGCAACACCTGCGTCAACTGGGGCAAACCCACCGGAGCGAAGAGCCCCGAGGGCTACACCATCTACAACTGCCAGTGGCCGAGCCCCACGTCGGGGATGTTCCCCAAGTCGCTCTACCACCAGTGCTGGATCGGCAACTGGGAGGGCGAGGACTCCCGTTCCTGCTGGCTGCACGAGGACCTCGCGGACTTCAACACCGAGAACGCGCAGGTGCAGAACTACCTCATCGGCGCCTACGACAAGTACATCGACATGGGTGTCGACGGCTTCCGTGTCGACACGGCCGTGCACATCCCGCGCGTCACCTGGAACCGCCGCTTCCTGCCGGCCATCGAGGAACGCGTCACCCAGCGGTTCGGGGCCGCCAAGGCCAAGGACTTCTTCGTCTTCGGCGAGGTCGCGGCGTTCGTCAACGACAAGTGGAACCGCGGCTCCGTGAACCACTCGGCGCAGTTCTACACGTGGAAGGAGCGCAAGGAGTACAGCGCCGACGACGAGAAGGCGGCCCTCGAACAGTACGACTACGAGGAGCAGTTGGGCACCGGCAACCAGCCGACCTCGACCAACGCCTTCCTGGAGGGCAACAGCTACCACACGCCCGACCACAGCAAGTTCTCCGGCATGAACATCATCGACATGCGCATGCACATGAACTTCGGCGACGCCTCCAACGCGTACAACAACGGAAAGGACTCCGACGACTCGACCAACGACGCCACCTACAACGTCGTCTACGTCGACAGCCACGACTACGGCCCCAACAAGAGCAGCGAACGGTACGCGGGCGGCACCGACGCCTGGGCCGAGAACATGTCGCTGATGTGGACGTTCCGCGGCATCCCGACGCTGTACTACGGCTCGGAGACCGAGTTCCAGAAGGGCCAGAAGATCGACTGCGGGACCACCTGCCCGCTGGCCACGACCGGCCGCGCGTACTACGGCGACAAGCTCGAAGGGACCGTCACCGCCTCGGACTTCGGCACCGTCTCCAGCGCCACCGGCGCCGTCGCCACCACCCTCGCCGCGCCCCTGGTCAAGCACGTCCAGCGGCTCAACCAGATCCGCCGGGCCGTGCCCGCACTCCAGATGGGGCAGTACTCCACGGACGGCATCTCCGGGAACATGGCGTACAAGCGCCGCTACACCGACGCGGCGACGGGCGTCGACAGCTTCGCGCTCGTGGCGGTCACCGACGGGGCGACGTACAAGGGCATCCCGAACGGGACGTACAAGGACGCCGTCACCGGTGACGTGAAGACCGTCACCGACGGCACCCTGACCGTGGCCGCGCCCGGCAAGGGCAACCTGCGGGTGTACGTGCTCGACCTGGGCGGCAAGAACGCGGCGCCCGGCAAGGTCGGCACGGCCGGCCCCTACCTGAAGTAGCAGCAGGGGGCGGGCTGTCGAGCCCGCCCCCTCGTCTTGTCGTGCGCGGCTCTCAGACCGTCGCCTGCCGGGTGTCCTCGACGCGGGCGGCGGTCTCGGCCTTCCGCTCGCCGAGCCGCTCGGTCGGCACCCGGTGCGTCTCGCGCGCGGTGAGCGCGGCGATCACCGGCGGCACGCACAGCGCGGCCGTGAACAGCGCCACCGCGGACCAGTCGTCACCGTCGGGGCCCGCGATCTGCGCCGCGAACGTCACCGCGAACCCGGCCACCGCGAAACCGATCTGCGTCCCGATCGCCATGCCCGACAGACGCACCCGGGTCGGGAACATCTCGCCGTAGAACGACGGCCAGACCGCGTTGGCCGCGCTGTAGACGACACCGAAGGCGAGGATGCCGAACGTGAACGTCAGCGCGTACGAGCCGGTCGAGATCGCCCACAGGTAGCCGAACATCAACAGCGCGCTGCCCGCGGCGCCCGCGAGGTAGACGGGGCGGCGGCCGATCCGGTCGGCGAGGCGGGCCCACAGCGGGATCGCGCCGAGCGCCACGAGGTTGGCGAGCGCGCCCACCCACAGCATGGCCGAGCGGTCCATCCCCACGGCGTCGCTCGTCGCGTACGACAGCGCCCACACGGTGAAGATCGTGGAGACCGACGCGACGAGCGCGCCGGCGATCACCCGCAGCACGTCCTGCCAGTGGTCGCGCAGCAGCACCACGAGCGGCAGGCGCGCCACGCCGTCGGACGCCTCGGACTGCCGCGAGAACTCCGGCGTCTCCTGAAGGGTGCGCCGGATGACGTAGCCGACGACGGCGACGACCACGCTCAGCCAGAACGGGATCCGCCAGCCCCACGACAGGAGTTGGTCCTCCGGGAGCGCGGCGATCGGCAGGAACACCAGCGTCGCCAGGAGCTGTCCGGCCTGCGTGCCGCTGAGCGTGAAGCTGGTGAAGTAGGCGCGGCGGTGCGGCGGCGCGTGCTCCAGCGTCATCGAACCCGCGCTGGCCTGCTCGCCGGCCGCCGAGATGCCCTGGAGGACACGGCACAGCACCAGGAGGACCGGCGCGAGGGAGCCGACCTGGTCACGGGTGGGCAGACAGCCGATCAGGAACGTCGACAGCCCCATCAGGATCAGCGTGAACACCATGATCTTGCGGCGGCCCAGCCGGTCGCCGACATGGCCGAGGAAGAACGCGCCGACGGGGCGGGCGGCGTAGGCGACACCGAACGTGGCGAGCGAGAGCAGTGTGGCGTTCGCCGGATCGGACTCGTCGAAGAACACCTTGGGGAAGACCAGCGCGGCGGCGCTGCCGTAGATGAAGAAGTCGTAGTACTCGAGGGCGCTGCCGATCCAGGCGGCGAGCGCGGCCTTGCGCGGCTGGCCCTGCAGGACGCGGGGCGGTGCGGCGGGGACGGACACACGGGCTCCTTCGGGGACGGAAGGACGACAGAAGCGGGAGGGCCGGAAGAGCGGAGGCGTGGGGCGTGGGGCGTGGGGCGCGTCCGGCTAATTAACCCACTGGATAGTTAGTAGTGGGTGGCTACGGATGTTGCGCCGGTGTTTCCCGCCTGTCAAGAGGTCGTACCGCAGGAGATGACGCGTCTAGTCCGCGGAACCGGCCGTCGTCAGATAGGCGATGACCATGTCCCCGAGCATCGTGCGGTAGTGCTCGCGCCGGTCCCGCGCCGTCAGATCGCGGCCGAACAGGGCGCCGAAGGTGTGCCGGTTGGAGACCCGGAAGAAGCAGAACGAGCTGATCATCGCGTGCAGGTCCACGGCGTCCACGTCCGCCGTGAACGTGCCCTCGGCGCGGCCCGCCTCCAGGATCCGCCGGATCACGTCGATCGCGGGCGAGTTGAGGGAGCTGAGCGTCTCGGACGCGGCGATGTGCTCGGCGTCGTGGATGTTCTCGATGCTCACGAGCCGTATGAAGTCCGGGTGGGCCTCGTGGTGGTCGAACGTCAGCTCCGCGAGCCGGCGGATCGCGGAGACCGGGTCGAGGTGCTCGACGTCGAGATCGCCCTCGGCCTGCCGGATCACCGCGTACGAGCGCTCCAGGACGGCGGTGAACAACTGCTCCTTGCCGCCGAAGTAGTAATAGATCATCCGCTTCGTGGTGCGGGTGCGGGCGGCGATCTCGTCGACGCGGGCCCCGGTGTACCCGGCGCGGGCGAACTCCTCCGTGGCGACCTTGAGGATCTCGGCCCTGGTGCGGGCGGCGTCGCGGATGCGGCCCTCGCGTCGCGCCGGCTCTTCGACAGTGGTCATCTGGATCCTTCGGGCGGGCGGACGGCTGGCCTGTGCAGCGATTGTAGAAGCAGCGCCGGCGGCCGGCCGTGCGCCGGCTCTTCCCCTGCGGCGCCTCGCTTTGATATGAGTAACGAACCAGTTCGTACATTAGCCGGGCGCTGAACCCTCGAACCCGGCCAGGAGGTCCCACGTGCCCCACCAGGACTCGTATCTCGTCGGCCTGATCGGAGCGGGTATCGGCCCCTCGCTCACCCCCGCCCTGCACGAGCGCGAGGCGGACCGCCAGGGCCTGCGCTACCTGTATCGCCTGCTGGACATCGACGCCATCGGGATGCGCCCCGAAGCCGTGGGGGAACTGCTGCGCGCCGCCCGCGACACCGGCTTCGACGGACTGAACATCACCCACCCCTGCAAGCAGCTCGTCATCGAACACCTCGACGCGCTGTCCCCGCAGGCCGAGGCGCTCGGCGCCGTGAACACCGTGGTCATCGCCGACGGCCGCGCCACCGGGCACAACACGGACGTCACCGGGTTCGCCGCCTCCTTCGCCCGCGGCCTGCCCGACGCCGCCCTCGAACGGGTCGTGCAGCTCGGCGCCGGGGGAGCGGGCGCCGCCGTCGCCCACGCCGTCCTGACCCTCGGCGCCGGACGGGTCACCGTCGTCGACCCCGCCCCCGAGCGGGCCGCCGCGCTCGCCGACACCCTCGACCGGCACTTCGGCGCGGGCCGCGCCGTGCCCGCCGCACCCGGGGACCTCGCCGCCGTGCTCGCCGACGCCGACGGCATCGTGCACGCCACCCCGACCGGCATGGCCGCCCACCCGGGCCTGCCGCTCCCCGCCGAGCTGCTGCACCCCGGACTGTGGATCGCCGAGGTCGTCTACCGGCCGCTGGAGACGGAGCTCGTCACGACCGCCCGCGCCCTCGGCTGCGCCGTGCTCGACGGCGGCGGCATGGCGGTCTTCCAGGCCGTCGACGCGTTCCGGCTCTTCACCGGCCGCGAGCCCGACGCCGACCGCATGCTCGGCCACTTCGCCGACCTCACGTCCGCGAGCGCGGAGTCGGCCCGCTCGGCGGCAGTCGGCCGCCTCTCCTGACGTCCTCCTGTCGCGCCTCCCGGAAGGAACCCGTCGTGCGCACCTCCATCGCCACCGTCTCCCTCAGCGGATCGCTCACCG
Organism: Streptomyces sp. NPDC052225; assembly: GCF_040679615.1. Lineage (NCBI taxonomy): Bacteria > Bacillati > Actinomycetota > Actinomycetes > Kitasatosporales > Streptomycetaceae > Streptomyces > Streptomyces sp. NPDC052225. Next base: position 346,591 of record NZ_JBFAVD010000002.1, on the reverse strand, counting down.
AGAAGCTCACCGCCGCCGCCCGCGCGGGCTTCGACGGCATCGAGATCTTCGAGAACGACCTGCTCGCGAGTCCCCTCACCCCCGAGCAGATCCGCGACCTCTGCGCCGACCTCGGCCTGAGCATCGACCTCTACCAGCCGATGCGCGACATGGAGGCCGTCCCCGACGACGTCTTCGCCCACAACCTGCGCCGCGCCGAGCACAAGTTCCGGCTCATGCGCAGGCTCGGCGCCGACACCGTCCTCGTCTGCTCCAGCGTCTCCCCGCTCGCCTTGGACGACGACGCCCTCGCCGCCGGCCAGCTGCGTGAACTCGCCGAGCTCGCCGACGGGTTCGGGATCCGCGTCGCCTACGAAGCGCTCGCCTGGGGCCGGCACGTGAACACGTACGACCACGCCTGGCGCATCGTCGAGGCCGCCGACCACCCGGCTCTCGGCACCTGCCTCGACAGCTTCCACGTCCTGGCCCGCGGCAGCGACCCCAAGGGCATCGAGGACATCCCCGCCGAGAAGATCTTCTTCCTTCAGCTCGCCGACGCCCCGCTGCTCGCCATGGACGTGCTCCAGTGGTCCCGCCACTACCGCTGTTTCCCCGGACAGGGCGGCCTGGACGTCGCCGGGCTGCTGCGGCACGTGTTGCACGCCGGATACACGGGGCCGCTGTCCCTGGAAGTGTTCAACGACGTGTTCCGGCAGGCCGAGGCCGGGCCTGCCGCCGTCGACGCGCTGCGCTCCCTGATCACCCTCCAGGAGGCCGTCGGCGCCGGTGAGCTGCCCGGGCCCGTCGTCCCCACCGGGATCGCCTTCGCCGAACTGGTCACCCCCGACGTCGAACCCGCAGCCGCGCTCCTGTCCGCGCTCGGCTTCACCCGCACCGGACGCCACCGCGGCAAGCCCGTCGACCTGTGGGAGCAGGGCGACGCCCGCGTCCTGCTCAACACCGGGCCCGCCGCCCGCCGCGACGGCACCGTGCTCGCCGCCATCGGCCTGGAGACACCCGACCCGGCCGCCGCCGCCCGCCGCGCCGAGGCGCTGCTCGCCCCCGTCCTGCCGCGCCGCCGCGCCACCGGCGACGTCCTCCTCGACGCGGTCGCCGCCCCCGACGGCACCGAACTCTTCTTCTGCGCCACCGGAAGGCCCGAACTCCCCGACTGGAAGGGCGACTTCGAGCCCACCGGCGAGCAGACCGCCGACGCCGAGGCGCGGGGCATCGGAGCGGGCGTGCGGGGCATCGACCATCTCGCCCTCACCCAGCCCTGGCACCAGTTCGACGAGGCGATCCTCTTCCACAGCGGCGTCCTCGGCCTCGACGTCCAGGAGAGCGTCGACGTCGCCGACCCGTACGGGCTCCTGCGCAGCCGCGCCGTCTCCACCCCGGACGGCGCCGTCCGCATCGCCCTCGGCGCCGGCCCCGCCCCCGGCGACGACCAGGACCGCGCCCAGCACATCGCGCTGACCACCGGCGACGTCGTCTCGGCCGCCCGCCGCTTCCGCGCCGCCGGCGGACAGCTGCTCCCGATGCCGGGCAACTACTACGACGACCTCGCCGCCCGCCTCACCTTCGAGCCCGGCGAACTGGAGACGTACCAGGAGCTCGGCATCCTCTACGACCGCGACGCCCACGGCACGTTCCGGCACTGCTACACCCGCACCGTCGGCCGTGTCTTCTTCGAACTCGTCCAGCGCGACGACGGCTACCGCGGATACGGCGCCCAGAACGCCCCCGTACGCCTCGCGGCGCAGCACACGCTCGCGGGATGACGGCGCGCCCGCCCGCCCCGGTGCGCACGGCCGGGACGGATGGGGTTCGATGGACGGGTGCGAGACGAGGAGCGGACCCCACGACATGACGACGACCCGGCGTGCGAGCGCGGCCCGGTGCGGGCCGGCGATCCGCTGACCGGACTGCTCGACCGGGTGCGCGCACACCTGCGCGACCTCGACGACGGCGAGCCCGCCTCCTACATCCCGGAGCTGGGACGCGTCGACCCGACCCTGTTCGGGCTGAGCCTGTGCACGCTCGACGGCCAGGTCTACGGCAGCGGGGACACGGCCGTGCCGTTCACCGCGCAGTCCGTGTCGAAGCCGTTCGTGTTCGCGCTCGCCCTCGCCGACCGGGGCGTCGACGACGTCCTGGCCAGGGTCGGCGCCGAGCCCAGCGGCGAGGCGTTCAACTCGATCCGGCTCGAACCCGGTACCGGACGGCCGCCCAACCCGATGGTCAACGCCGGGGCCATCGTGACCAGTTCACTCGTCGCGGGCGCCACCCCCGACGAGCGGTTCGCCCGCATCCTGGACGGGCTCGGCGCCTTCGCCGGGCGGCCCCTCGCCGTCGACGAGGCCGTCTTCGCCTCCGAACGTGCCACCGGCGACCGCAACCGCGCCCTCGCCTACCTCATGCACAACGCGGGCTCCCTCACCGGCGACGTCGAGGAACAGCTCGCCGTCTACTTCCGCCAGTGCTCCGTCCTCGTGACCTGCGACGACCTCGCCGTCATGCACGCCACGCTGGCCGGCGGCGGCGTCAACCCCGTCACCGGCGAACGCGTCGTCGCCCCGCGCCACGCCCAGCACGTCCTGGCCGTCATGGCGACCTGCGGCATGTACGACGCCTCGGGCCAGTGGATGCTGCGCGTCGGCATGCCCGCCAAGAGCGGGGTCTCCGGCGCGATCGGCGTCGCCCTTCCCGGCCAGTTCGGCATCGGCGTGTTCAGCCCGCCGCTGGAGGAGAAGGGCAACAGCGTGCGCGGCATCGCCGCCTGCCATCTCCTGTCCGACCAGTTCGGGCTGCACCTGATGCGGGCCACCGCCCCCGAGCGCCGCCCGCTGCCGCCGCGCTCCCTGCATCCCTCGCCGCTGCGCTCCCTGCGCCACCGCCCGCGCGACCAGCGCGCCGCCCTCGACGCCCACCCGGACCGCATCCGCGTCCACGTCCTCCAGGGCGACCTCGACTTCGCCACCGCCGAACAGACCCTGCGCGCCGCGCGTGAACTGGCGTCCGCCGTCGGCTGGTTCGTGCTCGACCTCACCCGGGTCGGCCGCATCGAACCCGTCGCCGCCGACCTGGTGCGCGCCCTCGGCGAGGACCTGCGCGGGCGCGGGGTGCGGATGGTGCTCGCCGACCCCGACGAACGCCAGCCGATGAGCCGCACCGGCGACGAGTTCCCCGACCTCGGGCGCGCCCTGGAGACCTGCGAGGACGCGCTCCTGGCCGAACTCGGACTCGACCCCGGCGCGCCCGTGCCGCTCGCCGACTGCGACCTGTTCGGCCGCGCCGACGCCAGGCTGCGCACGGCCCTCGCCGACGCCTTCGGCACCCGGCACCTCGCCGCGGGAGAAGCCGTCGAGACCCCCCGCGCGCCCCGGGCCGACCTGAGCGACCGCATCGTCCTCTGGTACGTCGAGTCCGGCCGGCTCGCCGTCCGCGCCGACGCCCCGGGCGTCGTCGTCCGCCGCACCTGGTCCGCGGGCCCCGGCGCGGCGCTCACCCCCGCCGACTTCCCGCCCCGCTTCGCCCGTCAGGTCGTCGCCGAGCGCGACACGGTGTGCCGCACCCTCACCGCCGCGGGCCTGGTCGAGCTGCGCACCCAGGTGCCGGAGGCGGTGGCGTTCCTGGAGCGGGCACCGCTCGACGGTGCCGACACCGTGGAGCGGCCGGTCGTCTGACCGTCACGAGGGGGGGAGCGGCCGGTCCTCCGACCGTCACGAGCGGGGAGCGGCCGGTCCTCCGACCGTCACGAGGTGCGGCGCCGCCTGCGCGCCGCGACCTCCTGCGGGTCGATCTCCGGGTGCGACCAGCGGGCCGCCAGGGCCAGGGACTCGGCGCGGCCGTCGGCGACATGGGCATGCGCCACGGCGGCCGCGCGGTCCGCGTCACCGGCCGCGATCGCCGCGTACAGCTCCTCGTGCTCGGCGCACTGCCGGGCCGGGTCGCGCTGCGCGGTGAGCCGGAACAGCCAGTGCGTGCGCGCTTCGAGGGGCCGCATCATGTTCGTCAGGAGCGGGTTCGCGGACAGCTCCACGATGTCGGTGTGGAAGCCCGCGTTGGCGGCGGCGATCGCCGTGCGGTCCTGCTCGCGGGTCGCGGTGCGCGCGGCGTCGAGGCGGGCGGCGAGCCGCGCGAGCCCGTCGGCGTCCGACCGCTCGGCCGCGAGCCGCGCGGCCAGGGACTCCAAAGATTCCCGTACGTCGAAGAGGTCGCGGACGTCGGCCGGGGTGAACGGCGCCACCAGCGCGCCCCGGTGCGGCACGAGCAGCACGAGCCCCTCCGCCTCCAGGCGGCGCAGCGCCTCGCGCAGCGGGATGCGGGAGACCTCGAGGTCGGTCGCCAGATCCCGCTCCACCAGGCGCTCGCCCGGCTGGAGTCGGGCATCGAGGATGCGCCGCCGCAGCGTGTCGTACGCACGGTCGCGCAGCGAACCGCGCCCCGCGCCCGCCGGGCCTGCCGCTGTCGCTGTTCCTGCCACCAAGGGGGTCCTCCGCTCCATCGCGGTTCCCACAGTAAGCGGACCGGGCGCGCGGCACCGCACTCCTAACCGGGCGCTAACAAGCGGGAAACACGGGGATCCCAGACTGAGGGCGCGTAACGGTATACCGCTAACGGGCCCGCGGGCCCCTCCCTCTGGAGGCACCTCAGTGGCACTCACCCCCTCCCGACGTGCGGGCGCACTCCTCGCCGCCGGCTGTCTGGCACTGCTCACCGGCTGCGGCGGCGAGTCCGCGGCGAAGGGCGGCGACTCCGGCTCCGGTGCGCTCAAGGTCGGCGTGCTGTTCCCCGGTTCGCTCTCCGACGACGGCTTCATGGAATCGGCCCACCGCGGCTACCAGCGGGCCGCCAAGGACCATCAGGGCAAGGTCGCCTTCAGCAAGGTCGAGCAGGTCCAGGCCGCCGACTACGAGCAGGCCCTCGTCCGCTTCGCCACCACCTCCGACCTGGTCATCTCGCTCGGCGGGCAGACCGACGCGGACGTGCGCAAGGTCGCCGCCCGGTTCCCGAAGGTCAAGTTCGCCGAGATCGGCGGCCCCGCCGACGGCAAGCCCACCGCCAACCTCGCCCTCTACGACCCGCAACAGGCCCAGGCCGCCTATCTCTCGGGCGCAGCCGCCGCGCTGCTGTCCCAGAAGAACACCGTCGGCTTCGTCGGCGGCGCCGAACTGCCCGCCATCGTGAATGCCGCCAAGGAGTTCGAGCGCGGCGCGCAGCAGGCGAAGCCCGGCGTGAAGGTCCTCGCGCCGCAGTACGTCGGCGACTTCAACGACGCGGCGAAGTCCAAGCAGTCCGCGCTCGCCGACTTCGGCGCGGGCGCCGACGTCCTCGGCCAGATCCTCAACCTCGGCCACAAGGGCCTCGCCCAGGCCGCCACCGGCCGCGGCGGCCGGCTCATCGGCGGCCCCATCGCCCACCCCTGCGGCAGCGAGAAGGCGTACGCCGGATACGTCGAGACCGACATCGGCGCCGAACTCGAATACGCCACCGACCAGTTGGTGAACGGCACCTGGAAGGCCGAGGCCGTCCACTTCGGGCTGACCTTCGAGAAGCCACAGAACGACCTCGTGCTCTGCGACGGCGCCGACCCGGCGGTGACGAAGAAGCTCGACGCCATCAAGGCGAAGCTCGTGTCCGGGAAGATCACGACCCGATGACCGGGCCGGCCCTTGAGGTGTCCGGGCTCGCCAAGTCCTATGGCGCGCTCCGGGCGTTGGACGGCGTCGACTTCACCGTCGAGGCCGGTACGGTGCACTGCGTCCTCGGCGAGAACGGCGCCGGCAAGTCGACACTGTGCCACGCCATCGGCGGCTCGCTCACCCCGGACGCGGGCGCACTGCGCCTGTACGGCGAGGTGTACGCGCCGCGCCGGCCCGCCGACGCGCTCGCCGCCGGTGTCGCGATGGTGCACCAGCACTTCAGCCTCGTCGCCACCCTGACCGTCGGGGAGAACCTGCGCCTCCTGCGCCTGCCCGGTCTACCGGAGCGGATCGCCCGGGTCCGTGACACGTACGGGCTCGACCTCGAACTGGACGCCGTTGTCGGGGAGTTGCCCGTCGGGGTGCGCCAGCGCGTGGAGATCGTCAAGGCGCTGCTGCGCGAGCCGCGGCTGCTCGTCCTCGACGAACCCACCGGCGTGCTCGGCCCGGCCGAGACCGACGCGCTGCTCTCCACGTGCCGGCGCATCGCCGACGCGGGCCGCGCCGTCGTCCTCGTCACGCACAAGCTCGGCGAGGCCGTACGCGCCGGGGACGCGGCCACCGTGCTGCGCGGCGGCCGTGTCGCGGGCGGCGGACCCCTCGCCGAACTCCCTGCCGAGCGCCTGGTGCCGCTGATGATCGGCCGCCCGGTGGCAGACCTGGACGCGGCCCTCGCCGGGGCCGTCGGCCTCAGCGGGCCCGGCGCGCGGGAGTCCGGGGCGCGTGAGCGCCCCGCCGAGGACGCGCTGCGGCTCAGCGGCGTCACCGTGCGCCGCGCCGACGGCACCCACGCCCTCGACGGGGTCGAACTCGCCGTCGGCGCCGGGGAGATCGTCGGCGTGGCCGGGATCGAGGGCAACGGGCAGAGCGAGCTGATGGCCGTGCTCGGCGGCGCCCTCGCCCCGGGTGGCGGACGGATCGAACTCGCCGGAAGGGACGTCACCGCGGCGGGCCCGGCCGCCCGCGCCCGCGCCGGACTCGGCGTCGTCCCCGAGGACCGGCACCACGAAGGCTGCGTACCGGCGCTGTCCGTCGCCGAGAACCTGCACCTCGGGCGGCTGCGCGACTTCCGGCGCCTCGGCGTCCTCCTGGACCGCCCGGCCCTGGCCCGCGCCACCGCCACGGTCCTGGACGACCACGGCATCCGGGCCGCGGGTCCGGGCGCGCCGATGGCCTCACTGTCCGGCGGCAACCAGCAAAAGGTCGTCCTGGCACGGGAGTTGGCCCTCGCACCACTGGTCTGCCTCGCCGCGGCGCAGCCCACGCGCGGCCTCGACATCGGCGCCGTCGACGCGGTCCACACCCGCATCCGCGAAGCCGCAGCCCGCGGCGCCGGCGTCCTGCTCCTCTCCGCCGAACTCGACGAACTCCTCGCCCTGTCCGACCGCGTACTCGTCGCCTACCGGGGCCGCCTGCTCGGCCCTGTCGACCCGCGCGAGCCCGGCGCCCGGGAACGGATCGGCGAGCTGATGGTCGGCACGGCCGCCTGAGCACCTGCCTTCGAACCCCCGCCCCGACCCGTCTCACCGCCCCGAGGACCCCATGCCCGTACCCGTCGCCACGACCTCACCGTCCCCACCGCCGCTCGCCCCACCGCCGGCGCCCTCGCGCCGGTCCGCACTGCGGACCCTGCCTCGCCACCCCGTGTCCGTCGCCGCGCTCGCCGCCGTGTGCGCCGTCGGCGTCGGGATCGTCCTCGTCGTCGCCGCCGGAGCCGACCCCGCGACCGCGTGGCAGGCGCTCGACGAGGGGATGTTCGGCTCCGCGTACGCCGTCGGCAGCTCGCTGAACTCCGCCGCCGTCCTGGCCCTCATCGCCACCGGGTTCACCGTCGCCCACCGGGCCGGGCTCGTGAACGTAGGCGGAGAAGGGCAGTTGTGCGCCGGAGGGGTCGCCGCCGCGGCGGCCGGGCTCGCGCTGCCGGCCGCGGTGCCCGCCGCACTCGGCATACCCGTCGTGCTCGTCGCCGGGTTCGTCGCGGGCGCCCTGTGGGCCGGGATCGCCGCGTGGCTCAAAGCGCGGCGCGGCACCAGCGAGGTCATCACGACGCTGCTCCTGAACTTCGTCGGCACCGGGCTCGTCGCCGTCGCCGTGCACGAACAGGCCCTGCTGCGCCAGCCGGTGACGTCGGCGGAGACCCTGCCGCAGTCCGCGCCGCTGCCCGCCGGCGCCCAACTCCCTTTGATCGGCGGCCCGGAGTCGCCCGCGACGGCCGTCGTCGTCATCGCCGCCGTCGTGGTCGTGGCCACCGGCATCGCGCTGAAGCACACCTCGGTCGGGGTGAAGCTCGCCGCCGTCGGGCACACCCCGGCCGCCGCCGCGCGGCTCGGCCTTCCCGTACGGCGCCTCGAAGGCGGCGGCCTCGCCTTCGCGGGCGGTCTCGCCGGGGTCGCGGGCGCCGCCCTCGTCGCCACCGCCCCCTATGTGCTGGCCGAGCACTTCTCCTCCGGCTACGGGTTCTCCGGCCTCGTCGTCGGACTGCTCGCCCGCGGCTCACTGACCGCGGTCGCCGCCGCCTCGCTCCTGTTCGGCTTCCTCACCAGCGGCGGCATCAACCTCCAACTCGCCGCCCAGGTCCCCGCGTCGACCGTCCAGATCGTGCAGAGCGTGCTCGTCCTGTTCATCGCCGCCGCCATGCTGTTCACCACCCGCCGTACGAGGAGCACGCCATGAGCGCCGTCGTCGACGAACTCGCCTCCGGCGGCGTCCGGATGGCGCTGCCGCTGCTGCTCGCCTCCTCCGGTGAACTCCTCAGCGAACGCGCGGGCGTCCTCAACCTCTCCGTCGAAGGCATGATGCTCACCGGCGCCTTCGCGGGCGCCGCCGGTGCCCACGCCTCCGGCAGCGCGGGCGTCGGCGTCCTGGCCGCGCTCGCCGCCGGACTGCTCTTCGCCGCACTCCAAGCGCTGCTCAGCGTCACGCTGCGCGCCGACCAGATCGTCACCGGCATCACCGCCAACGCCCTCGCCCTCGGCGCGACGACGTACGGCTCCCGGCTCCTGTTCGGCGACGGCGCGGGCGACACGACACTGCCCGGCTTCGACCCGCTGCCCGTGCCCGGACTGCACCGCATCCCCGTCCTCGGGCCCGCCCTCTTCGAGCAGAGCGTGCTCGGCTACGCGGGCTTCGCCGTCGCCGCAGCCCTCGCGTTCGCCCTGAGCCGCCGGACGACCTGGGGGCTCGCCCTCGACGCCGTCGGCGAGGACGCCGTCACCGCCGACCGCTGCGGGCTGCCCGTACGGCCCGTGCGGTACGCGGCCGTGCTGCTCACCGGCGCCACCTCCGCCCTCGCCGGCGCCCACCTCGCCCTCTCCGAGGTCCACGCCTTCAGCGACAACATCACCGGCGGAATGGGCTATCTCGCCGTCGTCGCCGTGATCGCGGGCCGCTGGCGGGCCTGGCCCACGCTCCTCGCCTGCCTCGTCTTCGGCCTCGCACAGGCCCTCCAGTTCGCGGCACCCGCCATCGGCCTGCACCTGTCGGCGCCGCTCCTGACCACCCTCCCGTACGTCTTCGCGCTCCTCGCGGTGAGCGGTCTGGTCGGCCGCAGCCGTGCGCCGTCCGGGCTCACCGTCCCGTTCGTACGCGGCAGTTGACCTCCGCACGCTCCACCCACCCGCACTCGGGAGAACCCGCACGATGACCCTGATCCTCACCCGCTCCACCATCCGCGCGCTGCTCGCCGACGCCACCGAGGACATCGCCGCCGCCGTCGCGCGCGCCCACCGCGACCTCGCCCTGGGGCAGGCCGTGCTGCCCGCGCCGCCGGCCATGGGCCTGCCCGGCTCCGACGGTGCGTTCCTCGCCATGGCGGCGGCCTCCGCCACCGACGGCCTCGCCACCGTGAAGCTCCTCGCCGACCTGCCCGGCAACCGGGCCCGCGGGCTGCCCGCCCAGCGATCCACCGTCCTGGTCGCCGACACCGACACCGGCGCCTGCCTCGCCCTCCTCGACGGCGCCGAGATCACCCGGGTCCGTACCGCCGCCGCGACCGCCGTCGCCACCCGGGCCCTTGCCCGGCCCGACGCGACGACCCTCGGCCTGATCGGCACCGGGCCGCTGGCCCGCGCCCACGCCCGGGCGCTGCTGCCCGGCGGCCCGTACGGCCAGGTCGTCCTGTGGGGCCGCACCCCGGAGCACGCGCAGTCCCTCGCCACCTGGATCGGCGCCGAACTCGGCGTCCCCGCAAAGGTGTTGGCCGACCCCCGTGCAGTCACCGAGGCCGCCGACGTCCTGTGCACCCTCACCCCGTCCCGCGACCCCCTCGTGCACGGCGCCTGGTTCGCGCCCGGGCAGCACATCAACGCCGTCGGCGCCCCGCCCCGACCCGACCACAGGGAACTCGACACCGAGGCCGTCGTGCGCGCGACCGTCGTCGTCGACGCCTACGACACCGCCCGCGCCAAATCCGGCGAGATCCTCGTGCCGCTGGCCGAAGGCGCCTTGCGCGAGGACGACTTCCGCCGGGAACTCGGCGACGTCCTCACCGGCCGCGCCCCCGGCCGCACGTCCCGCGACGAGATCACCCTGTTCAACTCCGTCGGCGTCGGGCTCCAGGACCTCGCCGTGGCACGGCTGGTGATCGACCTGGCGCGGGAGCGCGGCGCGGGCACGGAGGTCGATCTCACCGGGTGACCTGGATGACCGTCACAGCCGCCGCCACCGGGCCTGCGCCCACGAGAACACGCCGAACACGGCGAGCCCCACCGCCACGGCCGCGAGCAGCCACGGCCCGGCGGGGGTGTGGCTGAAGGAACGCAGCGCGTCGTCCACGCCCTTGGCCTCGCCGGGCTTGTGCCGCACGGCCGCCACGAGGACGGAGGCGCCGACCGCGGCGAACACCGCGCCGCGCGCCGTCCCGCCGACCGTCCCGAGCACGTCCACGGCGCGGCGCTGCGCGGGCGACATCTCCCCGGTCCGCAGATGCTTGCGGTACTTGCGCAGCACCGCCCGCCCGGCGATCCACAGCCCCGCCCCGGCGATGCCCGCGCCCGCGGCGCCCACGATCCACTGGCCGCCGGGCCAGCCGAGCGCGGTCGCCGTGAGGTCCTTGGACTGCTCGTCGGAGCCGCCGCTTCCGCTGCCCCGGTCCCCGGCCGCGTAGGCAAGGACCGAGTAGGCGACCACTCCGTAGAACACGAAGCGGCCGGCGGCCATCAGCCGGTGCCCCGCACCGTCCCGGTCGAACAGTGCCTGGGAGAGCCGCCACAGGGCGAGGCCCACGATGCCCAGGCCCAGGGCCCACAGCAGGAAGCTGCCCAGCGGCTTGTGGGCGACCTCCGCCATCGCCCCGCCCCGGTCGGCCTGGCGCCCGCCGCCGTCGGAGAACGCGATGCGCAGCGCCAGGACGCCGATCAGCAGGTACACCACCCCGCGCGCAACGAAGCCCGCCCGGGTCACCGTCTCCATCGTCTTGCCGTCGGCCACCCGGCGTGCCTGGTAGCCGGCCCGACGTGTACTCGCGTCCATTCCCATGGTCGCCGGGTTCCCCGGGCGGGCCCGCCGACGCGTAAGGGAAAAGAGGTCGTGCCCGGGGTGATGAGGGTAGGGGACTCGGTTGGGACGGCCGCGCCGTCACTTTTCAGCAGGCAGACGTACGCCGGATCGACGAGGTGCTCGCTGTCCTCGACGACGCGGCCGGCCGGCTCGCTGCCCGCGGCATCGCGCAGTGGCCCGCCCGCTTCGAGGCGGAGTGGATCACCGACGCCCTGCGGCGCGGGGAGACCTGGCTCGTCGGCGTCGACGGCGACACCGCAGGGACCGTCACCCTGGACCGCTCCGACCCGCTGTGGGCGGACACCGGGGGAGCGGCCGGCTACGTCCACCGCATGGCCGTGCGCCGGACCGCCGCCGGACTCGGCGCTGTCGTCCTCGACTGGGCCGCCGACACCGTACGGCAGCAGGGCGCGCAGGCGCTCCGGCTGGACTGCGTGCGCTCCAACTCACGCCTGCGCGCCTACTACGAGAGCCGGGGCTTCGTCCACCGCGGCGACGCGGCCGTGGGCAGAGCCCCAGGTCAGCGCGGAGTCGAGGGGCCCGCGACCTGGGTGAGCCGCTACGAACGGGTGCTGAATCCGTGACTGCCCGCATGCCGTCGCCCGCGTCGGGATAATGGCTGCGTGACCGCACACCGCCACCCCAAGTCCCTTCCCCCGCACGGCACTTCGGTCGTCATCGTGGGCGCGGGGCCCGCCGGGCTCACCGTCGGCTGCGTCCTGCGGGCCGCCGGGATCGACTGCGTCGTCCTGGAGTGCGAGACGCGGGCGTTCATCGAGAGCCGCCCCCGGGCCGGCGTCATCGAGGAGTGGGCCGTGCGCGCCCTGGAGGAGCGCGGCCTCGCGGACACCCTGCTCAAGCGCGCTGAGCGGCACTCCGCCTGCGAGTTCCGCTTCGGCGGAGAGCAACACCGCTTCGACTACACCGAAGTGACGGGCTGTCACCATTTCGTCTATCCGCAGCCACTGCTCGTGACGGACCTGGTGCGCGAGTACGCCGACGTACGCGGCGGCGACATCCGGTTCGGCGCCCGCGACGTCCGTGTGAAGGGCATCGACACCGACCGGCCGACGGTCGCGTACACCTGCCCGGACACCGGCCGTCGCCAGGAGCTGCGCTGCGACTTCGTCGCGGGCTGCGACGGCGCGCGCGGCGTGAGCCGCTCCGCGCTGCCCGCCCGCCGGATCCGCGTGGCCCGCCACGACTACGGCATCGGCTGGCTCGCCCTGCTCGCCGAGGCGCCGCCGTCCGCCGACTGCGTCCTGTTCGGCATGCACCCCGACGGCTTCGCCGGTCAGATGCCGCGCAGCCCCGAGGTCACCCGCTACTACCTCCAGTGCGCGCCCGGCGACGACCCGGACAAGTGGAAACCCGCCCGCGTCTGGGACCAGCTGCACCGGCGGCTCGCGGCGGCCGGTGCCCCGCCGCTCATCGAGGGCACGCTGCTGGAGAAGCGCGTGCTCGACATGCACGACTACCTGGTCGAACCGATGGCGTACGGGCGGCTGTTCCTCGCGGGCGACGCGGCGCACCTCGTCGCGCCGATCGCGGCCAAGGGCATGAACCTCGCCCTGCACGACGCGTTCCTGCTCGGCGACGCCCTCGCCGCGCACTTCGCGGGCACCGGCGACGAGGGGCTCGCCACGTACTCGCGTGACTGCCTGCGCCGCGTCTGGGACTACCAGGAGTTCTCGCAGTGGCTGTCGGAGGTCTACCACGGGGTGTCGAGCCGCGACGCGTTCCGCGCGGGCACCACCCTCGCCCGGCTGCGCCGCCTTTTCACGTCCCCGGTGGCCGCGGCCGCCTTCGCCGAACAGTTCCTCGGCACGGCCGCACGGTACTGAGCCCGCGCCCCGGTGTCGGGGCGCGGGCTCCTTTCTCACGCGGCGGTGACCTTCACCGGCTCGGTACCGGCGCTGCTGTGGCGCGCGGCCCAGTTCTCCAGCGCGGTGCGGCAGGCGTGGTCCAGATGGTGCACGCCCGACAGATCCAGCTCGACGGGACGGTCCGCCGGCAGCGCCTCCAGGCTGTCCAGTATCTTCGGCAGCCGCAGGAACGTGGCGTTGCCCGACAGGTACGCCTGGATGGGACCCGCCCCCTTGTCTATGACGTCCAGCTTGATGTGCGAGGCGTCCCAGGCCGTCTTCATCACGGACAGCGCGAGGCCCACCAGGACCCCCTCGAACATGCTGACCGCGACGATCGACACGGCCGTGACCACCACGACGAGCACCTCGCCGCGGTGCTCGCGCCACAGCGTCACGAGGGCCCGTACGGGGATCAGCTTGGCGCCCGCGTGCACCAGGACACCCGCGAGCGCGGGGATCGGGATGTACGCGAGGACGCCCGGCAGCAGCGCCGCGAACAGCAGCAGCCACACGCCGTGCAGCACCCGGGACGCCTTGGTGCGCGCGCCCGCCTGCACGTTCGCCGAGCTGCGCACGATCACCGCGGTCATCGGCAGCGCGCCGAGCACGCCGCACACGGCGTTGCCCGCACCCTGCGCGACGAGTTCCTTGTCGTACGCGGTCCGCGGCCCGTCGTGCATCCGGTCCACGGCCGCCGCGCTGAACAGCGACTCCGCCGACGCGATCAGCGTGAACGCGACGATCGTGCCGAGCAGGCCGACACCGGCCAGTTCCCCGAACGCGTCGAGGGACGGCGGCTGGATGGACCCGAGCAGCCCGCTGACCTCGACGGTCGCCACCGGCGCGCCGAACACGAGCGCGGCGAGCGTCGCGAGGCCGACCGCGGCCAGCGGCGCGGGCACGACCCGGACGCGGCCCGGCAGCCGCCGCCAGAACACCAGCACCAGGACGGTGCCCGCGCCCAGCGCGAGCGAGGCCAGCGCCCGGGTGCTGCCGAGCGCGTCGACGAACGCCTCGGGCAGCCCCGCTATTTTGCCGAGCCCCGACTCGGGCGCCTTCGCGCCGACGAGCGAGTAGAGCTGGCCCGCGATGAGGACCAGGCCGATGCCGGCGAGCATGCCCTCGACCACGGACACCGAGATGGCCCGGAAGTAGCGGCCCAGCTTCAAGGCGCCCATCGCGATCTGGAGGACTCCGGTCGCCAGGACGACGACGCCGAGCACCGGCAGACCGAACGCGCGCACCGCCTCGTAGACGAGCACGGTCAACCCGGCTGCGGGGCCGGACACTTGCAGGCTGCTGCCGCGCATCAGGCCGGTGACGATGCCGCCCACGATGCCGGTGATCAGGCCGAGTTCGGCGGGGACGCCGGAGGCCACGGCGACCCCGACGCACAGCGGGAGCGCGACGAGGAAGACGACGAGGGACGCGGTGAAGTCCGCCTTGAGGTGCGGATACCTGGTCGACACGGTCATGGCGGCCCTCACAGCGTCTCGAACGTGTCGCTGTCGGCGCGGTGTTCGCGGACACCGCCGGTGTGCACCTCGTAGTACCAGGCGCGCAGCCGCAGGCGGCCGTCGGCGAGCCGCCGCTCGACGCACGGGTACGAGCGCAGCCGCAAGACCTGCGCGAGGACGTGCTGTTGGACGGCCGCGGAGACCGTGGGATCCGACGGGTCCTGCGACGAGGGCTCGTCGGCCGCGTGCGCGAGCCAGTCGCGCACGGCGGGCACCGCCGCCAGGTCGTCGCCGCGCACCAGCGCGCCGATCGCGCCGCAGTGCGAGTGACCGCACACGACGACGTCCTGGACGCCGAGGACCTCCACGGCGTACTCGATGGTCGCGGCCTCGCCGCTGGGGCGGCCGCTGGGATAGGGGGGAACGATGTTGCCCGCGGTGCGCAGCTCGAAGAGCTCGCCGGGGCGGGCGCCGGTGATGAGGGCCGGGACGACGCGTGAGTCGGAACAGGTGATGAACAGAACCTGCGGGGACTGGCCGTCGGCGAGCCGGGCGAACTCCTCAGGGCTCTTGCCGAACATTCGGGCGTGGTCGATGAGGGGCTGCATGTATGTGATTCCTCCTGGCGCGCTGTGGGGGCGCGTCGGGCGTGCAGGACAGGTAAGAAGGGCTGTCTCTGTCAGCAGCGGAAGACCTGAAGGGCCGCCGCCGTGAGGGCTCTTGAGGATCTCGTCGGCCGGAGCCGTGCGTCGCCGTGCGGCGACGGGTCCGGCGGGGTCACGGTGTCGGCCGCCACCGACACCACGTGCGGGCAGGGCGCTCCGGGAGAGGCCTGGGCGCCGCGCTGCCGGTCGCGGAAGCGGAGCCCCTCGACCGGGGCGGGCGCGTCCGTGCAGTCGACGGCGGACACGCTGCGCTCGTGCGTATGTGCGGGCGCGAACGGGTGTGCGGCCGTGAAGAACGGGAGAGCGAGCAGTACGGCGACGAACAGCGCCACCGCGCCGCGGCCCTGCCTCCCACCTCGGAACATGCACCCCCCTCTCGACCGTCCGCATGTCAAGACGATGCCAACGGTTGGTCAACCGAAGGTCAAGAGGCAGATTAACTCTGCAAAGTTGATCGGCGGGTTAACGGGATGTTGCGGCGCCGAGGAAGCGTGAAAAGTGCCGCTGGTTTGGCGTGAACCGACTACCAGGACAGCGGATAGCGCACCGGGTGGCCGCCCACACGGCCGGGCAACAGGCCGATCAGGACCAGGAGTACGGAGGCGAGCCCGAGCAGCGGGAGGAACGGCAGCGGGTGCGGGGCCTGGAGCACGACGATGACCGCGGTGGCCACGGCGGGGGAGTGGGAGAGGTGGGTGAGCATCATCGCGCCCACCGAGAGTCCGGCGGCGACCGCGGCGCTCCAGCCGTTGCTGCCGGCCGCGGCGAGGGTTCCGTAGCCGATGACGGCGGCTGTCAGGTGGCCCGCGACGAGGTTGCGGGGCTGGGATATCGGCAGGCCGGGCGCGCTGTGCACCAGGGCGGCGCTGGCCGCGAGCGGCGGGATGAGCAGCGGCTGGCGCAGGACGACCCCGACGGCGACGAGCAGCAGCAGGGTGCCGCTCGCGAAGACGGTGGTGCGCAGGACGTGCAGGGGGTGCGGTCGTGCGGGGGCGGCGGACGGGGGCGTGGACATACAGAGGCTTCCGGGGGCAGGGGAGGCGGGGCCCGGTGATCATAAACAGATTGTTGAATTCGAGGGGAAGTGTCTTGCCTCTCGGGCAAGGCGGCCGAGGGGCGGCCCGGGTGCGCCAGGTCCGCTCCGCAACAAGTTACTCAACCGTAACTCTCCTGGTGCTACCCGCGGTAACCCCGTTGCGGATAGCGTCCCCGCGGCGCGTGGGGACGGTGGGACGACCGGCCGCACGCCTCAACTCCCGCCTGTTCTCAGGAGGTTCGTCATGCCCGCACCCACCCGCCTGCTGGCCGCCGCCGTCACCGTCGCCGCCTGTCTGGGCGCGCAGGCCGTGCCCGCCGCGGCCGCCACCGGAGCCGACGAGGAGGTCTCGCGCGGCGTCACCATCCCGGCCTTCTACAACGCGCCCGCCGAACTGCCCGCCGCCGACGGCGCCCTGATCCGCAGCGAGCCGCTGCCGCTCGCGCTGAGCCTGCCCTCGCTGCACGGCCCGCTGCCCGGCACGGCGACGCGCCTGATGTACAAGACCACGGACTCGAACGGCAGGCCGGCCGCCGCGACCGGCGCCTACATCGAGCCCACCGCGAGATGGCGCGGCGCGGGTGCTCGCCCGCTCGTCGCCCTCGCCCCCGGCACCCAGGGACAGGGCGACCAGTGCGCCGCCTCGCTCGGCCTGGAACACCCCCTCAGGCTCAACGGCCGGACGGTCTCCGTCGGTTACGAGGACCTGGCCGTCTACCGCCTGCTCGCCAGGGGCGTCGCCGTTGTCGTGGTCGACTACATCGGACTCGGCGCGACCGACCGCCTGCACACCTACGTCAACCGGCTCGACGAGGCCCACGCCGTGCTCGACGCGGTGCGCGCCGCGCGGGGCCTGCGCCGGGCGACCGTCACGGGCGACTCGCGCGTCGGCCTCTTCGGCTACAGCCAGGGCGGCGGCGCCACCGCCGCGGCCGCCGAGATCCAGGCCACGTACGCGCCCGACGTCCGGCTCTCCGGCACCTACGCGGGTGCGCCCCCGGCGGACCTCACCGCGACGACCAAGGCCATCGACGGCACCGACCTGGTGGGCGCACTCGGCTGGTCGCTCAACGGGTTCCTCCAGTCCGACCCCGAACTGCGGCCCATCGCCGAGAAGTACCTCAACGACAAGGGGCGCGCGGCGCTCAAGGACCTGTCGACCATGTGCGTCGGCGACGCCATCTTCGGCTACTCCTCGCGGCGCAGCACGTCCTGGACCACCGGAGGCCGGAGCCTGGAGCAGATCATCCAGGCCGAGCCGCGCCTTCAGGCGTTCCTCGCCGAGCAGCGCATCGGCACCATGAAGCCGTCCGGGCCCGTCCGCGTGGCCACCGGCGTCAGCGACAACCTCGTCCCGCACGGGCAGGCGCGCGAACTCGCCGTCGACTGGTGCGGACGCGGTGCGCAGGTCACGTACAAGCCGGTCGTCCTGCCCGATGTCGGCCGCGCCCTGATCAACCACTTCGCGCCGCTCCTGACCGACCAGGGGCCGGCCGTGGACTGGCTGACCGACCGGCTGTCCGGCGAACCGACGGGCTCGAACTGCGGGACGCTGCCCAGCAGGCCGTGACGCCGTGACGGCGGAAAAGGAGAGGTGACGGCGGCGGCGCCGTGGCAGCATGCCCGGGCTTCCACGCCTTGCTGTTCATGCCGCCCGAAGGGAATCCCCGCGTGCCCCGTGCCGTCACCCTGATCCGCTCCGCCGCCCTGTCCGACGTCGCCGAGTACGCGTACGCGGCGACCGCCCCGGCCGAGGCACGGCTCGTCTTCCTCGCCGGGGCCTGCCCGCTGGAGAAGGACGGGTCGACCGCCGCCGTCGGCGACTACGCGGGCCAGGCCGCCAAGTGCGTCGAGAACCTGCGCACCGCCCTCGCCGCGGCGGGCGCCGACCTCGGCGACGTCATCAGCACCCGCGTGCTCGTCGCCTCCACGCGCCGGCCGGACCTGGTCGCCGCCTGGCAGGTGGTGCGCGACGCCTTCGGTGAGCACGACGTGCCCAGCACCCTGATGGGCGTGACGGTCCTCGGCTACCACGATCAGCTCGTGGAGATCGAGGCCGTCGCCGCCGTGCTCGACGACTGACCGGGACCGCTACCGCTCGCGCAGCGCGGCCAGGGCCTTGTCCGCGTGCGCGCTCATCCGGAACTCGCTGCGCACGACCTCGCGCACCCGCCGGTCGGTACCGATCACGAAGGTGGCGCGCTTGGTCGGCAGCGGCCCGAACCCCCGTGCCACACCGAACCGTTCGCGCACGACGCCCTCCGGGTCGGACAGCAGCGGGAACCCGAGCGTGTGCCGCCCGGCGAACTCCCGCTGCTTGTCCACCGGGTCGGAGCTGATGCCCACCGGGCGCGCCCCCACCGCCGCGAACTCGGCGGCCAGATCCCGGAAGTGACAGGCCTCCGCGGTGCAGCCCGGCGTCATCGCGGCGGGGTAGAAGAACACCACCACGGGCCCCTCCGCCAGCAGGGACGACAGACTCGTGGGCGTGCCCGTCTCATCGGGCAGCGTGAAGTCCTCGACGACGGAACCGACGCGGATACGGGGCGATGCGCTCATGGGGTCTGTCTCCCGACGGGTGGGATCGGCTGTCCGTGCCCCGTGATCCTACTCAGCGGTAGGAGGGCGGGGGCCGGCCGGCGGCCGCGCCGGGACGTACGGCCCCTGACCCGGGCGGCCCCGCCTCCCGCACCCTGAGGACGGATGCACACGCGGGAGGTGGGGGTCATGAACCACAAGGTGCTGAACGCGGCGGAGCTGGAGAAGTGGATCTCGGCGGCGGTCGCGGCGCCGTCCCTCCACAACTCCCAGCCGTGGACGTTCCGCCTCGACACCGACACCACGTCGCTCGAAGTGCGTGCGGCTCCCGAGCGGGGGCTGCGCGCGGTCGACGCGACCGGAAGGGCGCTGCACCTGTCGGTGGGCGCCGCCGTCTTCAACCTCCGTGTAGCGGTGGCTCATTCGGGCTGGCTGCCGCTGACCCGGCTGCTGCCGGACCCGGACGACCCCGGTCTGCTCGCGCGGGTGCGGATCGCTCCCGCCGTCGTACGCGCCACCCCCGGGCACCGCCCCGATCTGTTCGACGTGATCTGGCGGCGGCACAGCAGCAGGTTCCCGTTCTCCGACCGCCCGGTCCCCGCCGACGTACGGGCCGAACTCGCCGAGGCCGCCCATGCGAACGGCGCAGTCCTCACCTTCCCGGGCCCCGCCGAGCGGGCCGTGGCGCTGCGCCTCACGGCCGAGGCCGAACAGCGCAACCGCAAGGACGCAGTGCGCGGCGCGGAGAGCCGGCGGTGGGTGCGCAGGGACGGCTGCCAGGACACCGTCGGGGCCGGCATGCCGCGCGCCGTCCTCGGCCCGCAGGACGCGCGCGATGTGGTGCCGATGCGGGACTTCACCGCACGCCGGCACCGCGACACTCTCCCCGCCCAGGACTTCGAACGCACGCCTGCCATCGCCGTGTTGACCACCTCGCACGACCGGCGCGCCGACTGGCTGCGCGCGGGACAGGCCCTGGAGCACGTCCTCCTCGTGGCCACCGCCCACCAGGTGCGCTCCTCGCTGCTCCACCAGGCTATGGAGTGGCCCGACCTGCGCAGGAAGCTCAGCGCCTCGCCCGACCACCTGGGCCACGCGCACATGGTCGTACGCCTGGGATACGGACCCGAGGGGCCCGCCACGCCGCGCCGCCCCTGGGGCGATGTGTACGCGGAATGAGGTGCGCCCCGCTCAGAGCCTGTCGTTGACCCCCGCCTGCGCCCCGACGTCCGGTGCGCCCGCCCTTCGGGCGAACGACGCGGGTTCAAAGACAGGCTCTTACCGGCCGGGTACGGCCAGCGGCACCGACCAGTCGAGGACCGTGCCCGCCGGTTCGCCGGACGACAGCGTGAACGTACCGCCGAGGTTCTCGGCGCGGGAGCGGATGTTGGCCAGGCCGCTGCGGCGCACGGCGGACGGCGCCATGCCGCGCCCGTTGTCCGTGACGCGCAGCCGCAGCCGGCCCTCCCCGGCCTCGGCGGCGATCTCCACGGCGGTGGCGCCCGCGTGCCGCGCCACGTTCGACAGGGCCTCGCGCACCACGGCGAGCAGGTGCTGGGCGCGGTCGTCGCTGACCGAGGTGTCGAGCAGGCCGCTCATCCGCAGCGCCGGGGTGAACCCGAGGGTCTCCGTCGCCCGGCCCACCTGGGCGACGAGCCGGGCGCGCAGCCCCGCCGCCTCCGCGCGGTTGCTCTCGCGCAGCGCGTAGATCGTGGAGCGCACCACCTGGATCGTGTCGTCCAGATCCTCGACCACGCGCCGCACCCGGTCGGCGGCCTCGGGCCGGTCGGTGATCCGGCCGAGCACCGACTGAAGGCTCAGGCCGCTCGCGAACAGCCGCTGGATGGCCAGGTCGTGCAGGTCCCGCGCGATCCGGTCCCGGTCGTTGAGGACGAGCAACTCCTCGGCTTCCCTGCGGTGTTCGGCGATCTCCAGGGCGATCCCCGCATGCCCCGCGAAGCCGGTGATCATGTCGATGGTGGGTTCGGGGAAGACGGGCCCGCCGTGCCGGTTCGCGACCTGGAGCACCCCGCGCACATGCTCGCGCGTGCCGAGCGGCAGCAGGAACGCCGAGCCGAGCCGGGGCCCTGTCGCCTGCGCCGGCTCGTCCCGGGCGTCCTCGCTCAGGGCCGCGCTGATCAGCGTCTCGCCGGAGCCGAACACCTTCGCGGCCAGACTGGTCCCGGCGGGCAGCGCCAGACCGCGCAGCCGCTCCGCGTCCTGGCCGTCCGCCGCCTCCACCACGAGATCGCCGGTGTCGCCGACGGGCACCGCGAGCGTGACGAGATCCGCCTCGGACAGCTCGCGCACCGTGGCCGTGAACGAGTGCAGGACCTCGGTGGGATCGGCGCCCGACAGCAGCGTGCGGGTGAGGTCGCTGCTGGCCGCGAGCCACCGCTCGCGGCGCCGGGCGTCCTCGTACAGGCGCGCGTTGTCGATCGCGACCCCGGCCGCGGCGCCGAGCGTGCGCAGTATCGCCTCGTCCTCCGAGTCGAAGGGCCGGCCGCCGCTCTTCTCCGTCAGATACAGATTGCCGAAGACGCGGTCCCTGACCTGGACCGGGGTGCCGAGGAACGTCGTCATCGGCGGATGGCCCTCGGGAAAGCCCACCGAGTCCGGATGGTCGCTCAGGACGGGCAGCCGCAGCGGGTACGGCTCCCGGATGAGCAGGCCCAGGATGCCCTCGCCCTGCGGGTAGTGGCCGATGCGGGCGATGGTCTCCTCGTCGATGCCGACGGTGATGAACTGCTTGATGCCGCCTTCCTCGCCGACCACCCCGAGCGCGCCGTACCGGCAGTCGACCACCTGCGTCGCCGACTCCACGATCCGGCGCAGCACCACGTCGAGATCCAGGTCGCTGCCGATCGCGAGCACCGCGTCCAGCAGGGCGTGCACCCGGTTCTGGGTGCCGCGTACCCGCTGCACCTGCTCCTGGAGCTCCTCCAGGAGCACATCGAGCCGGAACGAGGGCGTCGCCGCCGCGGCGGACTCCGGCCCCGGTGGATCTTCTGCGCCCAGGCTCATGACCGCCCCCCCAACTCGCCCCGGAATGCTGCCATGATGCCTCATCCACGCGGCCGCTGTTCGAGCATGTGTGTGAAGTCAGAGGGTTACCGGCCCCTCGTCAGCCGCGAGCGCCGCCCGGCCCGCCTCCAGCCGGGCCACCGGCACCCGGAACGGCGAGCACGAGACGTAGTCGAGCCCCGCGTCGTGGAAGAAGCGCACGGAGGCCGGGTCGCCACCGTGTTCGCCGCACACGCCGATCGTCAGCCCTGGGCGGACGGCCCGGCCCTCCGCGACCGCGGACTCCACGAGCCGGCCCACCCCCTGACGGTCGATCGTCTCGAACGGCGAGACGGGGAAGACGCCCTTGGCGAGATAGGCGGAGAAGAACGCCGCCTCGACGTCGTCCCGCGAGAAGCCCCACGTCGTCTGCGTCAGATCGTTCGTGCCGAAGGAGAAGAACTCGGCCACCGCGGCGATGTCGCCCGCGGTCAGCGCGGCCCGGGGCAGCTCGATCATCGTGCCCACAGGGCAGTCGACGCCGACGCCCGACGCCTGTGACACCTCGGCGAGAACCCGCTCCACCTCCTCGCGGACCAGGCGCAGTTCCTCGACCGTGGCGATCAGCGGCACCATGATCTCGGCGCGCGGCTGTCCGCCCGCCGACCGGCAGGCCACGACGGCCTCCGCGATCGCCCGTACCTGCATGGCCACCAGACCGGGCACGACCAGACCGAGGCGCACCCCGCGCAGCCCCAGCATCGGATTGCGTTCGTGCATTCGCTCCACCGCGTCGAGCAGCGCGACGTCGTGCGGGTCGGGCTGCTTCGCGGTGGCGACGCGGACGGCCAGTTCGGTGCGGTCGGGCAGGAACTCGTGCAGCGGCGGATCGAGCAGCCGGATGGTGACCGGCATCCCGTCCATCGCCGTCAGGATCCCGACGAAGTCCGCCCGCTGCAGCGGCAGCAGCGCGTCCAGGGCCGCCGCGCGCTCGGCGTCCGTGTGCGCCAGGATCATCGCCTCGACCAGCCGCCGCCGCTCGCCGAGGAACATGTGCTCGGTACGGCACAGACCGATGCCCTGCGCCCCGAACCGCCGCGCCCGCGCCGCGTCCTCGGGGGTGTCGGCGTTGGCCCGCACCTCGAGACGGCGCACCTGGTCGGCCCGGCGCAGGGCGCCCGCCACCGCCTCGACGACACCGTCCGCCTGCTCGCCGGTCTCGAAGTACCGCATCACCGCGGAGTCGGTGAGCGGGACCGCACCGGCGTACACGGCGCCGTCCGTCCCGTCGACCGACAGCACGGTGCCCTCCTCGACGACGACGCCGTCCACGACGAGCCGCCGCCCGCGCGCGTCCACCGTGAGCCGCTCGGCGCCGCACACGCACACCTTGCCCATGCCGCGGGCGACCACCGCGGCATGGCTGGTCTTGCCGCCGCGTGCGGTCAGGACGGCCTGCGCGGCGACCATGCCGGGCAGGTCGTCGGGGGTGGTCTCCTCACGGACGAGGATCACCCGCTCCCCGGCGGCCGCCCGCCGCACGGCCGCGGCGGAGTCGAACACGGCCGCGCCCACGGCGGCCCCCGGCGACGCGGGCACCCCGTGCGCCAGCGGTTCGCCGGTCGCCGACGCGTCGAAGCGCGGGAACATCAGCCGCGCGAGACCTTCCCCGCCGACCCGGGTCAGCGCCTCGTCCGCGTCGATGCGCCCCTCGTCGGCCAGCGCGGCCGCGATGGTGAACGCCGCCTCGGCGGTGCGCTGCCCCACCCGGGTCTGCAGCATCCACAGCGTGCCCCGCTCGATGGTGAACTCGACGTCGCACAGATCCCGGTAGTGCTGCTCCAACACCCGCAGATGGCCCATGAGTTGGCCGTAGGCGATCGGGTCGATGTCCTCCAGGTCGGCCAGCGGCACCGTGTTGCGCACGCCCGCGACGACGTCCTCGCCCTGCGCGTCCGGGAGGTAGTCGCCGTACGCGCCCCGGCGCCCGGTCGCCGGGTCCCGGGTGAACGCGACACCGCTGCCGGATCCGGCGCCCAGATTGCCGAAGACCATGCGCTGCACGGTCACGGCGGTGCCCAGGTCGTCGGGGATGTGCGCGCGGCGCCGATAGAGGCGGGCCCGCTCCCCGTTCCACGACGCGAACACGGCGCGCACGGCGCGGCGCAGCTGCTCGGCCGGGTCCTGCGGGAATTCCTCGCCGGTCACGTCGCGGATCAACGCCTTGTACGTGACGGTGAGTTCGGCCAGATCGGAGGCGCTGAGGCTGACGTCGTCCGGCGCGCCCACGAACTCCTTGAGCCGGGCGAGGGCCCGCTCGAACAGCTCCGCGTCGACGCCCATCACCGTACTGCCGAACATCTGGAGCAGCCGGCGGTAGGAGTCCCAGGCGAATCGGTCGCTGCCGGACACCTTGGCGAGGCCAGCCACCCCGGCGTCGGTCAGGCCCACGTCCAGGACCGTCTCCATCATGCCGGGCATGGAGAAGCGGGCCCCCGAGCGCACGGACAGCAGCAGCGGATCGTCCGGCTGCCCGAGCCTGCGCCCGGCGGACGCTTCGAGCGCGGCCAGGTGATCGGCCAACTCGCCCGCCAGGGAAGGCGGTTCGGCTCCCGTGGTGAGGAAGACGCGGCAGGCCTCGGTGGTCACGGTGAAACCGGGCGGCACCGGCAGCCCCAGGCGGGCCATCTCGGCGAGCCCAGCTCCCTTGCCGCCGAGCAGGGCGGCCATGGACCGGCTGCCCTCGGTGAAGTCGTACACGTAGGGGACCATGACGGGTCCGCCTCCTCAAGGCTGGGGGACGACGGCGACGGGCGCCGCGGCGTGGTGGAGCATCGCGTGGGTCACCGAGCCGATACGTGGCCCGAGCGCAGGACGGTGCAGCCGTCGCCCCACCACGACGAGCCCGGCGTCCCGGGTGGCCCGGAGCAACACCCCGGCGCCGTGGCCGAGTTCGACGGTGAGCGCGACCGGGACCTGGGGGTGGCTGTCCTGCCACGGGGCCAGCAGGTCGATCAGTGCCTTCTCGGCGGCGGTCAGACCATCGCCGGTCTCGTGGCGGGGCTGCGCAGGCGCCGGGACGTGGACGACCCGCAGCGCGGCCGTGCGCGCGTCGGCCTCCGCGAACGCGAACTCCAGGAGCCGGCCCGCCGACCGGTCGAGACGCGACAGGCCGACGACGACCTCGGCGCCGTCCGGGACGGCGTCCGGGCGGGCGTGCGGCCGCACCAGGACCACCGGCGTGTGCGCGTGGGCGAGCACCTGCTGCGCGACGGAGCCGAGCAGGAAACCCGCCACGGCCCCGTGCCCGCTGGAGCCGAGGACGAGCATCTCCGACGTCTCCGCGCGGTCGAGGAGCACCTCGCGGGCATCGGAGGCCACCTGCTCCGTGCTGACCGTCAGCCGCGGATGCAGGGCGAGCAGGTGCTGCTCCGCCTCGCGCAGGATCCGCTGCGCCCAGTGTCGCCGGGTCTCGGGATCCTGAGCGGCGGGGATGTCGTGCGGCTGCCAGGCCCAGGCCTGCACGAGCCGCAGCGGCAGGGAGTGCCGGACGGCCTCGCGGGCGGCCCACTCGGCGGCGGCCAGGCTCTCGGGCGAACCGTCGAGACCGACGGTGACGGGGCGGATCATACGGGCGACCTCCGTAGCGGCGGTGATGCCGAAGCGTTACTCCCGATGCCGCCGGCACTCGGCAGGGTCCGGGCGAGGTGCAGGGAAGGGCCGCGGCCCTCGGCTCCAGACTCCCGACCCGGGGCGTCGGGCGACATGGGCCGGTCGGTCCGGGCCGGGGCCGGGTGGCCCCGCTTCCCCTCGGCGAAGTCGGCGACCCCGTACGGGACGCCGGAGGCCAGGCCGTCAAGGGACCGAACGGCCCTGGCTTCCGTGCGGCGGAACGCGAAGGATCAGAGCAGGCAGGACGGGTGCCGTCGTACGGTGGCCGGACCGAGGCAGAGACGATGCGCAGGACAGGAGCCGTCCATGACGGAGAACGGCCGCCCCGACACCCCGCGGACCCCGATACGGGTCTTCCTCCTCGACGACCACGAGGTGGTCCGCAGGGGAGTGCACGACCTCCTGGAGGACCAGGAGGACATCAGCGTCGTCGGCGAGGCGGCGACCATCGCGCAGGCCCTCGCGCGCGTGCCCGCGCTGCGCCCCGACGTCGCCGTGCTCGACGTGCGGCTGCCCGACGGCGACGGCGTGACCGTGTGCCGGCAGCTCCGCTCGGACATGCCGGGCCTGGCCTGTCTGATGCTCACGTCCTTCGACGACGAGGAGGCGCTGCTCGACTCGATCATGGCGGGCGCCTCCGGGTACGTCCTCAAGCAGATCCAGGGTTCCGACCTGGTGAACGCCGTACGTACCGTGGCGACCGGGCAGTCCTTGCTCGACGCGACCGCCACCACCCAGCTGATGGCCCGGCTGCGCGGCGAGCACGAGAAGGACGCGGAGCCGGACGCGCTGGACGGGCTGACGCCGCGCGAGCGGGAGATCCTCGGCCTGATCGGCGAGGGCCTGACCAACCGCCAGATCGGACAGCGGCTCTACCTCGCCGAGAAGACGGTCAAGAACCACATCTCCCGCCTGCTCGCCAAGCTGGGCGTGGAGCGCCGCATCCAGGCCGCGGTGATCGCGACCCAGACCCAGGGGCGTCACCGGGGCGGCGACAACTGACCTGCGCTCAGTCGTGGGGCACGACCGCGACCGGGCAGGCCGCGTGGCGGATCAGCGTGTGTGTCGTCGGGCCCAGATGCGGGCCTGCCCCGACGGGCCTGCCGACCAGTACGAGCCCGGCCGCCGTGGACGCCTTTACCAGCTGATGCCCCGGATGCCCGTAGACGAGCCGTTCCCCGGCGTCGACCTGGGGGAACTTGTGCCGCCAGGGGTGCAGGGCCCGGTCGAGCGCGGTGAACTTCGCGCTCTCGCGCGCGGTGGCGTCGCCCGGCAGCGCCGCGCCGGGGGCGTAGCCGCGCAGCGCGGGCAGCGTCCAGGCGTGCACCACCCGCAGCGGCACCCCGCGAGCCGCAGCCGTCGCGAAGGCGGCCTCGAACAAGGCGTCGCTCGGGTGCGCGAGATCCAGGCCGACGACGACGGGCCGCAGGTCGTCGCCCCCGGCGGCCGCGCCGCCCGCCCGCACAAGCACCACGGGCGTCGCCGCCCGCTCGCAGACGGCCGTCGCCACCGAACCCACCAGGTGCCCGGCGAGTCCGGTGAGCCCGCGCGACCCCAGGACCAGCAGCGTCGCGTCGGCCGCCGCGGCGATGAGCGCCTCCACCGGCGCACGCGCGTCCCGCTCCGCCCGGATCTCCAATGCCGGGTGCGCGTAGGTAAGTTGGAGCGGGATCTCCCGCAGCGCCGCCTCGGCGCGCGCGGCCGGCGCGTCGAGTTCGGGCAGGTGCGCGGGGCCGGCGCCGGGGTCCGCCCCGGCGTGCAGCACGTGCAGGGGCAGCCCGCGGCGCAGCGCCTCACGGGCCGCCCAGTCGGCGGCGTCCAGGCTCTCGGCGGAGCCGTCGACACCGACGGCCAAGGGGCGGCGGGACATGGCGGATTCCTTCCGGTTCGGTGCTCGTCAGCCCGCCCAGGACCACTGGGCGATCTCCGGCAGGTCGGTGCCGTGCTCGCGGATCCAGGCGTGGTGGCGGGTCCGGACGTCGGCCATGGTCTGCCGGACGGCCGCGGCGCGCACGGCGAGACCCGGGACCCGGTCGATGACGTCCATGACGAGGCGGTAGCGGTCGAGGTCGTTGCGGACGACCATGTCGAACGGCGTGGTCGTGGTGCCGGACTCCTTGTAGCCGCGCACATGCAGATGCCGGTGCCCGGTGCGCCGGTAGGCGAGGCGGTGGATGAGCCAGGGATAGCCGTGGTACGCGAAGATCACCGGCTTGTCCGCGGTGAACAGCGCGTCGTACTCGAAGTCCGGCATGCCGTGCGGGTGTTCGTCCTTCGGCATCAGCCGGGCCATGTCGACGACGTTGACGACACGGACCGCGAGCTCCGGCAGATGCGTGCGCAGCAGCCCGGCCGCGGCGAGGACCTCCTGGGTCGGCACGTCGCCCGCGCAGGCCAGCACGACGTCCGGGTCGCGGCTGCCGTCGTCCGTGCCCGCCCAGTCCCACACGCCGGCGCCGCGCGCGCAGTGGGCGCGGGCCTCGTCCAGGGAGAGCCAGTCGAACGTGGGCTGCTTGCCGGCGACGACGACATTGACGTAGTCGCGGCTGTGCAGCACGTGCTCGGCCACGGACAGCAGCGTGTTGGCGTCCGGCGGCAGATACACCCGTACGACGTCGGGACTCTTGTTGAGGACGTGGTCCACGAACCCGGGGTCCTGGTGCGAGAACCCGTTGTGGTCCTGGCGCCACACGTGCGACGTGAGCAGGTAGTTGAGCGAGGGGATGGGGGCGCGCCACGCCAACTGCCGTGAGGTCTTGAGCCACTTGATGTGCTGGTTGACCATCGAGTCGACGATGTGCACGAACGCCTCGTACGACGAGAACAGGCCGTGCCGGCCGGTCAGCAGATAGCCCTCCAGCCAGCCCTGGCAGAGGTGTTCGGACAGGATCTCCATCACGCGGCCGTCGCGCGCCAGGTGCTCGTCGGTCGCCACGGTCCGCGCCTGCCACGCCTTGCCGGTGACATCGAAGAGCGCGTCGAGCCGGTTGGAGGCGGTCTCGTCGGGGCCGACGACACGGAAGTCGCGGCGGTCAGCGGTGTCCGCCATCACCTGCGCGAGCAGCCCGCCGAGGACCCGGGTGGGTTCGTGCAGCGTGGTGCCCGGTTTGTCGACGGGGACGGCGAAGCGCTCCAGCGGCGCCGTCGGCAGGTCCCGGGTGAGCAGGCCGCCGTTGGCGTGCGGGGTGGCGCCGAGACGCCGCGTCCCGGCCGGCACGCACTCCAGGACCTCGGGCACGGGCCGCCCGTGGGCGTCGAAGAGTTCCTGCGGGCGGTACGAGCGCAGCCACGCCTCCAATTGCCGCAGATGCTCCGGGTTCTCCCGGACCTGCGCCAGCGGCACCTGGTGCGAGCGCCACGTCCCCTCGACCGGCTCGTCGTCGACCGTGCCGGGCCCCGTCCACCCCTTGGGGGTGCGCAGCACGATCACCGGCCAGCGGGGCCGGCCGAAGTCCTTCGCGCCGCCCGCGCGTGCCTCGCTCTGCAAGGCGTGGATCCGGCTGACGGCCCGGTCCATCGCGCGGGCCATGTCCCGGTGGACGCGCATCGGGTCGGAGCCGCTGACATGGATCGGCTCATGGCCGTAGCCGCGCAGCAGCGCGTCGAGTTCCTCCTCGGGGAGCCGGGACAGCACCGTCGGGTTGGCGATCTTGTAGCCGTTCAGATGCAGGACGGGCAGGACCGCCCCGTCGTGCACCGGGTCGAGGAACTTGTTGGAGTGCCAGGAGGCGGCGAGCGGCCCGGTCTCCGCCTCGCCGTCGCCGATCACGCACGTCACCAGCAGATCGGGGTTGTCCAGGGCGGCCCCGTAGGCGTGCGCGAGGGAGTAGCCGAGCTCGCCGCCCTCGTGGATCGAGCCGGGTGTCTCGGGCGCGACATGGCTCGGCACGCCGCCGGGGAACGAGAACTGCTTGAACAGCCGCGCCATGCCGGCCGCGTCCCGGGTCACGTCCGGGTACGTCTGCGTGTAGCTGCCCTCCAGCCAGGAGTTGGCCAGCACGGCCGGGCCACCGTGCCCGGGACCCCACACGCACAGCGCGTCCAGGCCGCGTTCCTTGACGACCCGGTTGAGGTGGGTGTGCACGAGGTTCAGGCCGGGCGACGTGCCCCAGTGGCCGAGCAGGCGCGGCTTGATGTGCTCGGCGGAGAGGGGCTCGGTCAGCAGGGGGTTGTCGAGCAGATAGATCTGGCCGACGGCCAGGTAGTTCGCGGCGCGCCAGTGCGCGTCGAGCGCGGCGAGCCGGCGCTTCGACAGGTCCTTCGCCATCAGGGCTCCTCGGTTACGGGGTCGCAGCGTGATCGTTGGGATCTACGGGTTCGGGGCGCGGGTTTCCCGCAGACCTCGGGTCAGTCAGCCGGTCAGCCGTGCGGGACGATCGCCACCGGGCAGGCGCTGTGGTGCAGCACCGCGTGGTTGACCGGACCGAGCTGGAGACCGACGCGGCCGTCACGGCGCCGGGCGCCGACGACCAGCAGGTCGGACAGGGCCGACGCCTCCAGGAGCACGTCCCGCGGGTGCCCCTCGTGGGCGTGCGCACGTACGTGGATCGAGGGGTGAGCCGTCCGGGGCACGTCGAGCGCGGCTTCCAGCTCGGTCTCGGCACGCACCTGGTGGGCCGTGCTGTCGGCCGTCGGATAGTCGACGCCCTCGTGCGCCGGGCAGCGCCAGGTCCGCACGGCGAAGACCTCCGCACTCCGCAGCTCGGCCTCGTGCAGCGCGAACTCGAGGGCCGCCGGTGCCTGCGGGGCCTCCCCGACACCCACGGTGATCTGGCCGAAACCGGCCGTCGGGTGGGTGCCGGTGCCGCGGACCACCACGACCGGTGTCTCGGCGTACGCGGCGACCGGCAGACTCACGGACCCGAGCAGCAGACCGGTGAGCGCGCCCCGCCCCCGGCTGCCCACGACGACCGCGGACGCGTCGCGGCCCGCCTCGATCAGCGCGGCCGCCGGGTCCTCGGGCACCACCAAGGTCTCGACCTTCACCTCGGCGGACCGCTGCCCGGCCCGCTCGGCGGCCTGGGCCACGATGTGCTCGGTGTACTGCCGCACCGACCCGCGGTGGAGCTCGAAGGACGGCTGATGTCCCTCGTACCACTCCCAGCGCGAGCCGTGCACGACGCGCAGCGCGACGGACCGCCGCGCGGCCTCGTCGACCGCCCAGTCCAGGGCGCGCAGGCTCGACTCCGAACCGTCGACCCCCACGATCAGCGGACGTTCCACCGTCCCCACCTCCGTACCCGAGGGCCCGCCTGCGGCGCGCCGGTGCGATGCACGCTGCCACCGGCGCGTGAACCCGATAAGGGACGAACTGGCCTCACCCCTTGGGCCCTTCGGCCCCGTGCCGTCCCCCGCCCGCGCGGCGACGGTGAAGGGGAATCCGAGGGGAGCCGTCATGACCCGGCACACACATATCGCGGTGATCGGCGTGGGCAACGCGTTCCGGCGCGACGACGGAGTCGGCCATGCCGTCGTCGCCGCGCTCCAACAGCGTGCCCGGCAGCGGCCGTTGCCGCCCGGCACCGTCCTGACCGCCTGCGACGGCGACCCCGCGCGCCTCATCGCGCTGTGGGCGGACGCCGAGCTCGCCGTCGTCGTGGACGCCGCCCACGCGCACCCCGCCCATCCGGGCCGCGTGCACCGCCTCGAACTCGACGCCGAGCACCTGGAACGGCCGCCGACCACCAGCTCGCACGGGCTCGGCCTCGGCGAGGCCGTCGAACTCGCCCGCGTCCTCGGCCGGTTGCCGCGCCGCCTGGTCGTGTACGCGGTGGAGACCGCCGAGACGACCCTGGGCGATGAGCTGTCCGCGACCGTCTCCGCCGTCGTGGACCCTCTCTCCGCCGACGTCGAGGCGGAGATCGTCCGGCACCGCGACGCCGCGGCGCGAGGCTGATCCGGTGGCCCGCAGGGCACGCGACTTCGAGGTCACCGGCATCGTCCAGGGCGTCGGCTACCGGCCGTTCGTGCACCGCACGGCCACCGCACTCGGCCTGGACGGCTGGGTCGTCAACGTCGACGGGCACGTCGAAGGGGGCGTCGCCGGATCGCCGTACGCCGTCGAGGAGTTCACCCGCCTCCTCGCGTCGGCCGCCCCGCCGCTCGCCCGGGTCCGAGAGGTGCGCACGACCCCCGCCACAGGGCCGGGGCCCGCGCCCGGCAGCGGCTTCGAGGTGCGCGTCAGCGGGCTGCGCCACGTGCCCGGCGGGCCGCGCGAGATCCCGCCGGACGCCGCGCTCTGCGCCGCCTGCCTGCGCGAACTCCTCGACCCGCGCGACCGGCGCCACCGCTACCCGTTCGTCAACTGCACCGACTGCGGCCCCCGCGCCACGATCATCGAGGACCTGCCCTACGACCGGGTCCGCACCACCATGCGCCGCTTCCCGATGTGCGCGGACTGCGCCGCCGAGTACGCCGACCCGCGCGACCGGCGCTTCCACGCCGAACCGATCGCCTGCCCGGCCTGCGGACCCCGCCTCGCCTGGGACGACCTGGCCGGCGATGACGCCCTCGCGGCGGCGGTCAAGACCGTCGACGCGGGCGGCACCGTCGCCGTACTGGGGCTCGGCGGCTACCAGTTGGTGTGCGACGCGACCGACCCCGCCGCCGTGGACCGGCTGCGCCGGCGCAAGCACCGCCCGGCGAAACCCCTCGCCGTGATGGTCCACGACCCGGCCGAGGCGCGCCGCCTCGCACGGGTGGGCACCGGTGCCGCCGCGCTGCTCACCTCACCGGCCCGGCCGATCGTCCTGCTGCCCGCTCTACCAGGAGGCGGGCAGCGGATCGCCCCCGGCGTGCACCCCGGCACCGACCGGATCGGACTGTTCCTGCCGACCACAGGGCTGCACGAACTCCTGCTGCGCGACCTGGCCAGGCCCCTCGTCGTCACCAGCGGCAACCTCTCCGGCGAACCCCTCGCGCTCGACGCGGCGACGGCCCGCCGCACCCTGGGCGCGGTCGCCGACGGCTTCCTCGACCACGATCGCCCGGTGCGCGCCCGCTACGACGACTCCGTGACCCAGGTGACGGGCCGCACCGTCCGCACCGTCCGCCGCGCCCGGGGCCTCGCCCCCGCCCCGCTGCCCTGCCCGGCGACGGACGGCGTGGTCGGCGCGGGCGCGCAGCTGAAGCACACCTTCACGCTCGCCGCCGACGGCCGCGCCCATCTCGCCCCGCACGGCGGCGACTTGTCGGACCCGGCGACGTACGACGCGTTCACGACCTCCTACGAGCATCTGCGCGCGCTCACCGACATCACGCCGCGCGCCGTCGCCCACGACCTGCACCCCGGCTACCTCTCGACCCAGTGGGCGAGGGAGCAACGCCTGCCCCTCGTGCCCGTGCAGCACCACCACGCGCACCTCGCCGCGTGCGCCGCCGAACACGGGCTGACCGGACCGTTCACCGGCGTCGCCTACGACGGCCTCGGTCTCGGCGACGACGGCACCCTGTGGGGCGGCGAGATCCTCGTCGCCGACCTCACCGGCTACCGCCGGGTGGGCCGCCTCGCCACCGCGCCCCTGCCCGGCGGCGACGCGGCCGTCCGCCATCCCTGGCGCACCGCCCTCGGCCACCTCCACGGAGCCGAGTTCCCCCAACAGGGCACAGGAGTGGGGGAGTTGTTCGACGGGCGGATCGACCCGCGGCACGTCCTCGCCGTACGGACCATGGTCGAGCGCGGCCTCAACTGCCCGCGCGCCTCCAGCGCGGGACGCCTCTTCGACGCGGTGGCGAGCCTCATCGGCCTGGTCGACAGCGTCAGTTACGAGGGCGAGGCCGCCGTCGCCCTCGAAGCCGCCGCCGGACGGACCCGGGCCGTCCCCTTCGACCATCGCCTCGTCCGCGTCGACGGGCTGTGGGTGTACGACACCGCGCCCACCCTCGCCGACCTCCTGACCCGGCGCGCCGACGGCGCCGACCAGGCTCATCTCGCGGCCGCCTTCCACGAGACCCTCGCCCGCGCCACCGCCGAGCTCGTGGGCCGCGCCGTCGCGGCGGGCGCCCCGCGCACCGTCTGCCTGGCCGGCGGCTGCTTCGTCAACCCGCGCCTGCTCGGCGACGTACGCCGGCGGCTGCGCGCGCAGGGTCTTCGCGTCCTGACCGGCGAGGCCGTCCCCGTCGGCGACGGCGGCATCAGCTACGGGCAGGCGGCGGTCGCCGCCGCACGCCTCGCATCCCGTACGTCCACGACTTCCAAGACATCCAGGAAGGGGTGAACACCCTCATGTGTCTGGGCATCCCCGGCAGGATCATCGAGATCCACGAGCGCCATCAACTCCCCATGGCCACCGTTGACTTCGGCGGACTGCGCCGCGAGGTCTGTCTCGCGTACACGCCGGACGCGGCCGTCGGCACGTACGTCGTCGTGCATGTCGGCTTCGCCATCACCACCGTCGACGAGGCCGAGGCGCAGCGCACCCTCGACGTGCTGCGCGCCATGGCCGACGCCGTGGAGGGCGAGCTGGGAGTGCCGCTGCCCGTGCGGGGGCCGACCGGCCCCACCGCGGTGCCCGGGCAGCCCATGGGGCCCGGAGCCCGCACGCCCGACGCTGGGCAGGACACGGCACGGCCACGCGAAAGGCGGACGCCATGACGGACACGCACGCGACCACGGGAGCGGTGCACGCGCTCCTCACCGACGGCACCACCGCCCGCATCCGACCGCCCAGGGCGTCCGACCACGACCTGGTGCAGGGCATGTACGAGGAGATGTCGGACCAGAATCTGCGGCTGCGCTTCTTCGGCGTGAGCCGCGGCTCCGCCAAGGCGGCGGCCGACCGGATGTGCGGCCTCGCCCGAGAGGGCCACCGCGGCCTGCTGGCCGAGGCCGACGGGCAGTTGCTGGGGGTCGCCGAGTACGAGCGGGCCGCCGGCACGGACCTCGCCGAGATCGCCCTCGCGGTCGGCGACGAGTGGCACCACCGCGGCGTCGGCACCCTCCTGCTCGAACACCTGGTGTCGGCGGCCCGCGCCCAGGGCATCATCGCGTTCACCGCGGACGCCCTCGCCGAGAACCACGAGGTCCTCAAGGTCTTCGCCGACCTCGGACTGCGCACCGCCCGCCGCTTCGACGGACCCGAGGTCCACTGCACCGTCCAACTCGCCGATGACGAGGGCTACTTGACTGCCGTCGAGGAGCGGGGCCGGGCTGCCGACGTGGCCAGCCTCGTCCCCCTGCTGCGCCCCCGCTGCGTCGCCGTGGTCGGAGCGGGCCGCAAGCCCGGCTCCGTCGGCCGGGCGATCCTGCGCAACCTGTGCACCGCCGGGTACACAGGACGCCTCTACGCCGTCCACCCCCAGGCCCACGCCGTGCTCGGCGTGCACGCCCGCCCGTCCGTGTCCGCGCTGCCCCAGGTGCCCGACCTCGTCGTCGTCGCCGTCCCGGCCGCCGAGGTCGTCACGGTCGCCACCGACTGCGGCAAGGCCGGGGTGCGCGCCCTGCTCGTCGTCACGGCGGGGCTCGACACCGACCAGGCCGCCGGCCTCCTGGAGACCTGCCGCACCCACGGCATGCGCCTCGTCGGCCCCAACTGCCTCGGCATCGCCCACACCGACGTCGGCGTGCGCCTGGACGCCACCTTCGCCGCCGCGCACCCGCGGCCCGGCACCGCGGGCGTCGCCGTCCAGTCCGGCGGCGTCGGCATCGCGCTGCTCGGCGGCCTCGCCCGGCTCGGCATCGGCGCGTCCAGCTTCGTGTCGCTGGGCGACAAATACGACGTCAGCGGCAACGACCTGCTCCAGTGGTGGGAGAGCGACGGCCGCACCGATCTCGCGCTCCTGCACCTCGAATCGTTCGGCAATCCGCGGGCGTTCTCGCGCACCGCGCGCCGTGTCACCCGCCGCATGCCCGTCCTGACCGTCGACGCGGGCCGCACCGAAGCGGGCCGGCGCGCCGCCGCCTCGCACACCGCGGCGGCCGCGACCCGCACCATGACCCGGCAGGCCCTGTTCGCCCAGGCCGGGATCACCGCGACCCGCACGGTCCCCGAACTCCTCGACGCCGCGGCCCTGTTGCACGCCCAGCCGCTGCCCACCGGCAGCCGCGTCGCCGTCCTCACCAACGCCGGCGGCGCCGGGGTCCTCGCCGCCGACGCGCTCGCCGAAGCCGGACTGAGTGTGCCCCCGCTGCCCCCGGCCCTCGTCGACGCCCTTCTCGCCGTGCTGCCGCCGGGCGCCCGCGCCACCAACCCCGTCGACGCCGGGGCCGCCGTCACCGAGGCCGAACTGCGCGACGCCTTCGAGGTGCTGACCGCCAGCGCGTCCGTCGACGCGGTCCTCGTGGCCCTCGTACCCACCGCCGTCTCCGCCGCGACCGGCGACGATCTCGTCCGGTCCCTCACCCACAGCCCCGGGCGCGATCGCGGCCGCCCAGTCGCCGCGGTCCTCCTCGACCAGGCCGAACCCGTCTGTCTGCTCGCCGCCGACGAGGGGCGGATCCCCGCCTACGCCGACCCGCAGGCCGCCGCCCGCGCCCTCGCCCACGCCGCGGAGCGCGCCCGGTGGCTGGCCCGGCCCGCGGGCACCGTCCCCGCCCTCGACGGCATCGACACGGCCCGCGCCACCGCCCTCGTCGAGGAGTGGCTCGCCGCCCACGAGGACGGCGGCTTCCTCGACCCGCACACCTGCGCCGCCCTCCTCGACTGCTACGGCATCCCGCAACTGCCGTGGGCCTGGGCCGACACCGAGGACGACGCCGTGCTCGCCGCCGAACGCGTCAAGGGGCAGGGCGGCCTCGTGGTCCTCAAGGCCCACTGGCCCGGCCTGCTGCACAAGACGCAGGAGCACGCCGTCCACCTCGACCTGCGCGGCGACAGCCAAGTACGCGCCGCCTACCGGGACTTCGAGACCCGCTTCGGCGCTCTGCTCACCGGCGTGGTCGTCCAGCCGCTGGCCGCCCGCGGCATCGAACTGTTCACCGGCGTCGTCCAGGACGCCGTGTTCGGGCCGCTGGTCCTGTTCGGGCTCGGCGGCACCGCCACCGAGGTCCTCGCCGACCACGCGGCACGCCTCGCCCCCCTCACCGACCACGACGTGCACGACCTGATCACGGGACCGAGGTGCGCCCCGCTGCTGTTCGGCCGCGGCGGCGGCGGACCGGTCGACCTGGAAGGCCTCGAAGACCTCCTGCTGCGCGTCTCCCGCATGGCGAGCGACCTGCCGCAGCTCACCGAGGCCGACCTCAACCCCGTCCTCGCCCGGCCCGACGGCATCACGGCCCTCGACGCCCGCATCCGCCTCGCCCCGGCCCGCACCCGCGACCCGTACCTGCGCCGGCTGCGCTGAGCGAACACCCCAAGGAGGCAGGAACCATGAAACACAGCAAAGTCGGCTCCGTGATGGTCGGCGACGTCGTCCGCGTGCGGTACGCCACCCCGTTCAAGGACGTCGTCCGCCTCCTCGACCAGCACCGCATCAGCGGACTGCCCGTCGTGGACGAGGAGGAGCACGTCATCGGTGTGATCTCCGAGACGGACCTGCTGGTCCGGCAGGCGGGGGAGCGGGAGCACCGCTGGTCGCGCCTGTCTCCGGGCGCACGCACCACGCGCCGCAAGGCCCGTGCCCGTACGGCGGGACAGCTGATGTCCGATCCGCCCGTCACCTCCCGCGCCGACGACACCATCGCGGAGGCCGCCCGCACGATGGCCCGCCACAAGGTGGAGCGGCTGCCCGTGGTCGACGAGGCCGACCGGCTCGTCGGCATCGTCACCCGCCGCGACCTGCTCCAGGTGTTCCTGCGTGCCGACGAGGAGATCCGCCGCGAGGTCGTCGACGAAGTCCTCGTCCGCGCCCTGTGGCTCTCCCCGCAGACCGCCACCGTCCAGGTCCACGAGGGCGTCGTCACGCTGTCAGGACAACTGGAGCGGCGCAGCGAGAAGGAGATCGCCGCCCGCATGGCCGGACACATCGACGGTGTCGTCGCCGTCGTCGACAAACTGACCTACCGCCTCGACGACGCGCATCTGCAACCGGACGAGCAGGCACTGCACGGCATCCAGGAAGACTGGCTGCGGGGTCACTGAGGAGGCCGACACCATGCACACGCACGACACACGCCCCCGGGTCCTCGTCGCCTACGGGACCAAGCGCGGCGCCACCGCCGACATCGCCGAGCAGATCGCCGACGCCCTGAAGAAGACGGGCTGCGCCGCCGAGACGCGGCCCGCGGGCGAGGTCCGTGACCTCGCGGAGTACGACGCGGTCGTGCTCGGCGGCGCGCTCTACGCGGGGCGCTGGCACCGCGACACGCGTCGGCTGGCCCGCCGCACGGAGAAGGTCCTCGCCGACCGGCCCGTCTGGCTGTTCAGCAGCGGCCCGCTGGACGACTCGGCGACGCGCCGCGACATTCCCGCGGTGCCCGCGGTCCGCCGCGTCGCCGACCGGGTCCACGCCCGCGGGCACGTCACGTTCGGCGGCTGCCTCACCGACGACACCCGTGGCCGCACGGCCCGGATGATCGTGAAGTCCGGCCGTGGCGGCGACTTCCGCGACGCCGACCAGATCGCGACCTGGGCCGCGGAGATCGGACGGGAACTGACCCGGACCTAGGCCCTGAACCACCCCTTCAAGGGACCGAACGGCCCTCCCGCGCCACGCGCGCACTGCGCGAGCCTGGGCGCGGGCCGGCCGACCGGACGCCGGCGCTCCGTGGAGGTGAACAGCCGTGCGACAAGCGGTGGTTGTGGTGGCGGCCGGTACGGCGGCCGGTACGGCGGCCGGTACGGCGGACGGCCGCGCCGCGGCGCAGTGGGCGGCATTGGAGGCGGCCCGCGGCGGCCTGCGGCTGCACGTGACACAGGAAGGCGAGCCGGACGCCGTGCTGCGCGAGGCCCGGCCGGCCCGCCTGCTGGTCCTCGGCGCGCACGACACGCGCCAGGTGCGCGCCGTGGCCGCCCAGGCGCCCTGCCCCACGGTGGTGGTGCCCTCGACGACGGCACACGGCGGCGGAGGGTCGCGCGAGATCGCCCTCATGCTCGACGCCCGGCACCCGGCCGAACCGGCCCTGGACTTCGCCTTCGACCGCGCGCGTCGGCTCGGGGTCCCGCTGCGCGCCGTCCACGCCTGGCGGCTGCCCGACATCGTCGAGCGCGCCTGGCCGTTCGCGGTGCCGGAGGCGGAGCGGGCCACGTGGGAGGCCCACGAGACGCAGCTGCTCGCCGATGCGCTGCGCCCCTGGCGGCACAAGTACCCGCAGGTCGACGTCGTGCCGGACGTCGTCAGGTTCAGCGCGGCCGACGCCCTGGTGTGGGCCGCGCGGCGGGCGGAACTCCTGGTCGCCGGGCGCACCGGCACGTGCCTCGAACCGGGGCTGCGCGCCCTCCTCGCCCACCCCGAGGGCGCGGTGATCGCCGTCGTGCCGGACGGCCCGTAGGGGCGCATGGACCGGCCCCGGGGCCACTCGGCCCATGCCGCCGCGGCCTGCGGCGCAGAACGCTGGATGTGAAGGAACCAGGCGACGCAACCGAGGGAGAGCGCGATGCACCCGTCCGCAGCCACGCCGGTCCTGATCGACCGCGCCGGACTCGACGCCCTGGTCGCGGCGCTGCGCGCCGACGGCCGCACGGTCGTCGGCCCCACGGTGCAGGACGACGCGATCGTCCTCGCCCCGCTCACCGGCGCCGACGAACTCCCGTGGGGGTGGGGCACCGAACTGGACGCGGGACGCTACCGGTTGGTGCGCCGCGCCGACGGCTCCGCGTTCGCGCACACCGCGGGACCGCAGTCGTGGAAGACGTTCCTGCACCCGCAGCGCGAGCGGCTGTGGCAGACCGACCGCGCCCCCGACGGAACCCTCACCGTCACCGAGGACCGGCCGGAGCAGCCCGCGTACGCGTTCCTCGGCGTACGCCCCTGCGATCTGCGGGCCATCGCGATCCAGGACCGGGTCCTGGCCGGCGGCCGCTTCGCGGACGACGGCTACGCGCGCCGCCGCGGGGGAGCCTTCCTCGTCGCCGTCGAGTGCACCGAACCCGGCGCCACCTGCTTCTGCGTGTCCATGGGCGGCGGACCGGCCGCCGACGCCGGCTACGACCTCGCCCTGACCGAACTGCCCCAACTCCCGGAAAGCGGACACCGTTTCGTCGCCCGGGCCGGCAGCGCCGACGGAGAGCGGATCCTCGCCCGGCTCCCGCACACCCCGAGCGACCCGGACACACAGCACACCGCGCGCGCCGCCGTCGACGCCGCCCGCGACCGTATGGGCCGCGCCATGCCGCCCGTCGACCTGCGCACCCTGCTCGGCGCGAACCCGGACGCCGACCGCTGGGACGACGTCGCGTCCCGCTGCCTGGCCTGCGGCAACTGCACCATGGTCTGCCCCACCTGCTTCTGCACCACCACGGAGGAGGTCACCGACCTCACCGGCGACCACGCCGAGCGGTGGCAGCGCTGGGACTCCTGCTTCGACCTCGACTTCAGCCACCTGCACGGCGGCCCCGTCCGCGCCTCCACGCGCGGCCGCTACCGCCAGTGGCTCACCCACAAACTCTCCACCTGGTACGACCAGTTCGGCTCGTCGGGCTGTGTCGGCTGCGGGCGCTGCGTCACCTGGTGCCCGGTCGGCATCGACCTCACCGAAGAGGTCGACGCGCTCGCGAAGGAGGCCCGGAAATGATCGCCACGACCACCCCCCGGATGATGCAGGCCCTGCCCGCCCCCCACCGCGACCGGCTGATGGCCCTGTCCCGGCAGGTCAACTTCCCGCAGGACGCGCGGCTCTTCGAGGAGGGCGGCAAGGCCGACCGGTTCTGGATCATCAAGTCCGGCACCGTCGCCCTCGACCTGCACGTCCCCGGCCGCCGGCCGGCCGTCATCGAGACCCTCGGCTTCGGTGAACTCGTCGGCTGGTCCTGGCTGTTCACCCCGCACGTGTGGCAGCTCGGCGCCGAGGCCGTCTCGCCGGTGCGCGCCTACGAGTTCGACGCGCAGGCCGTCCGCGCGCTGTGCCAGGCCGACCCTGAGCTGGGCCGCGAGGTCGGCGAGTGGGTCGGCCGGGTCCTCGCGCACCGGCTGCTCGCCGCCCGCACCCGCCTGCTCGACCTGTACGCCCCGCACGGCAGCGGACTGCCCCGATGAGCCCGCCCCCCGTCCCGTACACCGTGGTGGACCGTGTCCGGGAGACCGCCGACACCGCCACGCTGCGCATCGCCCCGGCCCGGCGCCGCCACGGCCTCGGCCCGTTCGCGCCCGGCCGGTTCGCGATGGTGTACGCGTTCGGGGTGGGGGAGATCCCGCTGTCGGTCAGCGCCGTCGAACCGGACGGGGTGCTCGCCCACACCGTCCGCTCGGTCGGCGCAGTGTCCGACGCGCTGTACCGGGCCCGCGTGGG
The DNA here is from genome assembly GCF_040679615.1 of Streptomyces sp. NPDC052225. Lineage (NCBI taxonomy): Bacteria > Bacillati > Actinomycetota > Actinomycetes > Kitasatosporales > Streptomycetaceae > Streptomyces > Streptomyces sp. NPDC052225. The sequence goes on along the minus strand of NZ_JBFAVD010000002.1, from coordinate 305,847 downwards.
CGACACGGTCGGTGCGCGCGGCCCGTTCGGCACGGGCTGGGAGCTGGAGCGGGCCGCCGGGCGTGACGTGCTCGTCGTCGCGGGCGGCATCGGCCTCGCCCCGCTGCGCCCGCTCGTGCGCGCCGCCGTCGACGCCCCCGACGCGTACGGGCGGCTCAACGTCCTCATCGGCGCCCGCACCCCCGAGGACCTCCTCTATCCGGCCGAGTCGCAGATGTGGAGCACCACGAGCACCGGCGTCACCGTCGACCACCCCGGCCCCGGCTGGCGCGGCGAGACCGGCCTCGTCACCCGGCTCCTGGACGCGGCGCGGTACGACCCGCCGCAGACCACCGCGTTCATCTGCGGACCCGAGCCGATGATCCGGGCCACCGCCCGCGACCTCGCCCACCGCGGCGTCCCCGCCGACCGCATCCGGGTCTCCCTGGAACGCAACATGCGCTGCGCCACCGGACACTGCGGCCACTGCCAGCTCGGCCCGGTGCTGCTGTGCCGCGACGGCCCCGTCATCGGCTTCGACCGCGCCGAACGCCTCATGTCCGTAAGGGAGTTGTGATGACCGTGACGCACACCCCGACGCTGGCCGTGTTCAAACTCGCCTCCTGCGACGGCTGCCAGCTCACCCTCCTCGACTGCGAGGACGAACTCCTCGGCCTCGCCGGGACGGTGCGCGTCGCCCACTTCCTGGAGGCGTCGAGCAGGGTCGAGCCGGGCCCCTACGACCTCACCCTCGTCGAAGGATCGATCACCACGGCCGCCGACGCCGAGCGGATCCGCGCCATCCGCGCCGCCTCCCGCCACCTCGTCACCATAGGTGCCTGCGCCACCGCAGGCGGCATCCAGGCGCTGCGCGACTTCGCCGACGTCGACGAGTTCCGCCGCACCGTCTATGCCCGCCCCGACTACATCGACACCCTCGCCACCTCCACCCCCGTCTCGGCCCATGTCGAGGTCGACTTCGAACTGCGCGGCTGCCCCATCGACCGGCGCCAACTCCTGGAAGTCCTCACGGCGTTCCTCGCCGGGCGCAAGCCCGACATCCCGAACCAGAGCGTCTGCTTCGAGTGCAAGCGGCGCGGCACGGTCTGCGTCACCGTCGCCCGCGGCACCCCGTGCCTGGGCCCCGTCACCCACGCCGGGTGCGGCGCGCTCTGCCCGGCGTACGGACGCGGCTGCTACGGCTGCTTCGGCCCGGCCGGCACCGTGAACCTGCCCGCGCTCATCCCCGTCCTGCACCGCGACGGCCTCGACGAACGCGACACCGAGCGCTTCCTGCGCACCTTCAACGCCGCCGCCTTCGACACCTATGCCACCGACGACACGGAGGCCCGGCCGTGACGCACCGCGGATCACGTGTCCTGCACGTCGGCTCGCTCGCCCGCGTGGAAGGCGAGGGCGCCCTCCACCTCAGCGTCTCCGGCACCGCCGTCACCGCGGCCCGCCTGCAGATCTACGAACCCCCACGCTTCTTCGAGGCGTTCCTGCGCGGCCGCGCCCACACCGAACCCCCCGACATCACGGCCCGCGTCTGCGGCATCTGCCCCGTCGCCTACCAGCTGAGCGCCTGCGCCGCGATCGAGGACGCCTGCGGCATCGAAGTCCCCTACCGGATAAGGGAGTTGCGCAGGCTGCTCTACTGCGGCGAGTGGATCGAGAGCCAGACCCTGCACATCTACCTGCTGCACGCCCCCGACTTCCTCGGCCGCGACGGCGCCATCGACCTGGCCCGCACCCACCGCGCCGACATCGAACGCGGACTGCGCCTCAAACAAGCCGGCAACGCGATCCTGGAACAGCTCGGCGGACGCGCCATCCACCCCGTCAACGTCCGCGTCGGCGGCTTCCACCGCGCCCCCACCCGCGCCGAACTCCAGCCCCTCGCCGAGCGGTTGCGCCGCGCCCTCGACGACGCGCTGCACACCGTGCGCTGGGCGGCGGGCTTCGACTTCCCCGACGCCGAGTGCCCGTACGACCTGCTGGCCCTGTCCGAGCCCGGACGGTACGCCATCGACACCGGGACGCCCACCGTCCTGACCCAACAGGCCGACGACGTACGGCAGTTCCCCCTCGCCGACTTCACCCGCGAGGTCGCCGAGGAGCAGGTCCCGCACTCCACCGCCCTGCACGCCACCCTGCGCGGCCGCCGCCATCTGACCGGTTCCCTCGCCCGGTTCGCCATCAACCACCGCTCCCTGTCACCCGTCGCCCGGCAGGCCGCGTCCGACGCGGGCCTCAAGGGGGAGTGCCGCAACCCCTTCCGCAGCATCCTCGTCCGCGCCGTCGAAGTCGTGTACGCCGTCGACGAAGCCCTGCGCATCATCGCCGCCTACGAGCCGCCGGAGCGCCCGTACGTGGAGGTGCCCCCGCGCGCCGGCGTCGGCCACGGCGCCACCGAAGCGCCCCGCGGACTCCTCTACCACCGCTACGTCCTCGACGCCGACGGCACGGTCACCGACGCCCGGCTCGTGCCGCCCACCGCCCAGAACCAGGGCGCCATCGAGGAGGACCTGCGCCGCCTCGCCGAGAGCGCCCTGGTCCAACAGGACATGGGTGACGCCGAGTTGACGCACCTGTGCGAACGGGCCGTCCGCAACCACGACCCGTGCATCTCCTGCTCCACCCACTTCCTCGATCTCACCGTCGACCGCACCCCGCACCCCTAGGAGGCCACCGTGCACACCGGTCCGCACATCGTCAGCGACGTCATGACCCACACCGTCGTCGCCGTCGGCCGCGACGCCCCCTTCAAGGAGGTCGTCGCGCTCATGGAGCAGTGGAAGGTCAGCGCCGTACCCGTCCTGGAGGGCGAGTCCCGTGTCGTCGGCGTCGTCTCCGAGGCCGACCTGCTGCCCAAGGAGGAGTTCCGCGACGCCGACCCCTCCCGCCACGACCAGCTGCGCCGCCTGTCCGACCTGGCCAAGGCCGGAGCGGTCAGCGCGGGCGAGCTGATGAGCAGCCCCGCGGTGTGCGTACGTGCCGACGCCACCCTCGCCGAGGCCGCCCGCGTCATGGCGCACAGCAAGGTCAAACGGCTCCCCGTCGTCAACGCAGAGGGCATGCTCGAAGGCGTCGTCAGCCGCTCCGACCTGCTCAAGGTGTTCCTGCGCCCCGACTCCGACATCGAGGAGGAGGTGCGCCGCACCGTCGCCGCCTACCTGTTCCCCGAGCAGCCCGTCACCGTCTCGGTGCGCGAGGGCGTCGTCACCTTCGGCGGGAACCTCGGCAACCGCAACCTCGTCCCGGTCGCCGCCCGTCTCGCCCGCGCCGTCGAGGGAGTCATCGACGTCCGCATGGACTTCCGTACGTCATGAAGTACCTGGACGAATACCGCGATCCCGTCCTCGCCCGCCGGCTCCTCGCCGATCTGACGGCCACGGCCACCCGGCCCTGGCGGATCATGGAGGTGTGCGGCGGCCAGACGCACACTCTCGTCCGCCAGGGCATCGACGAGCTGCTGCCGGCCGGGATCCGGATGATCCACGGCCCCGGCTGCCCGGTCTGCGTCACCCCGCTGGAGACCCTGGACCGGGCGATGGCGATCGCCGCCCGGCCCGGCACCGTCCTGACCAGCTTCGGCGACATGCTGCGGGTCCCCGGCTCCACCACCGACCTGCTCACCCTGCGGGCCCGCGGCGCCGACGTCCGCGTCGTCTACACCCCCATGGACGCGGTGCGCCTGGCCGCCGAACTCCCGGACAGGGAGGTCGTGTTCCTCGCCGTGGGCTTCGAGACGACCGCGCCCGCCAACGCCATGGCCGTCCTACACGCCGCGCGCCTCGGCCTGACGAACTTCTCCGTCCTCGTCAGCCACGTCCTCGTCCCGCCCGCGCTGACCACGCTCCTGAACGACCCCGACTGCGAGGTCCAGGCATTCCTCGCCGCCGGGCACGTCTGCGCCGTCATGGGCTGGCGCGCCTACGAACCGATCGCCGCCCGCCACCACGTCCCCATTGTGGTCACGGGGTTCGAGCCGCTCGACCTCCTCGAAGGCATCCTCATGACCGTCCAGCAACTGGAGCAGGGCCGCCACGAGGTGGAGAACCAGTACGTACGGGCCGTGCGCCGCGACGGCAACACGGACGCCCAGGACGCCCTCACCGAGGTCTTCCGCGTCACCGACCGGGCCTGGCGCGGTATCGGCGTCATCCCGGCGAGCGGCTTCGAACTCGCCGCCGCCTACCAGGAGTTCGACGCCGCACGGCGCTTCGACGTCGGCGGTCTGAGCCCCGTCGAGGACCCGGCGTGCCTCGCGGGCGCCGTCCTGACCGGCGCCGCCCTGCCCACCGACTGCACCGCGTACGGCACCCGCTGCACACCCCGCACCCCGCTCGGCGCGCCCATGGTCTCCAGCGAGGGCACCTGTGCCGCGTTCCATCTGGCGGGCCGCACCCGCGCCGCCGACCCCCCGCCCGTCAGGAGTGCGCCGTGAACGTCAACTGCCCCCTGCCGCGACCCGGCCACGACACGCTCCTCCTGGGCCACGGAGCCGGCGGCCGTCTGACGGGTGAACTCCTCGACGACCTCGTGCTGCCCGCCCTCGGCATTCCGCCGGACGGCGTCCTGGAGGACGCGGCGCTGCTGCCCGGCGACGGCGAACTCGCCCTCACCACCGACTCGTTCGTGGTCAGCCCGCTGTTCTTCCCCGGCGGCGACATCGGCTCCCTCGCCGTGCACGGCACCGTCAACGACCTCGCGATGCGCGGCGCCCTGCCGATCGCCCTCGCCCTGGCCGTCATCGCGGAGGAAGGACTGCCGCTGGCCGAGCTGCGCCAGGTGCTCCAGTCCGCGGGCAAGGCCGCCCGGGAGGCGGGCGTGCCGGTCCTCACCGGCGACACCAAGGTCGTCGGGAGGGGCGCCGCCGACCGCCTCTTCCTCACCACCACCGGCATCGGCCGCCGCATCCCGAGCCTGACCCCCTCCGCGGCCCGCGCCCGCCCGGGCGACGCGATCCTCCTGTCGGGCCCCATCGGCCTGCACGGCACCACGGTCCTGTCCACCCGCGAGGGCCTCGGCTTCGCGGCGGACATCGCCTCCGACACCCGGCCCCTGCACCGCCTCGTGGCCCGGCTCGCGCCGCTCGGCCCGGCCCTGCACACCCTGCGCGACCCCACCCGGGGCGGCCTCGCCGCCGCCCTCAACGAGATCGCCCGCGACGCCCGGATCGGCGCCGGGATCGACGAGACGTCCCTGCCCGTCCCCTCCGTCGTCGCCGCGGCCTGCGACCTCCTCGGCCTCGACCCGCTCACCGTCGCCAACGAAGGCTGCATGGTCGCCTTCGTGGACCCCGCCCACGCCGACGCGGCGCTCGACGCCCTGCGCTCGCTGCCGGAAGGCGCCGACGCGACCCGCATCGGCGAGGCAGTCGCCGACGCACCCGGCCGCGTCGTCCTGCGCACCTCGGTCGGCGCCCGCCGCATCGTCGACCTGCCGCTGGGCGAACAACTCCCCAGGATCTGCTGAACGTCGACGGGCCCGCCCCGGTACGTCTGCCCAATGACGTGCGCATGCCTTGACTGGTGGTCGTGGTGTCGCGCACCGTTGCTGGGGTCCGTGTCGCTGCCTGGGGGGTACGTGAACAGCAGACTGCTCGGCTCGGGGACGGTCCTGGCCGTCCTCGCCCTGATGAGTGCCCTGCCCGCTCCGGCCCAGGCGTCGTCCGAGGTGACCGCCCGCCCGCTGCCGCTCGGCGCCGCCGGACTCACCGAGACCCGGACCACCCGCACGCTCCAGCCGGGCGTCACCCTCACCCGCATCGTGCGCGGCGCCGACGCGCCCGCGATGGCGTGGACCGTCGAGATGTCCATCCCCGGCGGCGCGGGCTCCCCGGACCCGGACGCCCCGCCGACCGCCCTCAAGGACCGGGTCAGCGCCGACGCGTTGACCGCCGCCTTGCGCGCGGGTGGCTTCGACGCCCGCGCCGAGGAGGTCGTCACTCCCGCCCTGGCCGACTACGCGGGCGGTTCGCTCGGCTGGCGGGTCCGCGTCGGCACGTTCGCCTCGCAGGACGCGGCGACGGCGGAACGCACCCGCCTGCGGAACGCCGGGTACGCCGGGTCGGCGCTCTACACCGGCTGGGACGGCGACCCCGGCGACCGCGGGCCCTGGCGGATCGACGTGCTGACCATCGACCCGCACCGGTTCCGCGGCACGCTCGACGCCTCGTACGGACCCGACCTGGAGGACCGCGAGACGACCGGCGACCTGGCGCGCACGGCCGGCGCCACGGCGGGTGTCAACGCCGGGTTCTTCGTTCTCGACCCGCGCGCCGGCGCCCCGGGCGACCCGGCCGGCGTCGGCGTCTACGACGGACGGCTGCTGAGCGAACCGGTCAACGGGCGCCCGAGCCTCGTCGTCGGCGACACGGCGGCCGACAGTCGCGTCACGCGGCTCACCTGGAAGGGACGGGCCGTCGGACCCGACGGCTCCCTGCCGCTCGACGGCGTCAACCGGGTCCCCGGCCTGATCAGGAACTGCGGCGGCACCGCCGACGACGCCCCCACGGCACGCCCGCTGCATGATGCGACCTGCACCGACCCGGACGAACTCGTCGCGTTCACCGAGGACTTCGGCCCGAGCACCCCGGCGGGCGAGGGTGCGGAGGCCGTTCTCGACGCCCGCCACCGGGTCCTCTCCGTGCGTTCACCGCGCGGCGGCCCGCTGCCCGACGGCGGCAGCTCCGTCCAGGCCACCGGCGCCCAGGCGACCGCGCTCACCGCTCTCGCCCAGGTCGGCCACCCGCTGCGCGTCCAGGGCACCCTGCACGACGCCAAGGGCCGGCGCGTCACCCCGTCCCCGCGCACGGACGTCGTCAACGGCGGACCCGAACTCGTCCGCGACGGACGCCCGCACGTCACCGTCGCCGCCGACGGCATGGTCAAACCGAACGACCCGAGCTTCTTCTACGGCTGGGTCCACAAACGCAATCCGCGCACGCTGGCCGGCGTGGACGCGGCGGGCCGGACCGTCCTCGTCACCGCCGACGGACGCGCCACCGGATCGCTCGGCCTGAGCATCCCCGAGAGCGCCGGCGTCGCCCGTGCGCTCGGCCTGCGCGACGCCATCAACCTCGACGGCGGCGGCTCCACCACGATGGTCGTCGACGGTGCCGTGATCAACCAGCCGTCCGACGCGACCGGTGAACGCCCCGTAGGAGACGCCCTGTTGATCCTCCCCGACCGATCGTCCGCCGCGCACTGAACCGATCCAGGGAGCCGTCATGACCGCCGCCACCACCCGCCGCGCCAGACCGCTCCTGCTGGTCCTGGCCGCCCTGCTCCTCGTCCTCGCCCCGCTCCCGACGGCGGGCGCCGCCCTCGCCGCGGCGCCCCCGCGCGGCGCCGAGGTCGTCGCCGTCACCCGGGTCGCCGACCGTCAGGTCGACCTGTCGGTACGGTCATCAGCGCTCGGCGGTCGCACCGTGAAGGTCCGCCTGCTCACCCCGGAAGGCTGGCAGCCGGGCCGGCACTGGCCGACCCTGTGGCTGCTGCACGGCTGCTGCGGCGACTACACGTCCTGGACCGCCAAGACCGACGTCGCCCGCATCGCCGCCCTGCGCGACGTCCTCGTGGTCATGCCGGAAGCCGGCTGGAACGGCTGGTACAGCGACTGGTGGAACGGCGGTGAGGGCGGCGACCCGGCCTGGGAGACCTTCCACACCAAGGAGCTCAGGCACCTGCTCGAACGCGACTGGGGCGCCGGCCCCGACCGCGTCGTCGCGGGCCTGTCCATGGGCGGCCAGGGAGCACTGATGTACGCGGCCCGGCACCGCGGGATGTTCAAGGCGGCCGCCGCCTACTCCGGCTCCGCCCACCCGCTCCTGAACGACGAGTCCGTGAACCGCATCATGGGCTTCTTCGGCGGCCAGGGCGACGACCCGCGCCGCGTGTGGGGCGACCCGGTCGCCCAGCGCGACGTGTGGGAGGCGCACGACCCGTACTACCTCGCGAAGAACCTCAAGAACATCCCCGTGTACCTGTCGTGCGGCGACGGCACCACGGGCCCGCTCGACGCACCCGGCGCCACCAGCGCTCTGGAAGCTGACTTCAACCGGCAGAACCAGGCACTCGCGGGCGCCCTGGAGCACGCCGGCGCCCGGCGGCTGACGACGCACTTCTACGGCCCGGGCACGCACGCGTGGCCGTACTGGGAGCGGGAGTTGCACGCATCGCTGCCGATGCTGCTCGACGCGCTGCACACCGCGTGAACGCCGAATGCCGGGCCGGGGCGTGTGCCCCGGCCCGGCATTCCCGTCGGCGGCAGGTCAGGCGCCGCTGGCGTCGAGCATGCCCTCGCGCTCCACGATCTTCACGCGCTCGCGGCCCTGCGGCTCACCCAGCGCCTTCTCGGCGGCGTCGAGCTTGTACCAGCCCTCCCACGTGGTGAACCGGACACCGCGCTCGCCGAGGAACGCCTCGACGGCCTCCGGCGCGGGCGTGACGGGCTCCGGCAGCCGGCCGGCGGCGTGGTCCTCCAGGAGGTTCGCTACGGTCTCGTTGGCGTCGCCCTTGGTGTGGCCGATCAGGCCGATGGGGCCGCGCCGGATCCAGCCGGTCACGTACGTCGACGGCAGGTGCTCGCCGGACTCCTGGATCACCCGGCCGCCCTCGTCGGGAACGGTGCCCGAGGCGAGGTCCCACGGCAGCTTCGGCAGCTCGTCGGAGAGGTAGCCCACGGCGCGGTACACGGCGGACAGGTCCCAGTCGGTGAACTTTCCGGTGCCCTTGACGTTGCCGGTGCCGACCAGCTCCGTGCGCTCGGTGCGCAGGCCGACGACCTTGCCGTCCTCGCCGAGGATCTCGGCGGGCGACTCGAAGAAGTGCAGGAACAGCTTGTGCGGGCGGTCGCCCTCGTCGCGGATCGCCCAGTTCTCCAGGGTCTTGGCGACCATGTCGACCTGCTTGTTGGCCCGCCGCTCGGTGATCGAGCCCTCGTCGTAGTCGATGTCCTCGGGGTTGACGATGACCTCGATGTTCGGCGAGTGGTCCAGCTCGCGCAGCTCCATGGGGCTGAACTTGGCCTGTGCGGGACCGCGCCGCCCGAAGACGTGGATCTCGCGCGCCTTGTTGGCCTTGAGGCCGTCGTACACGTTCGCCGGGATCTCGGTCGGCAGCAGCTCGTCCGCGGTCTTCGCGAGGATGCGGGCGACGTCGAGCGCGACGTTGCCGACGCCGAGGACGGCGACCTTCTCGGCGTCGAGCGGCCAGGTCCGCGGCACGTCCGGGTGCCCGTCGTACCAGGAGACGAAGTCCGCGGCGCCGTAGGAACCGTCGAGCTCGATGCCCGGGACGTCGAGGGCACGGTCGGCGGTCGCCCCCGTCGAGAAGATCACCGCGTCGTAGAACGCGCGCAGGTCGTCGAGGTCGATGTCACGGGGGTAGTCGACGTTGCCGAACAGCCGGATCTGGGGCTTGTCGAGCACCTGGTGCAGGGCCTTCACGATGCCCTTGATCCGCGGGTGGTCGGGGGCGACGCCGTAGCGGATCAGGCCGAAGGGGGCCGGCATGCGCTCGAAGAGGTCGATGGACACGCCGGGGTCGGCGGCCACTGCGGACTTCAGCAGCGCGTCGGCGGCATAGATTCCGGCGGGACCGGCTCCGACAATGGCTACCCGCAGAGGGCGAGGCATCAGGTTTCCCTTCGAGCGATTTCGGGGTACTCGAAGAGATCTTAAAGTAAGGCAAGCCTTAGTTGGCAGGCGGGTCAGGTCTATGGGGTCATAAGGCGAGGTTATGAGAAGCCATACATCTGCTTTGGGGGCTGCCGGGGGCCAGGGCCTGTCGCCAGACTCCCGCCTGCCTCGCAGGCCCTAGGCCGGTGCGTCCGTCGCCGCGTCCGCGGGCTCCGTGAACACGCAGAACTCGTTGCCCTCAGGATCGGCCAGGATGTCCCAGTCGATCTCGGCGTCACGGCGCCGGACCACGCTCGCCCCCAGCTCCACGAGCCGCCGCACATCGCCCCAGACGTCCAGGTGCAGGCGGTTCTTGACCGTCTTGGCCTCGGCCACCGGGTTGATCCAGATCAGCGGGGCCGAGCCGGACGGGTCGACCAGCGGCACCGGCCACGCGGCAGGCCGCTCCTCGCCGCTGTCGAGCGGCCTGCGGACATAGCCGAGCGCCGCGCACCACCAGTCCGCGAGGGACTGGTGGTCCACGGCGTCCAGTGCGAGGTCCTTGAAACGGGCCGGGGCCCCGTCGATGCGCGTCATGGCCGCCATGAAACCAGCAAGGGCGATCACGCGCAGGGCAGTTGGGCCCCGCGGTCAGAGGACGGTGACCTCCGGGGCGGGGCCGTCCCCGGCCGCCGTCACGGCGCCGGTCTCCGCGTCCCGCGTCACCCGGTACGTCGCCGCGACACCGCCGTCGTGGTCGGGCACCGTCACCGTCACGTCCTCCGCTCCGGGCGCCACGAGCAGGGTCAGGCCGTCGAGCCAGTCGCCGTCGGGGCGCTGGTCGTCCGCGCCGAGCGGCAGCACCGCACCCTCGCGGACGTACAGCGGCAGGCTGTCGAACCCGTGCCGCTCGCTGCGCCAGGCCGGACCCTGCACCCGCTCGCCCGTGAGGAGGTGCGTCCAGGTGCCCGCCGGCAGGTAGTACTCGACGTCGCCCTCGGCGGAGAACACCGGAGCGACCAGCAGATCCGGGCCGAGCATGTACTGACGGTCGAGGGCCCGGGCCGTCGGGTCGGCCGGGAACTCCAGGAGCATCGGCCGCATCAGCGGGACGCCAGTGGCGCGGGCCTCGGCGGCGGTCCCGTACAGATACGGCATCAGGCGGTGCTTGAGCAGCGTGAACTTCCGGGCCACGTCGACGGCCTCGTCGCCGAACTCCCACGGCACCCGGTACGACGACGAGCCGTGCAGCCGGCTGTGCGAGGAGAGCAGGCCGAAGGCCAGCCAGCGCTTGAACACCGCCGGGTCCGGCGTGCCCTCGAAGCCGCCGATGTCGTGCGACCAGAACCCGAACCCGGACAGCGACAGGGACAGACCGCCGCGCAGCGACTCGGCCATCGCCCCGAACGACGACCAGCAGTCGCCGCCCCAGTGCACCGGGAACTGCTGGCCCCCGGCCGTGCCCGAGCGCGCGAAGAGCACCGCCTCACCGCTGCCGCGCTCCTTCTCCAGCAACTCGAAGACGGTGCGGTTGTACAGGTGCGTGTAGTAGTTGTGCATGCGCTCCGGGTCGGAGCCGTCGTGCCAGACGACATCGGTGGGGATGCGCTCGCCGAAGTCCGTCTTGAAGCAGTCGACGCCCTGGTCGAGCAGGACCTTCAGCTTTGCCTGGAACCAGGCGCGGGCCTGCGGGTTCGTGAAGTCGACGAGCGCCATGCCGGCCTGCCACAGGTCCCACTGCCAGATGTCGCCGTCGGCCCGCGTCACGAAGTAGCCCTCGGCCGTGCCCTCCTCGAACAGCGCCGACTTCTGCGCGATGTATGGGTTGATCCACACGGAGATCTTGAGGCCGCGCTCCTTGAGGCGGGCGAGCATCCCCTCCGGGTCCGGGAACACGTCCGGGTCCCAGGCGAAGTCCGACCACTGGTACTCGCGCATCCAGAAGCAGTCGAAGTGGAAGACCGACAGCGGGATGTCCCGCTCGGCCATGCCGTCGACGAACGAGGTCACCGTCGCCTCGTCGTACTGCGTGGTGAAGGAGGTGGTCAGCCACAGCCCGAACGACCAGGCGGGCGGCAGTGCCGGGCGGCCGGTGAGGGCGGTGTAGCGGCGCAGCACGTCCTTGGGGGTCGGGCCGGCGATCACGTAGTACTCCAGCGTCTGGTCCTCGACGCTGAACTGCATCTGGCCGACCGACTCCGAGCCGACCTCGTAGCTGACCCGGCCGGGGTGCGAGACGAACACGCCGTGCGCGCCGGCGGGGGAGACGTGCAGGCTGAACGGCACGTTCTTGTACGCCTGCTCGCTGCTGGTGCCGCCGTCGGCCTGCCACATGTCGACGACCTGGCCGTTCTTCACGAACGGGGTGAAGCGCTCACCGAGGCCGTACACCTGCTCGCCCACCCCGAGCGTCAGCTGCCCCGCCATGTGGTGGGTGCCGTCGCCGGTGGTGAAGAACGCGGTGCCCTTGCGGCCCGCCGAGGTGATCTCGCGCCCGTCGGCGTCCCGGAAGGACAGCGTCCAGGGCGCGGCCTCGTCGAGCCGCACCGACAGGGCGCCGCTCGTCAGCTCCACCAGCGATCCGTCACGGCGCACCGCACCGGCGCCCGCGTCCGCGCCCGGCAGGTCGAACTCAGGGCCGCGCCGCTTGCGGCCGGCGAGGTGGGTGACCCGGACGCCGATGACCCCGTCGGCGGGGGAGAAGCAGTCCACGGTCAGGAGCGGGGAGTTCAGGGTGTCGCCGCGCCGCTCGACCCGTTTGATCGAGGCGAAGGCGGTGAAGCGGTCGGCGTCCGCGCGGACGTCACGGACCTCGGTGGCGTAGGAGGCCTCGACGCCGTCGCGCATGAGCCAGAAGCCGTCGGTGAACTTCATGATCTTCCTCGGGGTGGTGCCGTCCGCCCACTTGTGTGTGACCTTGAAGGCGAAGTGTCTGTAAGTCGCATTTGATCGTACAGAAAACAAAAGATCAATAGGCCCTGTGACGGCAGGTCGCGGAAGCGCTTCGACACGGTGATTCACCAGGTGACGGAGGGGTAACGGGATGTGAGATCCAGCGGAGGGTCTGGTGTCGAAGCGCTTGATGGCGTATTAGTCATGTCAGGAAACAAACGCGCTCGCCGGGCGCCGAGCCACCCCCAGGCGCAGCCGAGCAGAGTTGCCGAGCACGAGGTAAGGGCCGCACCATGTCCGACCGGACCACCCGCTTCACCCCCACCCCCGATGACAAGTTCACCTTCGGTCTGTGGACCGTCGGCTGGCGGGGCAACGACCCCTTCGGCGACGCCACGCGTCCGGCGCTCGACCCGGTCGAGTCCGTGCACCGGCTGGCCGAACTCGGGGCGCACGGCGTCACGTTCCACGACGACGACCTGATCCCGTTCGGCGCCTCGGACGCCGAACGCGAGGCGACCGTCAAGCGGTTCCGCGCCGCGCTCGACGCGACCGGGCTCACCGTCCCGATGGCGACGACGAACCTCTTCACGCACCCGGTCTTCAAGGACGGCGGCTTCACCGCCAACGACCGTGACGTACGCCGCTTCGCGCTGCGCAAGACGATCCGCAACATCGACCTCGCCGTCGAACTCGGCGCGAAGACCTACGTCGCCTGGGGCGGACGCGAGGGCGCCGAGTCCGGTGGCGCGAAGGACGTGCGCGACGCCCTCGACCGCATGAAGGAAGCCTTCGACCTGCTCGGCGAGTACGTCACGGAGAAGGGCTACGACCTTCGCTTCGCCATCGAGCCGAAGCCCAACGAGCCGCGCGGCGACATCCTGCTGCCCACCATCGGCCACGCGCTGGCGTTCATCGAGCGCCTGGAGCGCCCCGAGCTGGTCGGCGTCAACCCGGAGGTCGGGCACGAGCAGATGGCGGGCCTGAACTTCCCGCACGGCATCGCCCAGGCGCTGTGGGCGGGCAAGCTCTTCCACATCGACCTCAACGGCCAGACCGGCATCAAGTACGACCAGGACTTCCGCTTCGGCGCCGGCGACGTGCGCCAGGCGTTCTGGCTCGTCGACCTCCTGGAGAGCTCCGGCTACGACGGCCCGCGCCACTTCGACTTCAAGCCGGTGCGCACCGACGGCTTCGACGGCGTGTGGGAGTCCGCCAAGAACTGCATGCGCAACTACCTGATCCTCAAGGAGCGGGCGGCCGCGTTCCGCGCCGACCCCGAGGTCCGCCAGGCGCTGCTCGACTCCCGTCTCGACCAGCTCGCGCAGCCGACCGCCGCCGAAGGCCTTGCCGAACTCCTCGGCGACCGGGGCGCGTTCGAGGACTTCGACGTGACGGCCGCCGCCGAGCGCTCGATGGCCTTCGAGCGGCTCGACCAGCTCGCCATGGACCATCTGCTCGGCGTCCGCTGACGTCGGCCCTCACGCGACACGACCCGTACGGCGCAGGCCGGAGCCGTACCGGGCAGGAGCGAACACCTCGACGGGACACGGGCGTCCCGTCGAGGCCGGCCACCCCTCCCAGGCAAGGGCAACCACCGTGACAGCAGTAACTCCACCGGAGGCGACGCGCGCCAGGCGCCGCCGTCCCGGCCGGCGGGCCGTGCTCCCGCTCACCGTTGTCTCCGCACTCGTCGCGGGCGTCGCCCTCGCGGGCTGCGGCCAGCAGCGCGACGACGACGTCTACACCGTCCTCAACTCGTCGACCGACGACTCGTACCACGGCTGGGACGCGGCCACCCTCAAGCGGTGCAGCGCGCGGCTCGGCATCACCATCGAGCAGCGGAGCGTCCCGGCCGCCCAGGTCATGACGAAGTCGCTGCGCATGGCCTCCTCCAAGTCCCTCCCGGACGTCATCCAGTTCGACGCCTCCGAGATGCCGACGTTCGCGGAGCCGGGCGGCCTGGTCGACCTGCGCACCCTGGGCCTGTCCACCAAGGACATCCCCAAGGGCATCGTCGACTTCGGCTCCTACAAGGGCACGTACTACGGCGCAGCGCGCACGGTGAACACCCTTGCCCTCTTCTACAACAAGGACATCCTGAAGAAGGCGGGCCTCCAAGTTCCCACCACCTGGGACGAGATGCGGGAAACCGCGAAGAAGCTCACCCAGGGCAAGCAGTACGGCATCGCGCTCAGCGCGGGCGGCGCCGAGGACGGCGTCTTCCAGTTCACGCCGTTCATGTGGTCCAACGGCGGCGACGAGACGAAGCTGGACACCAAGAACGTCGCCGGGGCCCTCGACTACTGGAAGGGCCTCATCAAGGACGGCTCCCTGTCCAAGTCGACCGTCAACTGGACCCAGGCCGACGTCAACGACCAGTTCATGGCCGGCAACGCCGCGATGATGATCAACGGCCCGTGGCAGGTGGAGACCCTCAACACCAAGAAGAACCTGCACTGGGGCATCGCGCAGATCCCCGTCCCGAAGAGCGGCGACAAGTCGGTCGGCCCGCTCGGCGGCGCCATCCTCACCGTGCCCAACACCGGTGACACGGCCCGCGAGAAGACCGCCGCGAAGATCATCGAGTGCATGTCCTCCGAGAAGGAGCAGATCACCTACGCGCGCAACAGCTGGATGGTCCCGGCCAACGAGAAGGCCGCCGCGATCTGGCGCAAGGAAGTGCCCGAACTCGACGCCCTCGCCGACCAGGTGGCCACCGCCCGCTCCCGTACCGCGAAGGTCGGAGCCGGCTGGTCGTCCGTGTCGCTGGCCCTCCAGAGCGCCTTCCAGTCGGCACTCACCGGTCAGGACAGCGCGGCCGCGCTGAAGAAGGCGCAGGCCCGCGCCACGAGCGGGAACTGAGGGGACACACGAACATGTCGACCACCACCGCTTCGGCGCCCGCCGTCAAGCCCGCCGCTCCCGTGAAGACGGCCGATCCGCAGCGCGCCCGGCGCCGCCGCAGACTCTCCCAGTGGGGGTTCATCGCCCCCGCCGTCGTCTTCATGCTGTTCTTCTTCGGCTACCCCCTCGTCCGCAACGTCGTGATGAGCTTCCAGGACTTCTCGCCGTCCACCTTCTTCGACGGCAAGTCCCCCTTCAACGGCACCGACAACTGGAGCAAGGTCTTCCAGGACGACCTCTTCGGCAAGGCGCTGTGGCACACCGTCGTCTTCACGATCGGCTCGCTGATCGGCCAGTTCGGCATCGGCCTCGCGCTCGCCGTCTTCTTCACCAAGAAGTTCCCGCTCAACGGCTTCCTGCGCTCGCTGATCCTGCTGCCCTGGCTCGTCCCCATGGTCGTCTCCGGCATCGTCTGGCGCCGCATCCTCGACCAGGACACCGGAGTCCTCAACTCCTTCGCCGACACCGTCGGCCTCGGCGGCCACACCCCGTGGCTGACCAGCCCGAGCATGGCCCTGTTCTCCGTGATCATGGTGAACATCTGGATCGGCATCCCGTTCAACATGGTCATCCTCTACGGCGGACTCCAGGAGATCCCCAAGGAGCTCTACGAGGCCGCGTCCCTGGACGGCGCCTCCGCCTGGCGGACCTTCCGCTCCATCACGCTGCCGCTGCTCAAGCCCGTCATCACGGTCGTGCTGGTCCTCGGCTTCATGTCGACGGTGAAGATCCTCGACCTGATCCTCGCGCTCACCGACGGCGGCCCGGCCGACTCCACGCAGACGCTCGGCACGCTCACGTACCAGAACTCCTTCGTGCAGCTGGACTTCGGCGCGGGCGCCGTCGTCGGCAACGTCCTCATCCTCATCTCCGCCGTCTTCGCGGTGTTCTACCTGCGGGCCAACCGCTCCGAGGGGAAGTGACCGACATGGCAACCGTCTCCGAGACCGCCGCGACCACCGCGCCGAAGCGCCGCTGGGGCGCCACCGCCGCCGGCGTCGTCATCCTCGCCGTGATGCTCTTCCCGCTGTACTGGATGATCAACACGGCGCTCCAGCCCGAGTCCGGGCTGCTCGAAGTCTCACCCGTACCGCACTCGCTGGACCTGTCCGGCTTCACCTCCGCGATCAGCGAGCAGGGCGGCCATCTGCTGACCTCCCTCGCGGTCGCGCTCGGCGCCGTCGTGATCTGTCTCGCCGTCGCCGCGCCCGCCGCGTACGGCCTCGCGCAGTTCCGGCTGCCCGGCACCAAGTCGATCGTCTTCGGCACCCTCATCACGCAGATGGTCCCGGGCATCGTCATCGCCAACGCCCTCTACAGCGCGTACGTCGATCTCGGCCTGGTCAACTCCTACTTCGGCCTGATGCTCGCCGACGCCTCGCTGGGCATCCCGTTCGCGATCGTCCTGATGCGCTCGTTCATGGTGGCCATCCCCAAGGAGGTCATCGAGGCGGCCGAGGTCGACGGCGCGAGCAAGATCCGTACGTTCGTCCAGGTCGTCCTGCCGATGAGCCGCAACTCCCTGATCACCGCAGGGCTGTTCGCGTTCCTGTACGCGTGGAGCGACTTCATGTTCGCGCTCACCCTGAACACCACGGACGACGTCAAGCCCGTCACACTCGGTATCTACCAGTACATCGGTGCCCACGTCGGGGACTGGGGCTCGGTCATGGCCGCGTCCGTCCTGTCCGCGATCCCGGCCGCCGTGCTCCTCGTCCTCGCCCAGAAGTACATCGCCGCCGGGATCACCGGCGGATCCGTCAAGTAAGGCTGCCCATGAGCGATCAGACCCCCTTGCCTGTGTTTCCGCCCGGATTCGTCTTCGGCGCGGCCACCGCCTCGTACCAGATCGAGGGAGCCGCGAACGAGGACGGCCGCGGCCCCTCCATCTGGGACACCTACAGCCACACGCCCGGCCGCACCGACGGCGGCGACACCGGCGACGTGGCCTGCGACCACTACCACCGCTACCCCGAGGACGTGGCCCTGCTGCGCGGCCTCGGCGTCGACTCCTACCGCTTCTCGATCGCCTGGCCCCGCATCCAGCCGACGGGCCAGGGCCCCGCCAACCAGAAGGGCCTCGACTTCTACTCGCGGCTCGTCGACGAGCTCCTGGAGGCGGGCATCGAACCCGCCGCCACGCTCTACCACTGGGACCTGCCGCAGGCCCTGGAGGACAAGGGCGGCTGGCGGGTGCGCGAGACCGCCGAGCGCTTCGGCGAGTACACGGCGATCGTCGCCGAGCACCTCGCCGACCGCGTCCCGCGCTGGATCACCCTCAACGAACCCTGGTGCAGCGCCTTCCTCGGCTACTCGGTCGGCCGCCACGCCCCCGGTGCCCAGGAAGGCACCGGTGCCCTGGCCGCCGCCCACCACCTGCTCGTCGGCCACGGCCTGGCGATGAAGGCGCTGCGCGCGGCGGGCGTGCGCGAGGCCGGCATCACCCTGAACCCGGACTGGAACGTCCCCGCCACCGATTCGGCCGCCGACCGCGCCGCCGCCCTGCGCGCCGACACCCAGCACAACCTGGTGTGGACCGACCCGCTCCTCGCCGGCCGCTACCCGGACTCCGAGGAGGACACCTGGGGCGAGCTGATCACCGGCCAGGACTTCCGCCGCGACGGCGATCTCGAACTGATCGGGCAGCCGCTGGACTTCCTCGGCGTCAACTACTACCGGCCCACCCTCGTCGCCGACGCCCCGCCCCGCGAGCCGGACCCGGCGCTGCGCGTCGCCACCGACAACCGGTACGCGGAGCGTCCCTGGCCCGACGTGCGGCGCACGGCGATGAACTGGCCGGTCGTCCCCGAGACGTTCACCGCCCTGCTCACCGATCTCAAGGCCCGCTACGGCGACGCCCTGCCGCCGATCCACATCACGGAGAACGGCACCGCCGAGCACGACGAGGTCGCCGCCGACGGCGCGGTGCACGACGAGGACCGCGTCGCCTACCTGCACAGCCACCTCACGGCCCTGCGCGCCGCCATGGACGCGGGCGTCGACGTGCGCGGCTACTACGTCTGGTCGCTCCTGGACAACTTCGAGTGGGCGCTCGGCTACGCGAAGCGGTTCGGCATCGTGCGCGTCGACTACGACACCCTCAAGCGCACCCCGAAGGACAGCTACCAGTGGTACCGGAAGCTGATCGCCGCACACCGCGGCTGACCCGATGAACGGCGGGCGGGGTCGTGGGGGCCCCGCCCGCTAGTCCTTTTTGCGCTGCGCGTACGCCGCCGGGTCCGCCAGGACCTCCCTGATCACCCGCGCCGCCGCACCCCGCGCCGCGTCACCGGACGAGGACGAGGCCCGCAGCCGTCCGTTGCCCGGCGTCCACAGGCCCGACACCACCCGCGCCGTCAGCTCCGCGTCGGCCGCGGGGGCGAGCCACGGCATCAGGACCCGGAAGGCGCCGCCGAGCATCACCGCGTCCGGGTCGATCAGGTTGACGGCGCCCGACAGGACCCGGCCCAGGCGCCGCCCCGCGTCCTCCAGTGCGGCCAGCGCCCGCGCGTCACCGGCCCGCGCACGGCTCTCCAGCTCCGCGACACCGGCGACCCCCGACTCCGGGTCGAGGCCCGCGGCGCGCAGCAGCGCCGACTGACCCGCGTACTGCTCCAGGCAGCCGTGCGCCCCGCACCGGCACGCGGGCCCTTCCGGGTCGACCACGACATGCCCGATCTCCCCGGCGAACCCGTGGGCGCCGCGCAGGAGTTGACCGCCGAGGACGAGTGCGCCGCCGATGCCGATCTCGCCGGTCAGATAGATGAAGCTGCGCAGCGGGGGCTCGCCGTCGCCGCCCGCGCAGCCGCCGAACCACAGCTCGGCCATGGCCGCCAGGTTGGCCTCGTTGTCCGCGCTCACCGGCAGCGCCCGGTGCGCCGGACGCAGCGCGGTGAGCGCCTGCGCGAACAGGCCCTCCACCGGCACGCGGTTCCAGCCCAGGTTCGGCGCCTGCCGCACCGCGCCGCCGGACACCAGGCCGGGCAGCGCCAACTCGGCCGCCACCGGCCGCAGTTCCTGCTCGGTGGCCGACTCGATGGCGCGGGCCGCGATCCGCGCGGCCTGCGCGAGGACCGCGGCGGGCGCGGCGGCCCGATTGTCCATCCGCTCCACGAGCCGTACGCGGTCGGTGCCCGCGAGGTCGACGACGCACACGGTGACGTAGTCGATGTTGATCTCGACGCCGAGCCCGGCGGCCCCGGTCCGCGCCATCTTCAGCGCTGTCCCCGGCCGGCCCGCCTGTCCGCTGAACGTCTTGCCCCACTCGGTGAGGTAGCCGTCGGTCAGGAGCTGGTCCACGAGCGAGGAGACCGCGGCCCGCGTCAGACCGACCCGTCCGGCGACCTGCGCCCGGGTCGCCTCGCCCTCGTCGTGGACGGTCCGCAGCACGAGGCTGAGATTGTGCCGGCGCACGGTCGCCTTGTCGGCCTTGGGCGGGGTCGCCGAGGGATCGGTGCTGTTCATCGTGGGTACGAGCCTATGCGACCCGGTCCCTCGGCGGCGGCGCGGAGAGGGCTGCGTCCACCGGTTCGGCGTGCCGCGTCGGGTACAGGCTGTACGCGGCGAGCGGCCGCACTTCGACCGAGCAGACGACGCCCGGACCGAGATGCTCCCGCAGCAGGGCGAGGATCTGCCCGGACAGCCGCGCCGTCGTCGCCTCGCTGCGCCCCGGCAGCAGCGCCACCTCCACATGCGCCATCGGCACGTCGTCGGGCGCGCATCCCCCTACGTACGTCTGCGCCGCGGTGCGGAAGAAGGTCTTGCAGGTCCCGCGCGAGCCCGAACCCTCCAGGACGATGGCGTGCAGCGCCGCCGCGAAGGCGCCCTGGTCGAAGGTGCCGGCCAGCCGGGGAGAGTGGTCGACGGTGATATGAGGCACGGCGCCCCCAGCGAGCAAGGTAGTTTCGGTGTACATCTACAACCGGACCACTCTAGCGCGCCCTCCCGCACCACCCGCTCCGGGTCAGGGGCTGTGGCGCTTGCTCGCCCAGAAGACCGCCCGCGCGGCCCGCACCCGCTCCGCCTGCCGGTCGGGGTCCTGGGCGGACGCCAGCGCGGCGCGCAACTGCTCGGGGTCGGCGAGATACCCGCTGCCGTCCGGCGGCACCCGCCACAGGAACGAGTGGTGGCGTACGCCGGTGATGGCGTCGGCGGCGGGGGAGGGCATCCGCAGTTCCTGCCCCGCCGTCACCATCCGGACCTCGTCGCTCTGCGGCCAACTCCCCGCTGTGCCAGGGGTGGTGAGGATGTAGAAGACCGGCCGCGGCTTCGCGTGCTCCTCGAGCACCGGCACCGCCTCGCCGGCGCGGCCCAGCTCCCACAGCACGGTGAGGCCGAGCGGCTGCGGCAGCCGCAGCGCGTCCCACGTGCGGCCCGCGGGCAAGGTGACGAGATACGGCGACTGCTCCCAGGCGGCATATGCCTCAGCGGGCCGCCGGTGGCAGGAGGCCAACCACTGCGCTCCGTCCATCGGTTGACCATACGTCACTCGCGCGCACCGGTCAGCCGATTGCCGAAGGCGACTACCGCTCTGGCAATTGCCCGGCGCCGCGGTCCGGTTCAGACGCCGGACGTGGACCGGATCGCGGAGATGTCGAACTGGAGCCGGACCTTCTCGCTCACCATGGTGCCGCCGGCCTCCAGGCGCTGGTTGTAGACCAGGCCCCACTCCGTACGGTCGATGGTGGTGGTGCCGTCGAACCCGGCCCGCTCGAAGCCGAACGGGTCCACCACCGAGCCCAGGTAGTCGAGTTGCAGCTCGACGGGCCGGGTCACGTCGCGGATGGTCAGATCCCCGGTCATCCGGAAGGTCTCCCCGCCCGCGTGCGTCGCCGACGTGCTGCGGAACACCATCTCGGGGTACCGGCCCGCGTCGAAGAAGTCGGTGCCGATCAGGTGCGCGTCCCGCTGCTCCACGCCGGTGTCGACACTCCCGACCCGGATGGCGATCTCGGCGTGCGACGCGGAGGGGCGCTCGCCGTCGAAGTACAGGGTGCTGTCGTAGTCGGCGAACGCGCCGCGCACCGTCGTGACCATCGCGTGCCGCACGGAGAAACCGATCCGGCTGTGCGGGCGGTCGATGGTCCACTGCCCGGTCAGCGCGCGCAGCGCCGGATCGAGCGCGACACCGCCGGCCTCACCCGCCGGTGCAGGCGCCGGGTCGATGGTCGCGGTCTGTCGACGGCTGAAGATACCCATGGATCGCACCCTCCTTCGATTTCGGTTACTCAGTGTTATCACGGCGTGGGTGGGTGGCCCGCAGCGAGATGGGCGGCCTCGTCCGGTTTTCATGCCGCGGTCTGCAAAGTTGCACAGGATCGACATGACTGTGAAGGCACGGTCGGGTGCGCCTCCTTCACGCACGGTGATGCCCGGATGCGCTATCCGGAGGTCTCGTCGCCGAAGTCCACGTCCTTGGCGACCGTCACGTGCGCCGACATGTTCCGGCGCATCATCTCCAGCGCGGCGTCGGCGAGTTCGGCATGGATGTGGGCCACGGCGTCGCGCGGCACGACGACCTCCAGATGGCGGATGTGCGCGTCGAGCGCCGAGTACAGGACGCACTGCTCCGTGACCTGACCGCACAGCACGATCCGGCCGATGCCCAGTTGGGACAGCAGATAGGACAGCGGGGTCTCGTAGAAGATCGAGTGGCGGGCCTTGACCACGAACAGTGAGTCCTCGTCGGGCTTGAGCGGCTCGACCAGGTCGGCGTGCGGCCCCGCGAGGGCCCGGTCGACCAGCTCCCCGTGGTGGGAGCGCCACTGCCCGAAGTTGTCGTTGGCGTAGATCACGGGGGTCCCCGCGGCGCGGGCCCGCGCGACCAGGTCGACCACGACGGGCACGGCGGCGCGGGAGGCGGGCAGCAGCAGGTCCGCGTCCTCGTGGTCGTACGTGTTGATCATGTCGATGACGATCAGCGCGCACCCGCTGCCGCCGACAGGGTCGGAGGGTTCCGCGGGTTCGGTGTGGTCGGTCGTGGCGGGGTCAACGGCGGGCGTCATGACGATCGCGTCCCCGATCCGCGGCGGGGATAACGGTATTGCTCCTCTTGCGGCGCTCTCATGCCCCGCCCGGGTGGCGCGCGCCCGGCGGCCGGGCGGCCTACGCGTCGCCGGGCACGCCCATCGCCGCCCGCAGCAGCCGTACCGTCTCCCGGGCCGTCGCCCGCGTCGCGTCGTCCGCGCCGCTCGTGCCCAGCTCGTCCAGGAGGAGCACCGCCGCCTGGAGGACGCCGAGCGGGACGGGTACGGGGTGCAGGGCGGCCAGCGCGGCGGCCGCCCTGCCTGCGGCGGACACCTCGGAGCCGGACTGGGGGATGAGCGCGGCCACGCCGCGGCCGACCTGCCGGGGCGGAGGCGGAGGAAGATGGGGCACCCGCCGATTCTGCCGCCCCGACAGCCCGCACCGCCCGCCGGACGGCCACAACAATGTCCGAACATCGGTTCCGGCGGCGCCGCCGGACCGGGATCATGAGGGGGCGACAGCGGCGCCGGCCGCGGGGGAGGACGACCATGCAGCGCAACCACTGGATCCGGCGGATCCTGACCCTCGATCCCGAGCGGGACTTCGAGGAGATCTACCGCATCAGCTCCGCCCACGAGTTCCCCTGGGACACGATGCAGGCCCTCGGCTTCGCGCTCTACCGCACGTACGCCGTGCCCAGCATCGGCCAACTGCTGGGCAAGACCGGCGAGTTCACCGAACGCCCGCAGAAGCGCTACGACGACACCGTGCTCATCCTGGACGCCCCCGGGGAACACGGCCTCGACTCGCCGCACGGGCGCGAGGCGATCCGCCGCATGAACCAGATGCACCGCGCGTACCCCATCTCCAACGACGACTTCCGCTACGTCCTGGCCACGTTCGTCGTCGTCCCCGTCCGCTGGATGGCCGACTACGCCTGGCGGCCCTACTCGCGCAGGGAGGTGCGCGCCGCCACGAACTACTACCGCGCGCTGGGCAGGCGCATGAACATCCAGGACATCCCCGCGACCTACGAGGAGTTCGAGGAGTACCTGGAGGCGTACGAGCGCCGCCACTTCGCCTACGACGAGGGCGGGTACGCCGTGTCGGAGGCGACCCTCGACCTCATGTCCTCCTGGTACCCGGGACCGCTCGGCCCGCTGATGCGCACCGCGTCCCTGTGCCTGATGGACAAGCCGCTGCGCGCCGCCTTCGGTTACGACGATCCGCCCGCCGCCCTCGAACGGGCCGTCCGGCGCGGCATGCGGCTGCGCGGCCGTGTGATCCGTCTGCTGCCCGCGCGCCGCACACCGCGCTTCGCCCGCCAGAGCAGCAACGTCCGCGGCTACCCCGACGGCTACCGCATCCCCGACCTCGGCACGTTCCCCGAGGGCTGCCCGGTGCCGCACGGCCAGGGGGGTTGACCACGGTTCCTGGACCGTCAAGAAATTGAACTCGGCCGCGGAAACGGCGATGCTGGCCGAATGACGGACAGAAACACGGGTTCGGGCACGGGCGCCGATACGGCGGCGGCCGCCGAGGGCGAGAGCCGACTCGCCGCCGCGGTGGCCGAGTTGCACGCCGCGGAGGAGCGGGTCGCCGAGGCCCTCCGCGCCTACCTCGCCCGGGACCCGCTCACCGGGCGCCCCGTGCACGGGCGGATCGGGCGCGCCGCGCAGATCACCGGCTGGGGCGAGCAGCGCGTGAAGGAGACCGTCACGCCCGCCCTCGCCGAGCGCCGCCGGGCCCGCCGGAAGGTGGCCGGGGCATGAGCGACTTCGACGCGATCGACTCCCTGCTGGCCTCGGTCGTCCCCGATGCGAACCTCCCCGAGCCGCGGGTCCGGCGTGAACTGCGGGAACGGGCGGGCCTTTCCAAGGTCCAGGTGGCGCGGGCGCTCGGGGTGAACCCGGCCACGGTGAGCGCGTGGGAGGCGGGCCGCGACCCGTCCCCGGAGACCCGCGCGAAGTACGCGTATCTCCTGGACGGCCTGGCCGCGAAGGTGGCGCCGGAACCCGAGAAGGAGGCTGCTGCCGAGGACTCCGGCACGGCGGACGATGCCGACGCCGCACCCGACGACACGTATATCGCTGACGACGGCGACGACGGCGACGACGGCGACGACGTCGAGACCCTCGCGGCCCCCGAGTCCTGCGTGCTGTGCGGCAACCCGGCGGGGCAGCGCGTGGCCGGCTTCCCCCAGCACCTGGACCCGGCCGACTGCAGCCCCGCGCCGCCCGCACCCTCCACCCCGAAAGCGCGGCCGCCGCGCGCGTCCGCCGAGCGGCCCAAGCCGCCCACCCGGCGCGCCTTCCAGCCCTCCTCCGGACCCGCCGACCTGATCGGCCAGGCCGTCCGCGCCGCGCTCGCCCAGCACGAGGGCGACGTGGAGGCGGCGACGGCGGCGCTGGTCAAGCGGGCGATCCCGGACGCGATGGCGCTGCTCGACGAGACCCGCAAAGGCGGGCGCTACGACGTGATCGCGCACCCATGGATGCCGGACATCCTCAAGAAGCAGACGTCGCGCGGAGCGGACCAGGTATGGGAGGCCCGCCCCAAGTGGACCAGGCCCGAACTGCCGCCGGGCGAGCACGAGGTGACCGCGCTCGACATCAACGGCGCCTACCTGTCCGCTCTCAAGACCCATCTGCCGATCGGCCAGTTGGAACACTCGACCGGCTTCGACCACGACCGGCGCCGGGCCGGCGTGCACCTGATCACGCCGTCACACTGGGACCACGACGCGGTGCTGCCGAACCCCATCGGACAGCGCGACGAACCCGGCCCGCTGTGGGTCACCGAGCCGACGCTGCGGCTGCTGCAACGTCTGTCGGGACCGAAGTACGGCCTGTGCGAGCCGCCCGAGATCCACGAGTCGTTCACCTCGGGCGCGACGGAAGGCCTGCTGGAGAAGTTCCGGGTCGCGCTCAAGGACGCGCGGGACACCGCGATCGCCGAGCAGGACGAGGTGACGCTGGAGTACGTGAAGGCCATGTACTCCAAGTTCGTCTCCACGATGGGGGAGTCGAACTACAACCGGGAGCTGTACCGCCCCGACTGGATGCACCTGATCCGCTCGCAGGCGTTCGCGAACCTCTGGATGAAGGCCCTCAAGGCCCACGAGGAAGGGCTCACCGTGGTCCGCGCGATGGGCACCGACGAACTCCACGTGATCGGCGACTGGCGCCGCGTCTTCCCCGAGGGGCGTGCCGTCTCCGAGGTCAAGGTCAAGGACGTCTACACGGCGGGTGAGCCTCAGGAGCGCGAAGTGACCGACTGACACCGGGTCTTGTCCCGCGCGTCGCACGCCCACAGGACGTCCCGCTGACCGACCGCCGGCCGACTCGACAGGCGCGAGGCCCCGGCCCTTTCGGCCGACCGGGGCGCGGTGCGCCGGGCGCCGTGGTGGCCCCGGGCACCGCGCGCCCTCAGACGGAGACCAGCGCGTCGTCCCCGTCGAGAACCGCCCGCTCGGCCCGCGACGCCGTCGGGATCCACTCGTGGGCCAGCGCCGCGTACGTGGTGACGTCGTGCCAGGCCCCCTGGGTGTGGAACAGCTCGCGCAGCGTGGCCTCGGGACGCAGCCCCGCCGCGAGCATCACGTCCCGCATCCGCGTGTGGTCGGCGCGGTGGCCGGCCCAGATCCGGTGCAGGCCCAACTGCCCGAAGCCGTACGCCATCAGCAGCCGGCCGGCCTCGTGGCCGTGGCCGCGCACGGGGGCGTCGGGCAGCAGCACGAGCCCGGTGAGCATGGCGTTGCTCCCGTACTCCTCGACGAGCAGCCCCATGGTGCCGACCATCGTGGTGCCGCCCGGCGCGCACACGGCCAGGGTGTGCCGGCGGCGCGGGTGGGTGTACGGCTGCGCGAGACACTGCGCGAAGGCGTCCTGGGCCTCGCGCGCGTCCATCCGGTCGATGCCGAGGTAGCGGGTCAGCACCCGGTGCGTGTGGATGCGCTCGAAGGGCGCCAGGTCCGTGGCGCGCAGCTCGCGCAACCAGAGCCGCTCACCGTGCAGTTCGGGCAGATGGTTCACGACGCGGCTCCCGCGAGGACGGGGCCCGCGTGGCCGACCAGCTCGTCGAGGTCGACGTAGTAGCGGCCCGACGCCACCGGCCGGCCCAGCAGAATCCTTCTTGCGGTGTCGGTGACGAGCGCGCCGCCGAGCATCACCCCGCTGGCCAGCTGCGGCCAGCTGGACAGCGTGCGGCCGATCCTGCCGAGCGCGTCGGTCATCGCCGGGCTCAGCCGGCTCTCGTCGCAGACCCGCAGCAGGAAGGCGAGCGCGGCGTCCGGGGCGAGCGCGCGGATCTCGCGGGCCGTGACGTCACCGCCGCGGCCGTGGAAGAGCGGCCGGTCCGGCT
The DNA here is from genome assembly GCF_040679615.1 of Streptomyces sp. NPDC052225. NCBI lineage: Bacteria > Bacillati > Actinomycetota > Actinomycetes > Kitasatosporales > Streptomycetaceae > Streptomyces > Streptomyces sp. NPDC052225. The sequence continues at coordinate 279,113 of NZ_JBFAVD010000002.1, read as the reverse complement.
CCTCGTCGAAGCGCTCGACGTCCAGCAACCCCCGGTCGTTGGCGTCCATGAGCACCGGGACCCGGCGAGCCCGGGCGTGTTCGCGCACGGCGGCCTTGACCCACGGGGTGTCGCATTCCTCGACGAGCAGGTCCAAGGGGTGCTCGGCGTCACCGAAGAACTCCTCGACGGTGTCCTCGTCGAGCCCTTGGTGCCACACCTCGATGTCGAGATAGGGGTCGATCTCGTACATCTGCCGTGCGCACAGCACGGTCTTGGGCACCCCCAGGTCGTGGACGCCGGCCCGCAGCCGGTTGAGATTGCTCAGTCCGAGACGGTCGAAGTCGGCCAGGCGGAACGATCCTGCTACGCCTTCCATGGCACAGGTCAGCGCCGCGCTGTTGCCCACGGACAGGCCGACGACGCCGATCCGGCGGCCGAGCAGACGGCGCTGTTCCGTGTCGCTGATCTTGTCGCGGTTGCGGTCGGTGCGCACCCGGCGGAACTCGGCCCGGGGCAGCACATGGACGAGCCGCCGCGACCACGGGTACCAGACCCAGGTGCCGTACCGGCGCCGCTCGACGCCGGCGCACACCGCGTCGACAGCGGCGTCGAGCCGTGCCCCGTCGAGCGCGTCACCGGGGTTGAGGCACCGCACCAGCTCGACGAGTTGGTCGTCGATCCGGTCATGCGTCTCACGGACGGCGCCGGAGGCGATCAGGTCGTCGAAGCGGGCCAGGTCGGAGGGATCGGACAGGCACAGGAGGACAGGACGGCAGACGTCCTCCCGCTCATGTTCCTGAGCGGGATACGCGACTGCGTCCCGGGCGGAAACGTCAGAGATGATCACGAGGCGGCAAGCTAGCAGCGAACGATCTTGGAAAGCCCTTGCGGCAGGAGCCGCGTGTTGCCGAACACTCGCGCGGGCGTTCACCGCGGCTGACAACCGGCTGCGCCCCGGGCTGATCGACCGGGGCGCAGCGGGCTCATGCGAGTTCGGGGTGCGGGTCCGCGGGCCGGGACTCCGGCTGCGGGACGGGCACGAATTTCGGGTCCCACAGCTTCGTGGTGCGCACGTACAGGTGGATCACGGTGGCCATCGCCAGCAGGAGCAGCGGCCCGAACAGCCACGGATACGCGGCGATGGAGCGCGGCGCGAAGCGGTACGACACGAGGAGCACGGTGAAGACGACGGATCCGTAGCTCACCAGCACGGTGGCCGAGCGGTCCCAGCCGCGTGCCACGGCGCGCATCGTGGCTTCGACGGTGAGCGCGAACACCACGCCGGCGATGAGGTCGGCGCCGTAGTGGTAGCCGAAGCCGAGCGTCGCGGTGAGGGTCGCGACCAGCCAGAACGTTCCCGCGTACCGCATGACGCGGGAGCCCTGGCGGGTGTGGATGAACAGTGAGGTGGCCCAGGCCGTGTGCAGGCTCGGCATGCAGTTGCGCGGCGTGATCTGGTCGAACGGGACCGCGTGCGTGGCGATCGGCGGCAGCACGTCGGGCCAGATGTTCGCCACCGCCCAACTCCCGCCGTCGGGCCCGTAGGCGTACAGCGGTCCGACGACCGGGAAGATCATGTAGACCGCCGGGCCGATCAGGCCGATGGCCAGGAAGGTGCGCACGAGGTGGTGGGCGGGGAAGTGCCGCTCGGTCCCCACATGGCGCAGCTGGTACAGGCCGACCAGCGCGGCGGCCAGCGGGAGTTGACCGTAGACGACGCCGAGGACATGACCGCTGAGCGGCCCGGTGGCCTCCATGAACCGGCCGACCAGCCACGACGGGTTGCCGAGCGCGTGGTCGACGGTGGCCACATAGGGATCGAGCACCGTGGGGCGGGTCTTCGACGTGATGAGCAGCCAGGTGTCACCCGTCTTGTGGCCGAACACCAGCAGCAGCCCGAGCCCGGAACCCTTGAGCAGGAGGGAGCGTTCGGCCCCGGTGCGGCGCGTGACGGCGAGGACCGCGCAGCCGAGAATCACCCACAGCGCGCCGTTGCCGAAGTTCATGTCGGCGCCGACCGCCCAGCGCACCAGCCAGAAGACGATGTCGATGCCGACCGCCACGCCCGCGGCGATGAACCGCTGCCGCCAGGTGACCACCACCATCGTCAGCGCGAGCCCCGCGTACAGCAGGGGCCCGGAGTGCGGTGCGAAGATCACCTCGCGCGCTTCGACGGTGAGCGGTCCCGCTTCGCCGTAGCGGCGCGCCGCGCATTCCAGCACGACGAAGAATCCGAGGGTCACGAGCCCCGCCGCGGCCCACAGGCCACGCCGGCCGGGCGTAGGTATTCGTGGTGGTGTGCTTCTCAATTGCCTGACTTATCGAGGTAAGTGTCCGGAAAAGGACAGGTGTCGCGCTGCTTGGGTGAACTTCCAGTGAGAAGTGGTGATCGCGGTGATCGTTCCGGGCTCGAACATGCTAACGGGGCCCGCTCGCGCCAGGTAGGGGCAGGTCGGAAGGGGTGCACCGGCGTCCGCTCCAGCGTGTCTGATATCTGCCTTTTGCCGTTTGTGGCAGCGTGAGGTGATTCCCGCGCGATCGGCCGCGGATGCTCATTGCGGCGAAGGAGGAATTCCCTGGTGCGCACATGGTCGGGGGTGATGGTGGCGGTGCTGATGTGCGGAGGGCTCTGCGGCTGCGGAAGCGTGGATTCCCGCGAGGAGTCGGCGGCCGCCGCCGCGGCGCGGTTCGAGGCGAGTCTGGTGGCCGAGCGGCCCGTCGAGGGGTGCGCCGCGCTGGCGCCGGGCACCCGGGACGAGCTGGAGCAGTCGGCCGAGATGCCGTGCGTACGCGCCCTGCCCGAGGAGCGGTTGCCGGTCGCGGGCGCGGTCAGGACGGTCGACGTGTACGGCCACCAGGCGCGCGTCGTGGCCGCCCGCGACACGCTGTTCCTCTCGTCGTTCCCCGGCGGCTGGAAGGTCGTCGCCGCCGGGTGCACGCCACGGCCCCGGCAGCCCTACCAGTGTCTGATCAAGGGCGGTTGAGCCGATGCGGACCTTGTTCACGCTCTATCTGCTGATCGTGGTGGTGGGGCTCGCCTACTTCATGGCATTGGGGCTGATGCAGCGGTGAGCGGAGTGCGGCGCTTTCTGCGTCACAACGGACTGACCCTGGCGTTCGGCGCGGGGTTCCTCATCAGCCTCGCGGGCCAGGCGATCGCCGGACACGCGGACTTCAACAACCAGCTCCGCACCGAGGACCTGGCCCCGCTGAGCTTCGGGAGCTACCTGCTCACGTCCGACTTCGCCGTCGACGTGACCGAGAACTGGCAGTCCGAGTACCTGCAGTTCTTCCTCTACATCTTCGGCACGGTCTGGTTGCTCCAGCGCGGTTCCCCCGAGTCGAAGGGGCTCGACAAGGCGGGCCCCGAATCGGACGAGGATCAGAAGGTCGGTGCGCACGCCCGGCCCGACTCGCCGGGCTGGGCGTCCGCCGGCGGCCTGCGCCAGGCCTGGTACTCGCGCTCCCTGGGCACCTTGATGTGCACCGTGTTCCTGCTGTCCTGGCTGGGGCAGTCCGTGACCGGCGTGGCGGCGTACAACGAGGAGCACCTGCGTCAACTCCAGGCGCCGATCAGCTGGTTCGCGTACCTGGGCGCCGCCGACTTCTGGAGCCGCACGCTGCAGAACTGGCAGTCCGAACTGCTCGCCGTGGGCTCCATGGCGATCTTCTCCGTGTATCTGCGCCAGCGGGGCTCCCCGGAGTCGAAGCCGGTCGGGGCCGCCCACGACGCGACCGGCGTCGAGGGCGGCTGAGAGCCCCGGACCGGCGCTCAGTCGCGCAGCCGCCCAGGCCACCAGACGCGGGCGCCGATGTCGCGGACGAGCGCCGGAACCAGCAGGGAGCGCACCACGATCGTGTCCAGCAGGACGCCGAAGGCCACGATGAAGGCGATCTGCGCGAGGAACGCCAGCGGGATGACCAGCAGCGCGGCGAACGTCGCGGCCAGCACGACGCCCGCCGACGTGATGACGCCGCCGGTCGCGACGAGCCCGCGCAGCATGCCCTCGCGGGTGCCGTGGAGCAGCGACTCCTCCCGTACGCGCGACATCAGGAAGATGTTGTAGTCGACGCCCAGCGCCACGAGGAACACGAAACCGTACAGCGGCACCGAGGCGTCCGTGCCGGAGAAGCCGAGGACGTGCGTGAAGACCAGGCTCGAAATGCCCAGCGTGGCCAGGTAGTTGAGGGCGACCGTCGCCACCAGGAGGACGGGCAGCAGGAGCGAGCGCAGCAGCGCGATCAGGATCACGAGGATGATGGCCAGCACGACCGGCACGATCACGTCGCGGTCGTGCTCGGCGGTGCGCTGGGTGTCGTACTGCTGCGCGGTGTAGCCGCCGACGAGAGCGCCCGGGTCGACCGCGTGCACCCGCTCCCGCAGCGCGCGCACCGCCTCCTTCGCCGCGTCGGTGTCGGGGGCCGCCGTGAGCGTGGCGTCGACCCGGACCCGCCCGTCGACCACGCGCGGCTGTGCCCCAGGACGCCCCTCGGCGGTGACGGCGGCGGCGTCGGTCACGCCGGGCGTCTTCGAAGCCGCCCGCTCCACCCGCTGCCGCGCGTCGTCGTCGGCGATGATCACGACGGGCTGACCCGAACCGCCCGGGAAGTGCCGGCCGAGCGTGCGCTGCGCCGCGACCGAGGGCGCGTCGTTCACGAAGACCTCGTCGAGCGGAACGCCCTTGGACTGCAAGGCCGGCGCGAACGCAGCGCCGGCCAGGAGCAGCACCACCGTGGCGGCCCACAGCCGGCGCGGGACGCTGTCCACCCGGTGCGCCACGCGGCGCCAGATGCCGTGACCGCCGCCCTCCGCGTCGGCCGCCTTCGGCTTCGCGGGCCAGAACGCGGCCTTCCCCGTCAGGGCGAGCACGGCGGGCAGGAAGGTGAGCGCGGACAGGGCCGCGCAGACGATGCCGATCGCACCCACGGGGCCCAGCGCCCGGTTGTTGGTGAGGTCGCTCAGCAGGAGCGCGAGCAGGCCGAGCGCGACCGTCGCCGCGCTGGCCGTGATCGCGCCCAGCGACCTGCGGGTCGCCGTGAGAGCGGCGGCCACCCGGCTCTCGCGGCCCGCCACCTCCTCGCGGAAACGGGCCGTCAGGAGCAGCGCGTAGTCGGTGGCCGCTCCGATGACGAGGATCGACAGGATGCCCTGGACCTGGCCGTCGACGCGGACGACGTCGTGGTCCGCGAGGACGTAGACGATCGCGGAGGCCACCGCCAGGGCGAAGACCGCGCTGACGATGATGACGAAAGGCAGCAGCACGCTGCGGTAGACGAGCAGCAGAATGAGCAGTACCGCCGCGAGCGCGACGCCGAGCAGGACTCCGTCGATCCCGGCGAAGGCGTCCCCGAGGTCGGCCTGTGTCGCCGCCGGCCCGGCGAGCTGAGCGGTCGTGCCGTCGACCGTGCGCGCCTGTGCCGTGATCCGGTCGAGGACGTCCCCCAGCTCGTCGCCGAGGTCGGGCCGCAGCGGGACCACGCCCTCCAAAGCCTTGCCGTCCTCGGACCGCAGCGCCGGCGACGGACTGCCGTCGACGGCGTCGATCTCCTTGACGGCGGCGAGCGCGCGCTGGGCCTGTGCGCGCTGCGCGGCGGTGATGTCCGCTCCGTTCTCCGCCGTCCAGACCACGATGACCGGCAGGGTCTCCTGCTGCCGGAAGGCCTTCTGTGCCGCGAGGACCTTTGTCGACTCGGCGCTCTGCGGCAGGAAGGCGGCCTGGTCGTTGGTCGACACCTCCCCGAGCTTGCCCGCGTAGGGGCCGAACAGGCCCGCGAGCGCGAGCCAGACGATGACGAGGACGGCGGGCACCAGAAGGCGCACCGGGCGACGGACAGCGTGCATGTTCTCCCCGGACAGCAGGCGAGCGGGCGGCGTCGGGCCAAGGTATCTCAATGGTGAAGTATCTCAAACATTGAGAGATCTTATGCTGGTCGCATGCGCGAGGGGAGCTCGGACGAGCCACGTGAGACAAGCACCGATCTACAGGCTTTCGCCGTCCGGCTGCGGCGTCTGAACGGCGAGTTCAACCGGCTCGCCCACGCCTTCGCGCAGACGCACGGGCTCCACCCCACCGACATCCACGCACTCGGCGCGATCCTCGACGCCGAGCGCGGCGATCCGCTGACGCCGTCCCGGCTCAGGGAGCGGCTCGACCTCACGTCCGGCGCCGTGACGGCCTGCCTCGACCGGCTGGAGCGCGCCGGGCACATCGCGCGCGTGCGCGACCAGTCGGACCGCCGGGTCGTGCACCTGCACTACCAGCCGGCCGCGCGTGACCTGGCCCGCCGCTCCTTCGCCCCGCTGGCGCGCGGCACCGACGTGGCGCGGCAGCAGTTCAGCGATGAGCAACTGGCCACCGTCGCCCGCTTCCTCGACACGCTCAACGAACAGCTCGAGGACGAGCGCTGAGCTGTCCGCGGCCGCTCAGGCGAAGGCGTCCCGCAGGGCAGGGAGCAGCTTCTTCTCCGACCACGCGAGGAACGGCTCCTGCTGGTCGCCGCCGATCTGGACGAGCGCGACCTCGGTGAACCCGGCGTCGGCGAAGGGCCGTACCGCCTCCACGAACGCGTCGACGTCGTCGCCGCAGGGAATCGACCCGGCGACGTCGTCGGGCCGGACGAACTGGGTCGCGCCCGCGAACGAATCGGGGTGCGGCAGCTCGGCGTTGACCTTCCAGCCGCCCGCGAACCAGCGGAACTGGTCGTGCGCGCGGGCGACGGCGGCGTCGCGGTCGGTGTCGTAGCAGACGGGCAGCTGCCCCACGCGCGGCTTGCCCGTGCCGCCGTGCCGGTCGAAGGCCGACAGCAGCTCGGGCTTGGGCTCGGTGGCGATGAGCAGGTCGGCCTGGCGTCCGGCCAGGGCGCAGGACTGCTCGCCGGACACGGCGATGCCGATCGGCGGGGGAGCGTCCGGCAGGTCCCACAGACGGGCCGAGTCGACGTCGTAGTGCTTGCCGTGGTGGGTGACGTGGCCGCCCTCGAACAGGGCACGGATGATCGTGACGGCCTCCTCGAACATCTCGTGCCGCACGTCCACGGCCGGCCAGCCGCGGCCCACCACGTGCTCGTTGAGGTTCTCGCCGGAGCCGAGGCCGAGGCGGAACCGCCCCTCGGAGAGCAGTTGGAGCGTCGCGGCCTTCTGCGCGACCACGGCCGGGTGGTAGCGGAAGGTCGGGCAGGTCACGTACGTCATCAGCGGCAGCCGCGACGTCGCCTGCGCGACCGCGCCGAGGAGGCTCCAGGCGTACGGGGAGTGACCCTGGGAACGCAGCCAGGGGAAGTAGTGATCACTGGTCACCGAGAAGTCGAAGCCGCTCTCCTCGGCGCCGACCGCGTGCCGCACGAGCTCGCGCGGACCGGCCTGCTCGGTCATCAACGTGTATCCGATCTGCACCATGACCACCGCGTCCCCATTTCTTCGCAGATGTAACGCTTTGTTCCTCGGTGGGCGCGAGTGAAAACCGGTCGACGTCCCGGCGCCGTACCGCCTAGCGTGCCCAGCCGGTACACACACGGGGGTGGGGAACATGGGTGCGCGCAGCTATCTCATCGGGGGCGGTTGGCGCTCCACGGACGTCTTCGCGGGCTTTCTGCGGGATGCCGGGACGCGGCCGCGGATCGGCTGCGTCGTCCTGGACGAGGGCGACGGCGGCGTCGACCAGGAGTTCGCGCGGTATGCGCGGCGCCTGACCGGGACGGCGGCCTGCGAGCCGGTCGCGCTGCCGGTGCCGATCGGCTCCCGCTTCGACCCGTCGGTCCTGGACACCGTGGACGCCGTCCTCGTGTGCGGCGGCCTGACCCCGGCCTACCAGGAGGCGCTCGCCCCCTGCGCCGAGGAGCTGCTCGCCGTTCTGGCGCGCAGGGATCTGCCGTACGCCGGCTTCTCCGCCGGAGCGGCGCTCGCCGCGCGGACGGCGCTCGTCGGCGGCTGGCTCGACCGGGACGTCCCGGTGTGCCCGCCGGACAGCGCGGAGGACCTGGACGACGTGACGGTCGCGCCCGGTCTCGGACTCGTGCCCTTCACCGTGGACGTGCACGCGGCGCAGTGGGGCACGCTGCCCCGCCTGATCGCGGCGGTCGCCCGCGGCGACGTGACGGACGGCGTCGCCCTCGACGAGGACACCGTCCTCACCATCGAGCCGGGGGAGAAGCCACAGGTCGGCGGTCTTGGACGTGCGCATGTCGTGCGCCGCGGCGACGATGGAGTGGTCGTGCGCTCCTACCGTGCCGGCGAGGTTCTCCCCGTCGGCGGCTAGGCGGCGGCACGACGGACCGCACCGTCGGCCGGAAGGACAGACGCTCATGAGCCCCTCCTTCGTACGCGCGGACACGCTCGCCGCGAGCAGCGGCACGGCGATGTTCTTCACCGTCATCGGCGTGCTGATCGTCATCGCGCTCCTCGCCCTGTTGTGGAGCAGCAGGCGACGGCTCGCCCGGCGCCCGAACCCGCCGCAGACACCGCAGCCCCGCGCCGACTCGTGGGAAGAGCCGGACGACACCGACCACGGCACCCGGTGAGCGGGCGATGGAGCCCGCGCGGGCCCTGGAACGGATCGCGTTCCTGCTGGAACGAGGCCGCGCCCCGACCTACCGCGTCCGCGCCTTCCGTACCGCCGCGGCCGTCGTCGACGCGCTGAGCGACGCCGAACTCGCGGACCGCGTCGCCCACGACTCCCTGGAGGCGCTCAAGGGCATCGGCCCGAAGACCGCCGGCGTGATCCGCGAGGCGTACGCGGGTGACGTGCCCGCCTACCTCGAACGCCTGGAGGAGGAGGCGCGGACGCCGCTCGTCGAAGGGGAGGCGGGTTCGGCGCTTCGGGCCCTGCTGCGCGGCGACTGCCATCTGCACTCCGACTGGTCCGACGGCGGCAGCCCCATCGAGGAGATGGGCCGCGCCGCCCAGGAGATCGGACACGAGTGGGCCGTCCTGACCGACCACTCCCCGCGGCTGACGATCGCCCGCGGCCTCTCCCCGGAGCGGCTGCGCGAGCAGCTCGAGATCGTGGACGCGCTGAACGCGACCTGGGCCCCGTTCCGGCTGCTCACCGGCATCGAGTGCGACATCCTCGACGACGGCTCCCTCGACCAGGAACCCGAACTGCTCGACCGGCTCGACGTCGTGGTCGTGTCCGTGCACTCCAAGCTCCGGATGGACGCCGCCGCGATGACCCGGCGGATGATCGCCGCCGTCAGCAACCCCCGTGCGGACGTCCTCGGGCACTGCACCGGGCGGCTCGTCACCGGACGCGGCAGGCCCGAGTCGCAGTTCGACGCCGACGCCGTGTTCGAGGCATGCGCCGCCGCGGGCACCGCGGTCGAGATCAACAGCAGGCCCGAACGCCTCGACCCGCCCCGCAGACTGCTGCGCAGGGCCGTCGCGGCGGGCACCCTGTTCTCCGTCGACACCGACGCGCACGCGCCGGGCCAGCTCGACTGGCAGATCATCGGCTGCGCGCGGGCCGAGGAGTGCCACGTCCCCGCCGACGACGTGGTGACGACCTGGCCCGTGGACCGGCTCCTGGAATGGACTCGGGCGAAGCGCGCGGGAGCGGTCACCCGAAGGTGACCCGCGCGGCCACCGGCAGATGGTCGCTGCCGGTGGCGGCCAGCGCCCGGATCCGGCCGACCGTCGCCGAACGCGCCATGACCTGGTCGATCCGTGCCAGCGGGAACCCCTCGGGGTAGCTGAGGGCGAAGCCACGGTGGGAGACGTTCAGCCGCGACGTGAGCGGACCGAGTCCGCGGTCGTCGACCGTGCCGTTGAGATCGCCGAGCAGCACCACCGTGCCGACCGGCTCCCGCGCGATCGCCGACCCGAGCAGGCCGGCGCTCTCGTCCCGCAGAGCCGATGCGAACCCGGTCGCCGTGACCCGGACCGACGGCAGATGCGCGACGTAGACCGCGACGTCCCGGCGCGGTGCGTGGACCACGGCGCGCAGACCGCGACTCCAGCCCTCGTCGACCGACCGCGGCCTGATGTCGACGACCCGGTTCCCGCTCAGCGGGTACGCCGACCAGAGGCCGACCGTGCCGTGGACCGCGTGGTACGGGTAGTCGGCGGCCAGCGCCCTGCGGTACGCCGGAAGGTCCCGGGGCAACAGCTCCTCCAGCGCGATGAGTTCGGGGCCGGCGGCGGCCAGCGTGCGCGCGGTGCCCGCCGGGTCCGCGTTCTCGTCGCTCACGTTGTGCTGCACGACCTCCAGCCCCGGCCGGCCGGAGTCCGCGCCGGGCAGGAGCAGAGGGCCGAACTGGTACGCCCATGCCGCAACCGGCACCACCAGCGCCAGCAGCGCGGTCGCCGACCGGCGCAGCAGCGCGCACACCGCGAGCGGCAGCACCACCAGGCCGAGCCACGGCAGGAAGGCCTCCAGCAGACTCCCCAGGCGGCCCACGCCGTTGGGCACCACCTTCGGGAACGCGAGCAGCACTCCCGTGACGAGCGCCAGGACGGCGGGAACCCGGCCGCGCACCCACATCGAGGGGCCCGGACCGCGCCCGCCTTCGTCCGTCGTCATGTCAGCCAGGACGACCGGGCGCGACGATCAGTTGCCGGCGTACGACGGCGCATGACATAGATCACGAAACCGGTGGCCGGATCCTGGAATGCGGGGAGGAACGAGGAGGCTGGAGTCGTAGTCCGCCCGTCCCCTCGCGGGCCTGCTGTCTTCGAAAGGTCCTTCTCCACCATGCCGCTGGCTCTGCTGGCCCTGGCTGTCGTCGCGTTCGGCATCGGCACCACCGAGTTCGCCACGATGGGGCTGCTGCCCCAGATCGCTGACGGGATCGACGTGTCCGTGCCCCATGCGGGCAACCTCGTCTCGGCGTACGCACTCGGTGTCGTCGTCGGCGCCCCCGTGCTCACCGGCATCGGTGCGCGGATCCCGCACAAGCGGCTGCTGCTGCTCCTGTCCGCGCTGTTCGTCGTCGGCAACACCGCCTCCGCGCTCGCCCCCGACTTCGGCACGCTCTTCGCCGCCCGCTTCATCGCGGGCCTGCCGCACGGCGCGCTGTTCGGCGTCGGCGCCGTCGTCGCCTCCCGGCTCGTCGCCCCCGAACGGGCGGCGCGCGCCGTGTCGAAGATGTTCCTCGGCCTCACCGTCGCGAACATCGTCGGCGTCCCCCTCGGCACCGCCCTGGGCCAGCACCTCGGATGGCGTTCCGCCTATTACGCCGTCGCCGTCATCGGGCTTGTCGCCCTGGCCGCGATCGCCGCGTTCGTCCCCCACCAGCCGCGCGGCGCGCAGTCCGGGATCCGGCACGAACTGCGGGCCATGGGCAACAAGCAGGTCGTCCTGGGCCTCGCCACCGCCGTCGTCGGCTTCGGCGGATTCTTCGCCGTCTACAGCTACCTGGTGCCGATGCTCACGCACCTGACCGGCATCTCGGACTCGTCGACCACCCTGGTCCTCGCGCTGTACGGCGTCGGCATGACGGCCGGCACCCTGCTCGCCGGACCGCTCACCGACCGCGCCCTGCGCCCCACGCTGTACGGCGGACTCGTCCTGCTCGCCGCCGCGCTGGTGACGTTCTACTTCACCGTGCACAGCACCGTGCCCGCCCTGCTGACGATCACCTTCATCGGCGCCATGGGCTCGCTCATCACCACCCCCGTCCAGATGCTCCTGATGGCCAAGGCGAAGAACGCCCCCACCATGGCCGCCGCCTCCAACCACTCGGCTTTCAACCTGGCCAACGCGGGCGGCGCCTGGCTGGGCGGCCTCGTCATCACCGCCGGGTGGGGCTGGGCCGCACCCAACCTCGCCGGCGCCGCGCTCGCCGTGGCCGGTCTCGTCCTCGCCGTGATCAGCGGCCGCATCGACCGCGGCGGCGCCCCCTCCGCACCGGCGGCCCAGGGATCAACTCCGGCCCTCGACAAGCGTGTTGAGAGTGTGACAAAGGGGTGAGGGTACCCGGGTGACTCGGTGTCCGTCGCGATCGGCCGCGACGGACCACGGGTGCCCGGGGAGGGCGGACATGGAGCGCGTGAAGATCTTCCTGGCCAAACATCTGTGGGCGCAGACCGCCCTGTCGGTGCTCGCCGCCGCGGTGCTGATCCAATTCCTCTACCCCGGGCGCTCCTTCGCCGCCATCCTGGCCCGCACCGCGGTCATCTCCCTCGGCGGAATCGGCGTCACGCTGGCGGTACGCCGCAAAGAGAAGCGGGCCGCCGGCAGCACGAACGGCCTGGTCTCGCTCGACCGCAGGCTGCGCAGCGGTGACGTACCCACCGACCCCGAGGAGCGGCGGGCCATGCGCGACCTGGTGGACCAGCGCCTGCGGCGCACGCATCACCGGGTGGCCGCGCTCGTCTTCCTGGCGGTCCTGTTCGTGACCATCACCGTGTTGACCGCCTTCACCGCGGGCCCGCGCCAGACCATCGGCTTCTCCGTCCTCACCGTCGTGTTCCTCGGCTGGATGGTCCACGTCAGCAACCTCACGAACCGGCGCCTGCACGCCATGGACGACGCCCTGCGCTCCGTTCCGCGCGACGCCCGGGAACCTTCCGACGGTCACTCGCTGTTCAACCAGTGGTGATGGGCTGCTCATCGCGGGACAGTGCCGTACAGTCGCCCGCCAACCGCAGCGTCAAACCGTAAGAGAGCAACGGGGGTTGGGTCATGGCCGACAAGCAGGGCTCGTGGTGGGAGAAGGCGGCGTGCCGCACGGCGGACCCGGAGGAGCTGTTCGTCGAGGGGGCCGCGCAGTCCGGCGCGAAGCGGATCTGCGCGGCGTGCGTGGTCAGGACCGAGTGCCTGGCCCACGCCCTGGACGAGCGCATCGAGCACGGCGTCTGGGGCGGCATGACGGAGCGCGAGCGGCGGGCGCTGCTGCGCCGCCGGCCCACCGTCACCTCCTGGCGCGCCCTCCTGGAGACGGCGCGCGCCGACCACGAGCAGTCCCGCACGGAGCGGCAGGAAGCCCGGGCTTCCTGAAGCGCCCGTCATGGCAGCGCATCCGGAACACCGGCCCGGCGAACGCTTCTCCGTGACGCTCGCCCCGCCGGCCGTCGTCGCCGTGAACGAACTGGCCGAGACGGGACGCGCCGGCAAGGCCGACGTGATCCACCGGGCCGTCCTGCTGCTCGGCTTCGTCGAGCGCGAGCGCGCCAAGGGGCACGAACTGATGATCCTTACCCCCGACGGCGAGCTGGAGCGCATCCACATCCTCTGAGCCGGCCCGCGCCGTTCACCCCACGAGGTCCGGGGAGCGCAGCATCTCCGTGGGGATGCCCCACGCGTCGACCAGGTCGCCGGCGATCGGCCGGACGCGGCGGCAGAGCTCGTTCACCTCTCGGGTGATCGCCTTCGAGCGCTGGACGGTCAGCCGGCCATGCTCCATGAACCAGGCCCGGTCGGCCTCGATCGACGACAGGGCGAACAGGTCGCACAGCAGCTCAAGCGCCACCTTGTTGTCGCCATCGGGCACTGCGCGCAGCTTCTCGACGAACGCCTCGAGCACCAGCCGCTCGACGTGCGCGCGGGCCACCGCGATCACATGGTCCTGCACCCGCGAGAAGACGGCGCCGGGGCTGCCGCCGCGCTCGACCCCGCGCTTGAGGCGCCGGGCCACCCCCGCCACCAGGTGCTCCTCACGAAAACGCAGCATGGCCAGGTGGTACTCGGAGTCGAGCAGCCCCGCCTCCCGGTCCCACTCGTCGCCGCCCGGCAGCAGGTCCCGTACGCGCTCCAGGAGCTTGTGCGCCGACGTCCTCTCGATGACGGTCTCGACGGCCAGGGACGTGACGAAGCGGGCCGTGCCGAGCTGGTCGAGGTCCTCGAAGTCGCTGGCGTAGCCGGTGAGTAGGCCCTTGGCGACGAGCTGGAGCAGGACGTGGTTGTCGCCCTCGAATGTCGTGAAGATGTCGCTGTCGGCCTTGAGCGCGGCGAACCGGTTCTCGGCGAGATACCCGGCGCCGCCGCACGCCTCACGGCACTCCTGGATCACGCGCGTGGCGTGCCAGGTGCCGAGCGCCTTCGTCCCTGCGGCCCGCGACTCCAGCTCGCGGCGCGTCTGTTCGTCGTCCTCGATGCCGGAGAGCACCTTGTGCAGATCCGTGCGGACGACGTCCTGCGCGAAGTGCAGCGCGTAGGTCCGCGCGAGCAGCGGAAGCAGCCGGCGCTGGTGCATGCCGTAGTCGAGGAGCAGCTGCTCCTCGCCGTCGGTGGCCGTCTCGAACTGGCGCCGCCGCAGGGCGTACTTGACGGCGATGGCGAGGGCCACCTTGGATGCGTTGATCGCGCCGCCGCCGACGCTCACCCGCCCCTGGACCAGCGTGCCGAGCATGGTGAAGAAGCGGCGGCCGGGGTTCTCGATCGGACTCTCGTACGTCCCGTCCGGCGTGACGTCGGCGAACCGGTTGAGCAGCGCCTCGCGCGGCACCCGCACGCCGTCGAACCAGAGGCGGCCGTTGTCCACGCCGTTGAGCCCCATCTTGCGGCCGTCGTCCGCGATACGGACGCCGGGCGCAGGCGCGCCGTCCACCCGGATCGGCACGACGAAGGCGTGCACCCCCTCGGAGCGGCCGCCGACCTCCAACTGGGCGAAGACAACGGCCAGTTCGGCGTGGCGGGCGGCATTGCCGATGTAGTCCTTGCGGGCCGCGTCGCCGTGCGTCGTGAGGACGAACTCCTGCGTGGCGGTGTCGTACGTCGCCACTGTGCCGAGCGCCTGCACGTTGGAGCCGTGTCCCGTCTCGGTCATCGCGAAGCAGCCCATCAGCCGCCCGGTGATCAGGTCCGGCAGGTAGGCCGCGTGATGGCGCTCGGTGCCGAGCTGAAGGATGGCCCCGCCGAAAAGACCGAACTGCACGCCGACCTTCACCAGGACCGACAGATCACCGAACGCGAGCGTCTCGAACGCGGCGATGGACGCGCCGATGTCGCCCCCGCCGCCGTACTCCTCGGGGAAGCCCATCCCGGTCTGGCCGGTCGCCGCCAGCTCGACGACGAGCTCGCGCACCCGCTCGCGGAACGTGTCGATGCCGAGCTCTTCGGCCTCCTCGAGAACGGAGGCGTGCGCCACCAGGTTCGTGCGCACGAGATCGCGGATCGCCGCGTACTCACCGTCGAGAACGGTCCGCAGTGCGTCGACGTCGACGGCGGGCCGCTCGCGGCCGCCCCGGGGTGTGGAGGTGTCGTTGACCATGGTGGCCAGCTACCCCGTCCCCGAAGCGGCCAAGCAGGGTCCGGGCCGGGTGCCCGCCACCGGCCCAAGGGCGGCGGGCACCCGGCGGCGGACGTCAGGCGCGTACCGAGAGCCGGACGAGCCGGACGCCCGCCCGGGGCGTGCCCCCGACCGCGAACGACACATAGCGAGCCGAGCCCTCGGCGGCGAGCGTGCGCACACGCCCTCGGCCGTCGGTCCTGCCCACGGAGCGGTACGTGAGACCGTCCTCGCTGAACTCCACCGCACCCTGCGGCGCGCCCGCCGCCGTCCACGCGGCCTCCACCCGGCGCACCGGCACCACGGCGCCCAGGTCCACGACGAGGCGCCCGTCCGGACCCGGGGTCCACGCCGTGTCCGCGTCGCCGTCCACGGCGGCCGCCGGATCGGACATGCCCTCCGGCAGGGGGCCGGTGGGGAACACCGTCCTGCCGAGCGCCAGATCGTCGAAGGGATAGGCGGCGGCGCCGCGCAGCGTGGCTGTCGTCTCGCGGCCCGGCCGCACCACGGCCACCGTCCCGCGTCCCCGCGCCTCGACGCGGACCCGGCAGGACGCTCCGGACAGGCGCACGGTCGCCCCGTCGACGACGTGCACCCGCAGCCCCGCGGGCAGCGCGCCGCCCGCGACCGGCGAGAGCGTGACGCGCGGCGCGAGCACGGCGCCCTCCGCGGCGGGCAGTTCGGCCTCGTACGCGATCCCGTCCCGCGTCACCGTCTGCACACCCTCGAAGAACAGCGTGCGCGGGCCCCGCTGCCGCAGCTCGACGCGCGCGGACACCGCACCGTCCGACAGGTTGAACAGGCTCAGGTGGTCGTCGGTGAACGCCGCCCGCACGGCGTCGTGGTCCGGCACCGGAGCGGGCGCATCCGCGTGGGTGCGCAGCGCGGACACCGACGCGGCGGGCAGGCCCTCGACCACGAGCGGCGCCGCCGGCCCGTCGGCCAGGACGATCGTGTCGTCGGACACGGTGAGCGGCAGCTCCGTACCGCGCACCACGAACCCGGCCCGGCCGTCGACGTCCAGCCAGCCGCCACGGCTGCGCACCGCCGGCGTCGGCCACGCGGCGAGATCGGCCCAGTCCGTGCCGTCCGCCGAACCCTGCACCCGGTAGGCGCGGCCGGCGGCCGCCTCCCAGCGCAGCGTCACCCGGTCGATCTCGCGCGCGGAGCCGAGATCCACCGCCAACCAGCTGTCGACGCGGGGCCGGTCGGCCTTGGACACCGCCCAGCGGCTCGCCGCGTCCCCGTCGACCGCGAGCCCCGGCGCCTTCCCGGAGTCGTACGACGATGCCGTCGCCGCCGCGCCACGGGCGAGGTCGGCGCCGTCCGCGCCGTCGCGTACCTCGAGGGCGTACAGCGAGTACCCGTACGACGGATCGGGGCGCACCCCCAGCATGCGGACGTGCCGCACCGTGGTCGCGGGGAAGGTGAGGTCGTCGACGCGGCCCGGTCCCGCGGCGGGGGAGGAGTCCTTGGCGCGCACGGTGGCCTCGCCCTCCGCGAACCGGTAGGTGCGCGCGCCGTCGAGGCCCGCCATGCCCGGCATCGTCAGATTGTGGATCTCCACATGGCCCTCACCGGCGGCCGTGCCCGTGCTCGCGTAGACGACGGCGCCGGTCGGCAGCGTCGCGAAACCCGCGTACCCCTGCTCCAGGCGCAGCACGGTCGCGCTCGCGTCGTAGCCGTGGCGCACGGACTCGTACCGCCGCACCGACCGTCCGACGACCTGGCCCGCCGTCGTGGGCAGGAACATCGGTGTCGCGCCGCTCAGCCGGAACAGCCAGTCGTCGTGGGCCGGCTGCCAGGCGAACTTCACGAAGCCCGGCTTGCTGACCGCGCCCGCCCACGCCGCCGGCGTCTGGTGGGAGACCAGACCGGGACCCGTCCCGAAGTCCGTCACGCCCGCCGCCTCGGCGAACAGCTCGGCCCGCGTCAGCGGCTCCACCCGCCGTCCGGCCGCGGCCGCCCACACGTGCAGCAGATAGCTGATCGCGATCTCGGCGCGCGCCTCCGGCTCGTACTTCGGCTCGCCCGAGAACTTCGCCATCCGGTGCTCCGGCGGGTACTTCTGGTACGCCTCGAGGCGGTCGGCGAGCTCCCGCTCCGCGCGCGCCGCCGCCCGGTCGCCCGCCACCTGGGCGAGGAAGGCGAGCGGGATCACGTCCCTGCCGTAGAGGTGCTCGCGGTCGTTGACCATCGGCATCAGCGGCTCACCGGCGTCGCTCATGACGCCGAGCAGGGTGCGCCACAGCGGCCGCGCGTTGGGCTGCTCCGTCAGGACCTCGGGCAGCGGACGGCCGGCCGCGAGGAAGTGGGCCGCGTTGCGCCCGGAGGTGCGCCACAGCTCTTCCTGGTAGTGCGGGCCGAACGAGCCGTGGTTCTCCACGATGAACGTGTCGTACAGGTTCCGGGCCGTGTTGGCGGAGACGGGGACGCCGTCCACGCGCGCAGGGTTTGCGAGATCCGCCGGCGGCAGGCCGGCCTCGTTGCGCGACCAGGTCCCGTACGCGGACGCCCAGGCGGCGTGCCGGGAGTCGTCCGGCGCCCAGGCCAGGGCGGGCGCGAGGGTCTGGGCGTACAGGCCCATCTCCTCCAGCTTGGTGTCCCCGACATGCCCGCCGGCCAGCCCGTTCGGCGTCCAGTCGCCCGAGGCGGGGTCGTCGCCGGAGCCCAGCCCCTGGGTGTAGGCGGCCTGTTCGCGCGTGATGGTGTCGATGTGGGCGCGCGTCGTGGCGTCGAGGTCGTCCCACAGCAGCCGCGCGGCGAGCAGGAAGTACGACTGGAACGTCGTGTCGAAGAACAGCTTGCGGCCCCACTCGCTGCCGCCGGTGAGCCGGTTGGTGGCGGCGAAGCGGCGGATGGTGGCGAGCGTGCGCCGCTTGAGCGTGTCGCGGTCGATCCCGGCCAGGCCCTCGTCGTACGTGCCGTGGGTGAGCAGGACGGCATGCCCGAGGACCACGGCGAACCCGAAGTCCTTCCCGGTGTACGCCCCCTGGGCCTCGTCCCACTGCGTCTCCGACCAGTGCGTGTGGTCGAGCAGGACCCGGTGGTACGTCGCCGCGACGGCGTCCGGGGGAGTGCCGTCGCCGTCGGCCGCCCGTGCCGCAGCGGATCCGAGCGTGGTGGGAAGGGCCGTCAAGGCGCCGGTGACGCCGATCAGTTGGAGGAACCTCCGGCGGTCGACCGGGGGGAGAGCGTGCGGCACGGGTCGGGCCTCTCTGCATGGACAACGTTGTCAACGAGGAATGGCCTCATTCTTGGGTCAGGTGGGGTGGACGTCAACGGGTGGGACGGGAGTTGCCGCGACATCGGTGGCCGCGCGGGGGATTGGCGGGCCGCCGCCGGGGCACTCGACCGGTGCGCCCCGCCGTGTCTCCCCCGTCGCGGCGGGGCCCATGGAACGTCTCCCCGGACCCCGCCTCCATCAGCGCCTCGCGGTGCTCGGCGCCGCCGTGTCAGAGCATGATGAGAATTCGCGTATTCGGCTTGAGTTTCCTGTTCACCGAGCGGCTCTGCACATACACCTCCAGCTTGGGATTGTTGCCCGCTTTCACGGAGACGGTGCCCTGAATTCCGGTGCCGAACAGAAGGCTGCGCGCCGCATCTCCCGTATAGGCGCGATCGGTGTCCTTCTCGACGACGATGACTTCTTTGTTCAGCTGAACTTGTGCCCGGGCGCCCAACTGGTAATAGCAGGAGCCCCGTTCATAGCTGACTCCCGGATGCGAGTCGACGAACGGCCGGATCTCCATCTCCTTGTCCACCTTCAGGAGCCGGTATTTGTCCGCAGGAATCGGTTCGAGATTCGCCCGTACCTCGTCGACGGATATGTCCTGGCCCACGGCGAAGAGGTTCTTCGTGCCGCGCACCCCCTGCTCCCGTCCCCGCAGGAAGCTGGTGGCGGCGGCGCGCACGGTGCCGATCGCCTCCTCGACACCCTTCTGCGAGTCGGCGTCCCAGATCGCGATGTTCCCCGCGGGGAAGCCGTAGTTCTGCGCGGTGCGCTTGGCCAGGGAGTTCGGCACGAGGATCGCCGAGGTCCAGTGCCCGGGGAGGCCGCGCATCGTGGCCGTGATCCGGTCGAGCCACGGACCCAGGATGGTCATGTCGCCGTCGTGCCGGCGGTCTCCGCCCGACGCGTTCTCCTCGCCGTCGGTGACCACGATCTGGAGGAAGCTGTGCTCGCCGTACTCCTCCCATATGTGGCCGAGATCGTCGAGCGACTTGAGGGAAGCCTCGATGAGTGCCGTGGCGCCGTTGTTCACCTGATACAGGCCGCGCATGGACGGGAGGTGCTTCACGTCCATGTCCCACACCAGGTTCTCCACCCGGTGGTCGAAGGAATAAAGGCTGATCCTCGTCTCGTGACCGAGGCTGTCGGATTCCGCCTTCAGGCCCGCCACGAACTCGTCGACCACACGAATGAGTTGACTCTCGTGCGGTCGCATGGAACCCGAACAGTCCACCACGAGCGCGACGTGATTCACCTTGTGCTGGATCTTCTTTGCGGGCATGTCTGTGCTCCCCCTCCGGAGTTCCCCGAGTGATGTATTCACTCTATGGGGAGGCACTGACAACGCCCTTGGGAGCGGGACGACTTACCCGCCGGAGGGCCCCGCTTTGACAGGAGCGGGGGAACCCGCTTCCTTCACGAGGCGGTCACCCGCGTCGAGGGTCTCCCAGAGCTCCTTCTCGACGCGGATCTTCTTGCGCGCACCGTCGGCCAGCCGGAGCTCGACGTAGTGATAGAGGTTCGAGCCGTCCGTCGCCCTGCGCGTCTTGTCGACGACGACGCCGTCCCACACGTCGTCCTTGTGTACTTTGCGTGAGCTGAACATACGTCCACGGTAACGGCGATGCCCGGCTTGCGCCGGGCATCGAGGACTCGCTCCGTCGTGGTCGGGCCGCTTCGGCCGGCCCGTGGTCAGTCCGTGGCGAGAAGGCCGTTGCGCAGGCGCGTCAGGAGCCGGCTGAGCAGCCGGGACACGTGCATCTGCGAGATGCCGAGCTGTTCGCCGATCTCCGCCTGGGTGAGCTCCTCGGCGAACCGGAGCCGGATGATGTCCCGCTCGCGTTCGTCGAGACCGGCCAGCAGCGGCGCGAGCGCGTGGAAGTCCTCCACCAGCTCCATGCGCTCGTCCTCCTCGCCGATGAAGTCGGCGAGGAGGGTGTCGCTCTCGTCGTTCCCGGCGCCGATCGTCGCGTCGATCGAGGCCGCGTGGTAGCCGTTGGACGCCTTCTGGGCCTCGACGACCTCCGTCTCGGGCAGCTGCATCAGCTCGGCCAGTTCGGCGGTGCTCGGCGTTCGCCCGAGCCGGGTCGCGAGTTCCTCGTTGGCCTTGGCCAGTTCGACCCGGGCCTCCTGGAGCCGGCGCGGCACGTGCACGGCCCAGGACGTGTCACGGAAGAACCGCTTGATCTCGCCGGTGATGTACGGCACGGCGAACGTGGCGAACTCGACCTCGCGCACGAGCTCGAACCGGTCGATCGCCTTGATCAGGCCGATCGTGCCGACCTGGACGATGTCCTCCATCTCCTCGACGCCGCGATGACGGAACCGGCCCGCCGCGTACCGGACGAGGGAGAGGTTCATCTCGATGAGCGTGTTGCGCACGTACTGGTACTCGTGCGTGCCCTCTTCCAGGTTGGCCAGGCGCTCGAAGAAGCGACGTGACAGAGTGCGGGCGTCACGGGGTGCGACCTCTTGCGCGCATCCGGCCTCGAGGAGTTCCTCGGCCGTGGTGTGCATGAGGGGTCCGGTTTCCGTCAGCGCGGTCATTCGCCCGACCTTCCCTGTCTGTTGGCGTGCTTATGCGGGTGCGAGGCTCCGCTTACCCCGGAACCGCGCGCCTACTCGGGAGAGTTGGGTGAAGATCTTCAGCGGCGGCTCAGCGACGGCGCAGCCGGCCGAGCCAGGCGCGGGCCTGCGCCCGCTTGCGGGGGTCCGCGGCCGCGCGCCGCGCTGACGCGATCGTCCGCCGTCCCTGCGGGCTGCGGCTGTACTGCTTGATCCGGTTCACGATCCCCGGCATGGCACCTCCAAGGGTGGGCGCTCGGAATGTCCGTGGGCGACGGTTACCCGTGAAGGACGTCCGTACGCGCCGAGCGATGGCCCGGGACGCGGGGCTGACGCGGTGTCACCGGCTGAACCGAGGGGGGAACGCATCCGCCCCGGCCGTGAGGGAGCTGTGGCCGGGTCGGACACGTGGCCACCGCCGTGTGTGACGGCGTCGGACCCGCCGCCTGACTGCCCACGCGGCGCCCGACTCCCGTAGCGCATCGGCTCGGCCTCCCCGCTGCCTGAAGTCTGCGACGCACACGCCGCCGCGGGCAGGGGCCGACCGGCCCCGTCGCGGGTCCGGACGGCCCTCGTCAACCTCTCGGTCCCGAGGGCCTGTTGGGGCGCGGGAGAGGGGAGGGGCCCGAATCGGTGCGGGTCGCCCTCTGCCCGGCGTGACGGCGCAGGAGTACGGTGGGAAGCAGACCGTGGAACATCTCTCGCCGTCAGCGCGGCGAGTGTCTTTCGGCGATCTCTCGGGTCCGAGGTGGGACCCTGCGCCAGCGGCTGCTTCACGCGGGACCATGGGCCCGCATTCTTGAGCACCGCCACGGCCCGTGTGGATGCGGCTTCTCCGATCCGGACCGTGATCACCCCGTCAGGGGTGCGCGAGCGGTGCGCGGCATGGCGGGAATCCCTGATGCGCGGCTACTTCATCGACGATCAACTCCTGATCACCACTCTTCACCACGACGACGGGGTGCGCCTGTTCGGCGAGGTCCTCGGCGCTCACAAAGCCCCCCTGGCGCTGGCCGTGACGGAGTACGCGCGGACCGCGGACGAGATCACGGTGGACCTCACCCGCGTCGACTTCCTCGCCAACGGCGCCCTCGAGACGCTGGTGGCTCTCGCCCGCGGCCTGGAGCCGCCGCAGTACCTGTGCCTGGTGGCCGGGGCCGGGCTCGACCTCGCCGAGCGGCTGGCGACTCGCGGCTGGGACGCCATCGACACGCTGCGGCTGCGCGTCGCCTGAACGCATCCCGGGGCCGCGCGCGTGGCGTCCTCGTACCTAGGGGGCGGTGGGCGGTTCGAGCCGGGCCAGCCATGCGGTCAGCAGGGACGTGAGGGTCTCGGCGTCGGACGGCGGCAGGGCGTCGAGCAGGCGGTGCTCGTTGCGGATGTGGTCGGTGAACGCGCGGTCGAAGAGGTCACGGCCGGCGGCGGTGAGGGCGACGACCCGGCCGCGCCCGTCCCCGCCGGAGCGGCGGCGCGTGACCAGGCCCGCGCGTTCCAGTCGGTCGATGCGCTTGGTGATGGCGCCCGTGGTGACCATGGTGTGGGCGGCCAGTTCGCCCGGAGCGCGCTCGAAGGGCTCGCCCGCCCGGCGCAGCGCCGCCAGCACGTCGAACTCGCCCTCGCTGAGGCCGTACCGGGCGTAGACGGCGCACAGCTCCTGAGTGAGCAGCGTGGCGATCCGGTGCAGGCGGCCGATGACGGCCTGCGGACCGACATCCAGGTCGGGGCGCTCACGCCGCCACGCGGCCTGGATGCGGGCGACGTGATCCAGCTCCGCGGGGGACGGCTTGTCTTCCATGGAAGCTATATTACCTTCCATGGAAAATACTTACCGGTGGAGTGCGGAAAATACCTACCGGTGGGGCGCCGTCGCGGCGCTCGCCCCGGTGGCCTGGGGAGCCAACTACTTCGTCACCCACCAGTACCTGCCCGCCGACAGCCCCTGGTGGGGCGCCGCGCTGCGCGCCCTGCCCGCCGGATGCCTGCTCCTCGCCCTGACCCGCCGGCTCCCGCGCGGCGCCTGGTGGTGGAAGTCCGCCGTCCTCGGGCTGCTCAACACCAGCGCGTTCTTCCTGCTCGTCTACCTGGCCTCCCACCTGCTGACCACCGGGACCGCCGCGACGCTCATGGCGCTCTCGCCCCCGGCCCTGATGCTCAGCGCCTGGGCCCTGCTGTCCGAACGGCCCCGCGCCGCCCCCCTGGCCGGCGCCGCGGTCGGCCTGGTGGGCGTGGCCCTGATGCTCGCCGGACAGGCCGGGGCGCCCAGCCTGTCGGGGCTGCTCGCCTCGACGGGGGCGCTCGCGTCGTCCTCCGTCGGCTACGCGCTGTCCAAGCGCTGGGGCACCGGCCCCGGTGTCCTGCCCACCACCGCCTGGCAGTTGATGTACGGGGGCCTGCTGCTGGTCGTGGCCGCCGCCGTGTTCGAGGGGGCGCCCCCGCCCCTCACCGCGCCGGGCGTCGCGGCGCTCGGCTACACGTCCGTGATCGCCACGGCGCTGGCCTTCGTCGCCTGGTTCACCGGCCTGCGGCGACTGCCCGCCGCGACCGTCGGCCTCATCGGCCTGCTCAACCCGCTCACCGGCGTCTTGCTCGGCACCGCGCTCGGCGGCGAGGCCCTCACCGCGCGCCAGGGAATCGGCATGGCCCTGGTCCTGGCCGGCATCATTCTCGGCCGCCCCGGTCCCCGCCCCGCGGCGGGTGCAGACGGGCCGCGTGACCGGGGACGTACGTCTGGGGACCCCGTGGCGGACGCTGGTACCCCCACGCCGCGGGCCTCCCCGGAAGATCGAGCGCGGGCGGCGGGATGCACCGGCAGGGGACCGTCGACAGGAGACGGGTGATCATCTTGAGCCGCGCCCGCCGCTTGTCCTCGCTCTCGGCCACGTCCCACGGCGCCACCGGGCGCGGACAACTTCCTGCGCCGGGTGGGGTCTTCGCGGCGACGCCGGAGCCGCTGCTCCTGCACGGCGTCGCTCACGGAGAACCGGTACGTGCGCAGAAGTACGCCGTCCTCGACCAGGAGCCGCTCGAAGTTCGGGCACTGATGAAGGAACCGCCGGTGCTCGGCCGGGGTGCCCTGAATGCTCCACGCCCGCCAGCTTGCACCGACTGCGGAGGTGCTCGGCGACTCGCTTGATCGTGCCCTCCGTGCGTACCCACTGCTGGAGCTTCACCAGCTCCGTCCGCAACCGGTACGACGCCCGCTCATACACGCCCTTGTTCACCGGGGCCCCTTCCTCGGGCACGTGCGCAGCCGACGTCAATGCTGGAGCGCCGGCGCCTCGGTGGACGCACGTCGCGTGGCGCTGCGGTACGTGGAGATGCCCAGCGCGAGGATCCAGTAGCTGAGGATCGCACCCATCAGCGCCGTGGTGCCCCAGCCGTTCGCGGCATAGAAGTTCGCCGGGTCGTTGCCGAAGAACAGCGATGGTACGAAGGCCAGGTTGATCCCCGCGAGGACGTACGCGGAGCGGCTGGTCCAGCGGGGCAGCAGCGCGGTGCGCGAGATCGCGAAGCCCACCGCGGTCAGGAACAGCGCGAGCATGAGGCGGCTGATCGTCCCGTAGAGGATGTACGTGCCGCTGACCGCGATGGTCGGGTCGATCGGCCGGTCCGCTTCGATGACCGCGCCGGCTTCGAGGCCCATGGAGACCAGCGTGATCGTCGCGTAGACGAGACCCGTGGCGAACGCCAGCGTGCCGGCCCACTCGTAGGCGGGGTCGGCCCGCTTGACCAGCTCGCGGAAGGCCGCCACGAACACGACCAGGAACGCGAGCCCGACGATGCCGATGAGCAGCCGGGACAGGACGTTCGCGTCCGGCGGCGGCCCCGAGTAGATGAAGTAGAGGGGGACTTCGATGATGAGGGAGCCGGCGGTGACGATGCCGGCGACGCCGGTCAGCCGCCTGGCCAGGATGTCGCTCATGAGAGTCCTTCCGGGATCGCGGGGGAGTGGCCTGCTCGTCGGCCCGTTGCCGACGACATGAATGCTGCCGCTCCCGGCGCGCCCCGTCCCTGGGCCTGGACACCGGAGGAGGGGTGGTCCTGCCGACACCCTCAGCGGCCCGATCGCGGCCGGACGCGTGGGGCCAGGGCCGCGCGGAGCGCCGGGACGAGGGCGGCGCGCGCCTCGGACGGGGTCAGGGAGGACGGTGTGGGCAGGGGATTGAGGTACCGCGTGTAGATGAGGCCGCCGAGGACCGTCACCGCGGCCGTGGCCCGGGCGGTCGCGTCCCGCCCGCCGAGAAATTCAACAAGCCGGAGCAGCAACTCCCGTTCCAGGTACTCGCGGACGACCTCGGCCGCCTCGTCGCCCCGCGCGGTGAGCCGACGGAAGTCCGCGTCCTCCCACAGGTCCGTCACCGCGTCGATCAGGCGGTCGGGCAGCGTGCCCGGATCGCCGTCGAGCACCCCGTCCAGCGTCAGTGCCTGAGCGCACTGGACCTGCATCACGTCAGCGAACAGGCCCTTCTTCGAGCCGAAGTGATACGCGATCAGCGCCGGATCGACCCCGGCCGCCCCGGCCACCGCGCGCACGGTGGTGCTCCGGTAGCCGCGTTCCAGGAACAGGGAGCGGGCCGCGGAGACGATCGACTCGCGCGTGGGCGGCGCGCCCCGGGGACGGCCTCGGGGGCGTACGGCGGCAACGGTGGCGTTATTCATCAGCGTTGAGCCTGCGCAGCGGGGGTCGGCACAGTCAAGGGCGTTCCGCGCCGCACCTCCGGCGTGACCCACACGAAGGGATGCCCCCTCATGCGTATCGCCGTCTTCGGTGCCAACGGACCCACCGGCCGCCACCTCACCGACCAGGCCCTCGCCGCCGGGCACGAGGTCGTCGCCGTGACCCGCCGCCCCGGCTCCCTGCCCGCACGCCCCGGCCTCACCGTGGCCGTCGCCGACGCCACCGACCCCGACGCCGTCGATGCCGCGGTCGACGGCACCGACGCCGTGCTCTCGGCCCTGGGCGCACGCTTCAGCAAGGACACGATCACCACGTACTCGGCGAGTGCCACGGCTCTCACCGGCGCCATGACCCGCCACGGCGTCAAGCGCCTGCTCGTCGTCAGCTCCAGCGTCGCCGACCCGCACTGGCGGCCGACCGGCGCGCACTTCTTCAACCACGTACTCGACCCGCTGGTGAACCGGCGCCTCGGCCGCACCCTCCACGAGGACATGCGCCGCATGGAGACGGTGATCCGGGAGACGGACCTCGACTGGACCCTCGTAAGGCCGTCGGGACTCTTCGAGCACCCGGCCGTCACCGACTACCGCACCGCCGAGTCCAGCGCCGACGGCGTCTTCACCGCCCGCGCGGACCTCGCCGCGAGCATGCTGCGCGAAGCCGAGGAACGCCGGTACGTGCGCACGGCGATGGGCGTCATCACGACGGCCGTGAAACCCAACATCGCCAAGCTGATCTGGAACGAGGGCGTGAAGAAGAAGTGACCCGCGGGGCGCCGCCCTCAGTCGGCGGGGCGCCCGGTGCCGAGGCCGGTGCCGAGCACCATCTGTTCACCGATCCAGGAGGTGTACGCGCGCTCGCTCCAGCCGCAGCCGTGGACCAACGCCTCATAGTGGGCGGGGTCGTTGAACAGCCACACGACGTCCACGGCGCGTTCGTGATCGAGGTCCGGCGGCCGGGGGCCGAGCGTCTCGGCGTGCCGGACGACCATCTCGGCACCGGCCCGGCGATTGCGCCGCATCGTCTCCCACAGTTCGGCCGGCTCGGGCCCCTCGTCCGCCGCCCGCCGCACCACCTCGAAGATCGCGGCGGCACGCGAGCCGATGAGGCAGCAGACCCCCGCGTACGCCTCCAGGACCGCACGTGGAGTCCGTGCGTCCCACACCGGCCGGAACCAGGGACGCTCGGCGACCGGCACCGCCTCGTCGTCACCCGCCAGCGCCTGGTCCACCACCTGGCGAAGCAGCGCGGCCTTGGACCCGAAGGCGGCGAAGACGGTCGGGCGCGCCACCGACGCTTCCCTGGCGATGTCGGCGAGCGAGGCACTCGCATACCCGCGGGAGACGAAGAGCCGGCTCGCCGCCGAGACGATCGCCCGCCTGGTCTGCCGGGACTGCTCGCTGCGCAGCGGCGAGTCGTACCGGCGCCGCTCCTCGCCGCCCGAACCGCTCTTGACGCCCATGAGCCGCAATAGTAGCGTGATATTCGATAGACGCTGTCTCTCCAAACCTCCCCCCGGGAGGCGGTCATGCCACCGCTCAACCGTCCTTACGTCCTGGAGAGCGCCGAGGGTCAGGACCTCTGGTTCGTCGGCAACCTCGTCACCTTCAAGGCCACCGGCGCGCAGACCCGCGGCCGGCTCACCGTGGCGGAGTTCCTGAATCCCCCCGGCTTCGCCCCGCCGCTGCACCGGCACCTCGAAGAGGACGAGATGTTCTACGTCCTGTCGGGCACGGCCCGCTTCCAGTGCGACGGCGAACAACTCACCGCCGGTCCGGGCGACTTCGTCCTCTTTCCGGTCGGCCTGCCGCACACCTTCCTCGTCGGCTCCGAGGAACCCCTGCGCTGTCTCCAGATCACGACGCCCTCCGGATTCGAGGACTTCGCCGCGGCCGTCGGTGCTCCCGCGCTCGAACACCGGCTGCCCGACCCGGCACCCGTCGACCCCGCGGTCCTCGGCCACGCCGCCGCGACCCACCACATCGAGATCCTGGGCCCGCCCCCGGGCGCCCTCGACTGACCCCGCACCACCGGGCCTCGCGGAACCCCGTCCGTCCCACGACGCGTCTTGGCCACCGTGACAGCACAGTTGTACGGAGTTCGGGGCGGCGCCCCCTACCGCTTCACCCTCGTCGTCTCCGCCCTGACCGCCGTGGTCGGCGGCGTGATCCTCGCCGGTGGATTCGCCGCGGCCTGGGGCGCCTTCGAGCGTGTCCGTGACTACGCGGACACCAACATCGCCAACGAGGACTCCTACGTGGCCTACGCCGACGGAGGCTTGGAGGAGCTGGTGAGGGTCGGCGTCGTCGTGGCGGCGCTGCTCCTCGTGCTCGCCCTCCTCGTCGTCTCCGTGCTGCATGCCGCGTACGCCGTCGGCGACGCGCACACACGACGCGACGGCGCGCCGCAGACCGTACGCGACCTGTGGCGCCGCAGCCGTCGGCGCCTGCCCGCCGCCGTCGCGGTCAACGCGCTGACCGGCCTGGCCGTGGGCGCCCAAGTGCTCGCCGGTCTGGTCGTGTTCGACCTCGCCGACCGGGGCCGACTGCCCGGCGTCGAACCCACCCCGCTGCACGGCACCGCGACCCTGCCGTACACGGTGGTGGGCTGGGTGCTGCCGATCACCGTGTGGTGTCTCGCCCCGGTCCTGCACGCGCGCCTGGCGCTGGCGACGGCGGAGACCGTCGTGGAGCACCGTTCGCCGTTCGTGGCGCTGTACCGCTCCTGGCGGCTGACCCGCCGCGCGCGCGGCCGCACGCTCGGCCTGGGCGTGCTCGCGACGGCGGCCACCGTGCTCGTCTTCTGGCTCGGCCGGTACGCCGCCGCGCCCCTGTGCCACCCGCTCGGCCTCGCCATGTTGTGGCTCAGCGGCGACAACGTGTGGATCACCGGCGTCCTGGTGCTGATCCTCCCCACGGCCGTGGCCCTGCTGCTGCTCCCTCCTCTCGTCATGCCGCTGGTGTGCGGTGCGTACTCACGGCTGTACGGGGACCTGCGCGCGGCCGAGGGCTGAGGTCGCCCCCCTTCGACAGGCGGTGCGCGCGGCATACGTATGCTCCCGGGCATGAAATTCTTCCGGTCGCGCAGACGCACCGACGCCGACAGCACGACGGGGACCCCGGTGGACCAGGCCAAGGCGCTCTACGAGGCCGGGCGGTACGCCGAGGCGGAGGCCGCGGCGCTCGCGGTGGCCAGGTCCCGGCCGCGCGACGACCAGTACGCGGCCGTGGCGCTGAACATCGCCGCCGTCGCGGCGGGAGCCCAGGGCCGTCACACCGAGGCGCTCGCGATCTTCGACACCGCGCTACCGGTCTTCGGCCGGGTATTCGGGGTCGGCCACTGGGTGACCCTGAAGCTGCGCTCGGACCGTGCCCAGCAGTTGACCTCGCTCGGCCGGCACGCCGAATGCGAGGCGGAGTGCGCGGCCGTCGTGGCGGCAGCACAGCACGAAACCGGCCCGGACATCCCCCTGCTGGTCGCGGCCGCCCGCAACGGACTGGTCTTCGCGCTCAACGCGCAGGGCCGCCACCAGGAAGCGGAGACGGTCGTCCGCGAGGCCCTGGCCGCCCATCGCGCACACGACCGGGCCGGCCTCGTCCTGCGGCTCGGCCTGGCGCGCAGCCTCAGCGGCCAGGCCCGTCACGAGGAAGCCCTCGCCGAGGCGCACGGCGCCGGCGAGGTGTACCGAGCCCTGCCGGACAGACTGCGCCACCCGGACGCGGGCGCCGTCGAACTGGCCCTCGCCACCGCCCTGTCGGGCCTGGGCCGCACGCCCGAGGCCCGGCTCCGAGCCGCCGCCGCACACGACGCCTGCCTGGCCTCCTTCGGCCCGGACCACCGGCGCACCGTCGAAGCCCGCACCCTGCTCGACCGCATCGACGGGCCGGACACCGCCTGAAGGGGAGGGCTCAGCCGGCGCGCCAGCGGCTCGGTGACGTGCCCTCCTGGCGCTGGAAGAACGTGGTGAAGTTGGCCGCGTCGTCGAAGCCGAGGCGCTCGGCGCACCGGGCGACGGGCAGGTCGGTGTGCGCGAGCAGGCGCTTGGCCTCCAGCAGGATGCGCTGGTCCAGGAACTGCTTGGCGCCGATGCCGGTGGCGGCCCGGGTGGCGCGGGTGAGGGTACGAGGGCTGTGGCCGAGTGCGCGGGCGTAGTCCGTGACGCGGTGCCGCCGGGCGAACTCCGCTTCCACCGCGGAGCGGTAGCGCAGAAAGACCTCCTGCGCGCCGCCGTCCGCCGGGCCCGGCGCGGGTCGGGGCGGGCGGACGCGCAGGACGAGCGCGGCGAGCAGGTGGGCGAGGACGGGCGGCGAGGCGAGGGCGGGATCCGCCCCGGCGGTCGTCTGCTCGTCCCCGAGGTGCCGGGCCGCGCGCACGCTCAACTCCCAGGCAGGCAAGTCCAGTTGCCAGGTCGACGGGGCGAAGGGATCGGCCGCCGCCGCGGCGGCCGCGCCCGTGGGTACGACGTCCTGCCGGAACAGGATCAGTGGTCCGTCGACGCACTCGATGTCCGTCCACCGATGCACCACCCCGGGACGGATCCACACCACGCTGCGCTCGCGCAGCCGATGCTCGACGAAGTCGGCGGTGTGCCGGCCCACGCCGGAACGCACCAGGGCGAGGACATGGAAGTCCGGACGCTGGGTGCGGCCGCGCAGACCCTCAGGGTCCATCTCTCGCAGGCGCGCGAAGCTCAGCACCTCGACGCCGAACGGGGCGCCGGGGGCGGGCGCGTACCGCACCTGCCTGATCTCGGAAGGTTGCCCGATTCGCTGGGCCCGCTGTCCCTTTTCCACAAGAAGTGCGCCGCTTTCGACCGTGCCGGACTCTCCCCGGAATCGTAGCGTGAGCGAGGAGATCGCAAGGGTGGCCATCGCGGGGGCGATGAGCCGAGAACGTGATGGGGACATGATGGGGACCGAAAACACAAGTACTCGGGTTGAGGTGGACGGTGGCGCGATCACGGTGCGCGGGCAGGCCGGTGACCGTGGGGCGACGCCGGTCCTGGTGCACTACTGGGGCGGCTCCGCACGCACCTGGGACGGGGTCGTGGCGCGGCTGCCCTCACATCGTGGTGGCGTCCGCTACGACCAGCGGGGCTGGAGCGGCTCGCGGGACCTGCCCGGACCGTACGGACTGCGTCACCTGGCCGACGATCTGCTCCGCGTCGTCTCCGCCCTGGAGCTCGACGACTATGTGCTGGTCGGGCACTCGATGGGCGGGAAGGTGGCCCAACTCGCGGCGGCGCAGGCCCCGTCGGGGCTCTCCGGTCTGCTCCTGGTGGCGCCCGCGCCGCCGCGTCCGCCCGCGACGGTGACCGCCGCACACCAGCGGGCGCTGGCCCACGCGTACGACAGTGCGGAGGCGGTGGAGCAGGCCCTCGACCACGTCCTCACCTCCACCGCGGTGCGGGGAGCCGCCCGGCGGGCGGTGCTCGCCGACAGCCTCGCGGCACACGACCCGGCGCGGCGGGAGTGGCCGCTGCACGGGATCGCCGAGGACATCACCGCGGACGTGACGGCCATCGAGGTACCCGTGCTCGTGCTGGCCGGCGAGCACGACCGGGTCGAGCCGGCGGCGGTGCTGCGCGAGCACCTGCTGCCCCACGTCCGGCACGCCCGCCTTCAGGTCGTCCCCGGCAGCGGTCACCTCCTGCCGCTGGAGGCGCCCGCCGCCGTGGCCGCGGCCGTCGAGGCGTTCACGGCCGACCGGGCCGGCGTCAGGCCGGCGTAGGGAGGCGGCGTGTCCGGGCCAGCAGCCCGTGGCGGGGTGCCAGGGTCCACACCAGGGTGAAGAGGGCGGTCAGGACGCAGACGATGGAGCCGCCGGCCGCCAGGTCGTACGTGTACGAGACGTACAGCCCGGCGAGCGCGCCGGCGCCGCCGATCAGTGACGCGAGCAAGGTCATGGCCCAGAGGCGTTCGGTGAGCATCCGGGCCGCCGCGGCCGGGGTGATGAGGAGGGAGAGGACGAGGACGTTGCCGACGGCCTCCAGGGACATGACGATCGTGGCGGTCACCACCGTGTAGAGGATCAGGTCGAGCCGCATGACCGGCAGTCCGGCCGCCCGCGCGGTCTCCCGGTCCAGGCTGACGGCCACCAGGTCCCTGCTCAGCAGCAATACGACGGCCACGAGCACCGCCTCGACGCCCGCGGCCGTCCACACGTCCTCCGTGCCGACCGCGAGCACCTGCCCGAACAGGAACGAGGACAGGTCCGTCGACCAGCTGTCCTGCGTCGACACCAGCACGATGCCGAGGCCGAACGCGCAGGAGAAGAAGACTCCGATGACGGTGTCCTCCTTCAGTCGCCGGTTCTGTGACACCAGCGCGATCAGCACGGACGTGGTGAGTCCGGCCAGGGCGCCGCCCAGCAGCAGGTTGCCCTGGAAGGCGTAGGCGAGCGCCACCCCCGGGAACGCCGAGTGGGAGACGGCCTCGCCGATGAACGCCATCCCGCGCAGGACGACGTACACGCCGACGACCCCGCACACCAGGCCGGTGATGACGGCCACGAGGAACGCCCGCTGCATGAAGGGGAGTTGCCAGGGGTCGGTGAGGAACCCGATCAGGTCGCTCACGCCGCCGCCCCGATCGCGGTGTCGAGGCCGAACGCCCGCAGCATCTGCTCCGGGTCGGCGAGAAGCGACGGACCGCCACGAGCCACGACCGTACGGTTCAGGAGCGCGACCCGCGTGCAGGTGCGGGCGGCGGCCGCCAGGTCATGGGTGGTCATGAGGAGGCCCTTGTCGTCGTCGGCCAGCTGTCTGAACAGGTCGTTGAGGAGGTCCTGCGTGGGGACGTCCACGCCGGTGAACGGCTCGTCCAGGAGCAGGAGTTGAGGCTGGACGGCGAGGGCGCGGGCCACCAGGACGCGTTGCCGCTGCCCGCCGGAGAGTTCACCGATCGGGCGGCGGCGCAGGTCGCCGAGGCCGACCAGCTCCAGCGCCTCGTCGACGGCCGCCCGGTCCGCGGGCCTGGGGCGGCGTACGCGGCCCAGCGAGCGGGTGCGCCCGGAGAGCACGGCCCCCGCGATGTCGATGGGGAAGTCCCATGCGAACTCGTGACGCTGCGGCACGTATCCGATGAGGTGCCGGGCCCGGGCCGGAGGCAGTCCGTCGATCAGTACGTGGCCGGCCGAGAGCGGGACCAGGCCGAGCGCGGCGCGCAGCAGGGTGGTCTTGCCCGCGCCGTTCGGCCCGAGCAGTCCCAGCAAGTCGCCTCTGCGTACGGTCAGTTCGGCCTGTTCGACGGCGAGACGCCCGCCCAGCGTCACATCGACACCGCGGAGGTCGAGCAGGGGTGGCCGAGCGGCGGCGGTCACGCGGGACTCTTTCCTGCGCCGCGGTCGCGGCGCCGGCGCGTGGCGACGACGAAGCCCGCGCCGGCAGCGGCGAGCGCGGCCGCGGCGCCGCCGAGCAGCGCGGCGTTCCCGGCGCCCGTGGAGGCCATGGATCCGTCGCCGTCGGCCGAGCCCTTTTCGCCGGCGGACGCATCGGCTCCGGAATCCGCAACCGAGCCGCTCCCCGATCCCGGGGAGGGTGAGCTCCCGGTCCCGGCGCCGGGCTTGACGCCGGACGGATCGCTGCCGCCCACCACGAAGGCGACGGTCTCCGTGTCGCTGACGGCGGTCCCGTCGGCGAGCTTGCCGCTCATCCTGAGCGTCAGCCGGTACGTCCCCTCCTCGGTGAAGGCCCACCCGCCGTGTGCGTGCGTGTTCTGCGGCACGTCGAAGGAGTCCGGCCCCCCGTCCTTGCTGTTGAACAGCACGTTCGCGCCCGACATGGCGTCGTAGGTGTACAGCGCGACGGCCCCGGGACCCTCGGCCCCCGTGAGCGCGAACCTCACGTCACCCTTGGTCGCCCCGGCCTTGACGTTGTCCGTCGACCAGCCGGGCCAGAGCAGACCTTCCTGCTGCACCTGGTCGAGCAGCCACACCTCGGTTCCGGCCTTCCCGAGGAACGCGAACTGGCCGCCTGCCGGGAGGGACTTCTTCGCCGCGGGTCTGACGTGCAGCACCAGGGAGGAGGGCTCGCGCCAGGTCGTCGTGCCGGGAACGGTGCCGTCCTTGACGTGGATCTGGAGACGGCCGCCGACGACACGTGCCGCGAAGTCGATATGCCCCTCGTCGAGGACCTTCTTGGCGGCGACGACATCGGAGGCCGCTTTGGTGACGGGGGAGTTGGAGGCCGACGGGGAGGCCGTACGCCGCGACTCCGCGGGGGCCGCGAGGCTCCGCGCCGGGGGGACGGGCGAGGCCGACGCGGTCTCCTGCGGCACAGGTCCCTCTCCGCCGGCCTCGTCCGCCTCCTGCGCGGCCGACTCGATGGCCTCGTCCCCGACCAGCACCGTATAGACGGCGTCGGCCGACAGCTCCCGCCCGTCGAGTCCGGTGGCCGCGGCGGAGAAGATGACCTGGTACGCCCCCTCGGCGCTGAACTCCCAACGGGTGTCGGCCTGTTCACCCACCGGGACCTCGTAGGCGTCGGGCTCGGCGTCGGCACTGTCGAACAGCGCTGTTTCCGCGGCGTCGTCGTGGACCTTCACCTCGCCCGGCCCGTCGACCCCGTTCAGGGACCACCGCACGCGGTCCCCGGCGACCGTGCCCGCGGCGACACCCGTGGTGTCCCAGCCGGGAGCCGAGGCGTCGGCCAGTCGGTCGTCGCCGATCTCGATTACGTGCGTAGCCGCGGCGTCCGCCACCGGATCGAGGCTCAGCGCACCGTCCGCGTAGCCGATCCGCCCCAACTCGGGCCGCTCGCCGCCGTCACCGACGCCGCTGCCGCTGCCCGCGAAGGCGACGCCACTTCCCGACAGCGTCGCCGCGAGCGCCACCGCGACACCGATCCGTACCCTTCGCGCGCCTCTCATCAGGCGTGTCATCAGGCGTTCCTCCCCAGGCACCGCGCGAGTTCGTCCGCGTTGTGCCGCATCATCGCCACGTAGTCGTGGACCTTGTCGTCGAACGAGTCGCCGTAGATCGTGCAGATCCCGACCTGCTGGTCCTGGGCGACCCGCTTCAGGACGTCCGCGCGGGCCGCGAGATTCGGCTCCAGGAACACGGACGGGACCCGCTTGTCGCGGATGGTGGTGCCGAGCTCCTCGGCCTCGGCGGCGCTCGGCTCCTGCGTGGGCACCGGCACCACGAACCCGGCGACCTCCAGGCCGTACGCCTTGGCGAGATAGCCGAAGGCGTCGTGCGTGGTGATGAGCTTGCGGTGCTGCGCCGGGATGGTCGCGAGCTTCTCCGCGACCTCCGCGTCCAGCGCCCCGAGCGTCCTGAGATACGCCGCGGCGTTCTTCTCGTACGTCGCCCGACCGTCCGGGTCGGCCGTGATCAGCTCCGCCTCGATCCGCCGGACGTACGCCTCCGCGTTGGCGACGTCCTCCCAGGCGTGCGGGTCCAGGTCGCCGTGCACGTGCTTGCCGATGACGGCCTGGGGGAGCACCCACACGTCGTCCCCCGGCTCGCCGAGGAACCGGTACGCCCGCCCCTTCGGCACCGCATCCTTGGCCCGGCCGGGCACGTGGAGCACGACGTCGCCGGCCGGGTGGCGGGTGCGCGCACCGCTCTTTTTGTCGTCGGCGCGGACGTACACCTTCCCGGTCTCGGCGTCGAGCGCGACGTCGGCGTGCCCGTCGTCGAGCACGGCCCGGCCCGCGGGGGCGCCGGCCGCGTCGCCGACGGTGAACGTGAAGGTGCCGCTGCCGAACTCCTCGTGCTTCCCGTCGAGGGTCTCCGTGCGGCCCTCGACGGTGAGCCTGTACGTTCCCGGCTCACTGAACGCCCAGTTGACGTGGGTGTGCGCCTCGGGCGGCAGGGTGAAGGAGTCCTTGGCGCTGAAGCCGTCGGCCGAGTCGACGTACACCTGTGGTGTGCCGAGGGTGTCCGTGAGGTACACCCGCAGCTCGCCGGGTCCCTCCAACTTCGTTGCCGTCGTACGGACTTGAGAGCCGTCGCCCGGGACCTCGCCCTCGACCGCCCAGCCGAGCCAGAGGACGTCGAGGCCCAGGTCCTCCTCCAGCTTCATCACGGTCCCGCCGTACTGTTCGAGCCGCTCGGCGATACCGATCTTCGGCGCGGACTTCGGCGCGTTGTTGTGGATCATCTTCGTGATCCCGGGCTCTTCGAGCAGGAGCCCGTTGCTGAACACGACGTCCGCCCCGGCGACCTTCGCCGCGTCGCCGGGGCTCGGCTCGTAGGAGTGGGGGTCGCCGTGGTGCGGCACGATCGAGGTGACGTCGACACGGTCGCCGCCGACGTGTCGCACCAGATCGGCGATGATCGCGGTGGTCGTCGACACCCTCAACTCGGCGTCGGAGCGCGACGATCCGGGAGCGGTGCAGGCGCCGGCGAGCAGCGCGCAGGCGGCGGCGAGCCCGACGGCGGTGGTGGTGGGTCTGGGGT
Organism: Streptomyces sp. NPDC052225; assembly: GCF_040679615.1. Classification (NCBI taxonomy): domain Bacteria; kingdom Bacillati; phylum Actinomycetota; class Actinomycetes; order Kitasatosporales; family Streptomycetaceae; genus Streptomyces; species Streptomyces sp. NPDC052225. The sequence goes on along the minus strand of NZ_JBFAVD010000002.1, from coordinate 243,090 downwards.
GGCCCCGCATGGGGCTCCTCCTTCTCAGAGTTCTCGGGCATGTGCGGGCGTCCGCGAAACCGCGTACGGAAGGCCGGGGCTGCCGACGCCGGCCCTCCGTACGCGGAGCATTCACCGGGCGCCGCGCCGTCGTCGTACGGCGAACACCGCGCCACAGCCCGCGAGCAGGGCGACCACGGCGATCCCCGCGATCACTGCCACGCCCGCACCGGTGGCGGCCAGCCCGCCACCGGACGGCGAACCGCCGCCTGAGGCAACGGAGTTGACGGCCGGCGCATCAGAGGATGAGGCGCCCGCATCCGTCACGGACGGGCCCGCGGTCACCGGCGACGGCGCCGTGACCGAAGCCGAAGCTGAGGCCGATGCCGAGGGCGATGAGCTGTGGGTCGGCGTCGCGGCCGGCGCGTCGCCGGGACCCGGCGTCACGGTCGAGGGATCCGTCTCGTCGCCGACCACCCACGCGATCGTCTCGCTGTCACTGACCTTCGTGCCGTCGGCGAGCGTGGCGCTGACGGTGAAGGTGGTGCGGTACACACCCTCGGCGGTGAAGGTCCAGTTCCAGTGGCTGTGGGCGTGCGCGGCGTGCGCGAGGGAGTCCGGCAGCCCGTCACCGCTGTTGAGCGCGACATCCGCCGACCCGAGCGACCCCGAGTTGAACACCGCCACCGAGCCCGGCCCGCGCACCGCGTCGAGCCGATAGGTGAGGTCCCCGTCGACGTCGCTCTTCGCGTACCCCTCGGTGCTCCACCCCGGCCAGACCAGCCCGTCGACCTGCTGCATGGGCAGCCACCACACCGGGTCCCCCACCGCGCCCAGGAACTCGTACCCCGCGGTGACCTTCCGTCGGGCGCCGGGTTTCACATGCAGCACGACCTTGTCCGGCTCGTACCACTCGTACGTCTGGGAGTTGCCCTCCTTGACCTGGAACTGGAGGTCACCGTCCACGGGCCGCGCGGCGAGGTCGAGATGGCCGTTGTCGATGACGTGCGCGGGCCCGGCCGGGGCGGGCGGTGACGTGGTGCCCGGAGGTGTGCCCGGCGTCGAGGTCCCGGGCGGCGGCGTGGAGCCGTCACCTGGCAGGACCTCACCCGGATCGACGTCGTCCCCGACCACGACGGCCAGGGTCTCGGTGTCGGTGGAGCCGCCCGAGGTCACCGTGAAGGTGAGGCGGTAGACGCCCTCCTCGGTGAACTGCCAGGTGGGCAGCAGGCGTTGCGCGTCGCCGGGGAGAGTGAAGGCGCGCGGCACCTGCTCCGCACTGCCGAGGTGCACGGTGGGCGCGGCGTCCGCGTCGTCCATCGCCCGCGTGTACGTGGCCAGCCCGAAATCCCCCGGACCTTCGTACGCCGACAGCTCCACCTCGGTGTCGCCACCGGCCGCCGAGCCGTTCCAGCCGGGCTCGGCCGCGAAGAGGTTCCGCCCCTCCCAGCCGTTGAGCTGCCAGGTGTCGAGATCGGTGGTGCCGAGCGCCATGGCGAGCGGCGACGGCGTGAACTGCAAGGTCGACTGCACGGCATGCACCACGACCTCGGAGGGTTCGCGTACGACGGTCGAGGCGCCGCTGCGGTCGTCGAGCCGCAACTCGATCCGCCCGTCGGCCGGTCGAGGCGTGAGGTCGAACGCGCCCTCGTCGAGCACGACGGCACCGCCGGCGGCGCGGGCCTGCCCGCCGCCGGCGACCAGCCCTGCCGCGCCCACGAGCATCGCGGTCGCCGTGGTCAGCGCCGCCACGACGGGGACGCGCCCGCGGCGCGTCAGGGCTCCCCTCACGAGCCGACGACGACGGTGTACGTCTCGGTGGCCGACTCGGCGACGCCGCCGACCGTGCCCTGCACCCTGAACGTCAGCTTGTAGGTGCCCGCCTCCTCGAAGGCCCAGGTGGCGTGCTGGTGCGTGGCCACGCCGAAGGACTTCGACTTGTACGAGGCGGTGGCGGTGTTGCTGTCGAACCAGCGGCTGCCGCTGCCCGCGTACACGCTGAAGTCCTCGGTCGTGGCGCCGTCACGGGTGGCGCCGACCAGGGTGAACGTCACCGCGTCCCCCGAGAAGACGCCGGTGGAGAGGTGCTCGGTGGAGATTCCCGGGAACAGCACGCCCCGGGACGTGGCGAGCGCCTGGTCCTCGGGCAGCAGCCACACCTGACTGCCCGAACCGAGGAAGCCGTAGCCGGGGTTGGCAACCTTGGCGGCCGCGGGCACGGACAGTGTGACGTCGGCCGGGGCGTACTCGACGTCGTTGACTTCGTCGTGGACGTGCAGGTGCAGGTCGGCGCCGTCCCACTCGGCGTCGACGACGTCCACGTGACCGCTGCCGAGCGTGGTCGCGGCCAGGGCCGGGGTGGCGGCGAGGCCCGCCGCGGCGAGGGCCGCGGCGAGTGCGCCGGAGACGGTGAGAGCACGCACGGCACGTATGGAGGTACGCAAAACAGATCCCCCCTGGATCAAAGGGGCGCACGTTGTTCGTGCACCAACAAGACACACGATAATCATGTTCATCTAGGGATGGCAATGCGCTGCGGGCGTCCCTGCCCAGAGGAACGGGCGCAGCAGGGCGAGCAGTTGGCGTGGCCGGTGCAGCGGGACGATGTGCCCGCAGTTCTCGATGACGTGCCCGGTGAGGTGGTCGGCGATCGGACGGAGCTGGCGTTCCAGCGCCGCGCCGACCGGATGCGCGCCGATCGCCATCGTCGGCACCGTGAGCCGCGCCGCCGCGGTGGCCTCGGCGATCTGCGCCGCGCTCTCGGGCAGCGCGCGGTAGTACGAGAACGCGCAGCGCAGCGCTTCCCGGCCGGTGTAGGCGTCGACGAACGCGTCCCGCAGCGGTGGCCGCACACCCTCGCCGAGGGTGCCGGTGCGCAGGAACCAGTCGACGTAGGGGGCCTCTTGCCCCTCGACGACCGTCTCCGCCAGACCGGGAACGGCATGGAAGCCGAACCACCACGGGGGTCCGCCCGCAAGGAACTCCTCGGCGCCCGGCAACCTGCCGGCCAGGGACTCCATGACGACGAGCCGCCGCACGAGGCCGGGGCGGCGCAGGGCGAGCAGCAGCGCCGGCGGCGTCCCGGCGTCGATGCCGACCACCGAGGCCGAGGGCACGTCGAGCGCCGCGAGCAGGGCCGCCGCGTCGTCGGCCAGGGTCCCGGCGTCGTACCCGGTGGCCGCACGGCCGCTCGCGCCGAAGCCGCGCAGGTCCGGCGCGATGACGCGGTGGCGCAGGGCCAGATCGGCCATGACGTCGGTCCACACCTCCCAGGTGTGCGGGAAGCCGTGCAGCAGGAGGACGGGCGGGCCCGAGCCGGCGAGGGCGACATTGAGCTCGACGCCGTTGACGGGGACGCGGCGCAGTTCGGGAGCGGGCATGGAGAACTCCAGGCGCAGGAGGGCCGAGGGGGAGTGCCGGTAGGCGGTCACCATTGGTGACAAGCCGACGGTAGGTAACTAGGCTCCTTGCGCCAAGACGGCACTTCTCCCACAGGTGGTGAGCTACAGGTGACCAAGGAAGCGGCGGCCCGACGCGGCGAGCGCGGCGACCTGTTCGACCCGGACTGCCCGACCCGGCAACTCCTGGACCGCGTCGGTACGAAGTGGACGTCGATGGCGGTCAAGGTGCTGGCCGAGGCGGCGCCGGGCGAGGTGCGCTTCGCGGACCTGCGCCGTCGGATGCCGGGCATCTCCCAGAAGATGCTCTCCGTCACGCTGCGCAGCCTCGTGCGCGACGGCCTGGCCGCCCGCCGGGTGGAGGACACGGTGCCGCCCGCCGTCCACTACCGGCTCACCGACCTCGGCCTGTCGCTCGAAAGACCGTTGTCCGCGCTGCGCGCCTGGGCCGAGACCCACATGGCGGCCGTCGAGGACAACAACCGCCTGGCCGACAGCTCCGGCGGCCACTGACGGCCCTCGGCGCGCCGCGAACCGCTATGGCCGGGACGCGCGGGACCCCGTACCGGCCTCGACGAAGCCCCGCACGGCGGTGGCGAACACCTCCGGCTCCTCCAGGTGACCGAAGTGGCCGCTGTGCTCCAGGATCAGCAGCCGCGCGTCGGGGATCAGCTCACTGAGTTCGAGACCCCAGCGCGGGCCGCAGATCACGTCGTGCCGGCCGACGACGACGAGGGCCGGAACCTGCAGATTCTTGAGCGCGGCGCGATCGTCGACGAGGTCCGGGTCGCCGTGCTCGTCCAGACCCGAGATGTACGTCGCCCTGATCGCCTCCCGGATCGCGGACCACTCCTCCTCGCGGGCCCAGTAGTCGGCGAAGTACGAAGGGAAGACCCCGCGGGCCACGGCCACGGTGTCCTCGTCACCGGCCATGGAGGACATGGCGCCGAAGGCGGCCAGGACCTCGCCCAGTCCCGGGTGGGCGCTGTGTCGCGCGGCGAACTCCTCGACCCTGCGCCCCGCTTCCGCCCCGTGCTCGGGTCCGGTGACGGGGGCACCCTCGTACAGCACGACGCCCGCCAGCTGCTCGGGGTGGTGCAGTGCGTGGTACGCGGCCACGAACGCGCCGTGCGAGTGGCCCAGCAGGTGCACCCGGGGCACACCCAGATGGCGGATCAGCCGCTCCAGGGCGTCGCTGTACCGCGCGCGGGTGTATCCGTGCGGGTGTGAGGACAGGCGGCTGTCCTCCGTCGTCCCGATCGGCTCGACGTACACCATCGTCAGGTGGTGCTCGAGCGCGGGCATGCGCAGGTAGTCCCAGAAGATGCCGGGGCCTCCGGAGTGGACCACGCACACCGGTCCGCTGCCGTGCACGTGGTAGCGCTGGACCAGACCGTCGTCGTACGGACATGCGTGAGCGCCGGGGGAGAGGGGCGTCTCGCTCGCCTGGTCCATCGGGTTCACCTGGTTCGTTCGGTTCATCGGGGGCTCCTGTGGGTGGCGGTGATCGCGGGGTCGAAGGTGGCCGCGCACGAGGTGTGCTCACACCCCATCTGGAGAACGGCCATGGGGCTCATGCGGTTCACACGTGTTTGGCTCCGAACATGTATCGTCACACGTGTCGGGTGCGACACCGGCTTGACAGGTGACGCGAGCGACAGCATGCTGATGTCACCGGCTTAACCGGTGACGACTTTCGGTCCAGATCTCAACCCAGATGGGGAGCAGCAGTCATGGCCACTAGCTACACCGCCGTTGTCGACGTCGACGGAGAGGGCCGCAACGGCGGTCACGTGCACTCCTCGGACGGCCTGCTCGACTTCGGTCTCGCCCTGCCCAAGGAACTCGGCGGCTCCGGCGCGGCGACCAACCCCGAGCAACTCTTCGCCGCGGGCTGGGCCGCCTGTTTCCTCGGTGCACTGCGCCGCGCGGCGGCCTCCCGCAAGATCCGGCTCACCAGCACCACGATCACCGCCGAGGTCACCCTCACCCACGGGGACGACGGCGAGTTCTCCCTCTCCGCGGTGCTCTCCCCGGTGCTCGGCGGCGTCGACGGCGCCACGGCGCAGGAGCTCGCCGACGCCGCCCACCAGATCTGCCCGTACTCCAAGGCCACGCGCGGCAACATCGCCGTCACCATCAACGCCTCCGCGGCCTGACCCCACCCCGGACCGCGGGCCTCGTGCGCCTTCCCCCGGCACGGGGCCCGCCCCCGGCCCTCCCGCCGGCTTCGCCGACCCAAGGAAGGCGACACACATGTTCAGCAAGACACAGGCACATGTACACACCCCTCGACGACGTCGCCGTCCCGTGGCCGCACCCGACGGTGGCCTGCCCGACGCCACCCAGGTGTGGGTGTGGGCCACGACCACGGTCATGTGGGGCTACGGGCCGACGCCCTCGGACTTCATCGACCGAACGGGGGACCGATGACCACGGCCCGCGACCTCGCGCTCCTCGTCCTGGACGGGACGGTCGACCGGCACACCGACCCGGCCGACCTGTCCCTTGCGCTCGCCGGGGCCGAGGCGATCGACCTCCTGGAGCTGGGCGGTCTGACGCTCGACGGCGACAGCGTCGTGCCCGCCGCCCCGACGGCCACGGGGGATCAACTCCTGGACGCCGCTTCCGCCTTGCTCGCACGGCAGTACCCGTACGAGACGGTCGGCGACTGGCTGTGGCGGCGCGGTCCGGGCCTCGCGCGGGCCTACTCAGACGAGCTGCGCCGGGAAGGCCTCGTGACCCGTCCGCAGTGGCACCGGGAGTCGGTTGACGCGATCCTCGAGGCGCTGCTTGCCGCCGCGAGGATCGAGAGCGGTGACGGGGCGGCGGAGGTCGACGAGAGTCTGCTCGGGGACGCGGTCACGACGGTGCTGGCCGCCGTCGGAGAGTCCGTGACGCAGCTGGAGGCCGTACGTCTGCGCCGTGGCATCGAGAACGCGGCCTTCGACAACGTGTGGCGTGCCTGACCGCGGTCGCACGTCGGCGGGCGAGTGCCCGGTCTGCCCGGACACCCACCCGCGGAATGACTGAACGAAGGGAACGGCTGAAGGACCGAACGACTGAAGGGCCGAACGGCTCCGTCAGTGCGAGCCCTTCACGACGGTGTACATGACCGACCGGTCCTCCTTGTGCCGCCGGATGCGACCCTTGGCGACCAGGGACTCCAGCGTGTTCCGCACGACCTGAGGTGTCGGGTTGCGGCTCGGGTGCTTCTCCAGGAGTTCGTCACGGAGGTCCTTCGCCGGGCAGGGCTCGTCGTGACCGGTCAGCAGCTCCAGCAGAAGGTCGCCCAAAAGAGGCCGGCGCGACGCTCCCTTCGCGTCGGCCTTCTTCGAACCCGCCGCAGCCGACCTGCCCGCCGTGGTGCGGGCCCGCTGCTTCGCCGTCGTGACAGCGGGCTCGTCCTGCGCCTGCTCCGGCAGCCGCGAGGCGTCGCCGAAACCCTCGTACCGCTCGGCGAGTTTGAGGATGTCCGCCAGCAGAGCCTCCTCCTCTTTCAGCAGGGCGAGCTTCTCCGTCAGCTCCTGCTGGCGCCTGCGGTTCTTCGCCAGATCCGACGCGGCCTGTTCCACGTACCGCGATCGGAGCGTGTCGGCTGATTGGCTGGTCACAACCGTGCACTCCTTTAGATAAGTTTGACCCTGCGCATGTTACCTGCGCGGAGGTTTCTCCGCAGGCGCATGTCGGCACCGGACGGCGTATCACACCATCTGGCATGTTCACTCCCCACCATAGACACAAGTGTGCTCTGGGGGACAGGGGCCGAGGCGGTACGGCCGCCGCCTCGGCGAGGGAACATGTGTGCAGCCACGGCAAGATACGTTTGCACATGTACGTAGAATGGGTTTCTCCGACACAGAACCAGGATGGCTCATGTCCCGATCCGATCTGCTCCGCACCATCATGAGAGAGCACCGTGACGGTCTGGTCTCGTACGCCGAGAAGATGCTGGGTGATCGCGGGCTCGCCGAGGACATCGCGCAGGAGACCGTCATCCGGGCCTGGCGGAACATCGACCGGCTGGCCGGCATGGAGGGGTCGGTGCGGGGCTGGCTCTTCACGGTGGCCCGGCACCTGGTCATCGACTGGGTGCGCAAGGCCCACGTGCGCAGGGAGGTCGTCGGGGACTCCCACCGCGAACTCGCGTCGGGGCCGGACGGCACGGCATCCGTGCACGACGCCCTCGTGGTCAGGCCGCTGCTGCTGCGGCTCTCCCCCGAACACCGCGCCGTGCTCGTGCACATATATCTGTGCGACCGCAGCATCCAGGAGACCGCCGGCATCCTCGGGGTGCCGCAGGGGACGGTCAAGAGCCGTCATCACAACGCCCTGCGCAAGCTCCGCGCCGTCGTGGAGCTCGAAGCTGCGTAGGGCGCCTGGGCTCACACGGCCGCGGCGGGCGCGCTCTTCTTCCGGGCGCGGTACGCGGCGGCCTTGATCTTGTTGCCGCAGGAGTCCATCCCGCACCACTGGCGCCGCATCCCGCGCGAGCGGTCGATGTAGACGCGCGTGCACTCCGGGTTCCCGCACTCCTTGAGCAGCGGGACGTCCGGACCGCTGAGCAGTTCGACGGCCTGCCGGGCGACGGTGGCCAGGGCCTGCGCGGGGGTCGCCTCCGTGTGCCGCCCGGCCGGGGTGAGCTGCGGCGTCACCGGGTCCTTGCGCGCGGCGGCGTTGAGCACGGCGAGCGTCTCGCGGTCGAACTCCTCGCCGAGGCGGCGCTCGGTGATCAGCCGGTACAGGGCCTCGCGCACGGTCGTGGCCGCCCGGACGTCCTCGTCGGTGCCGGGGGTGATCGTGTCCACGAGCCCGGACTCCAGGTACCAGGCGTTCAGCCGCGCGGGCGTCACGAACATCTCGAAGCGGGTCGAGCGTCGCGCGCGGAGCGTGGCCGCGAAGTCGAGGGCCGGATGTCCGCATACGAAAACGTGGTCGAGGTTCACATCACCATCCTGACAGGTTACGCCGGGGGGATGCAAGGACCGGGCGGGGCGTGAGGGCCGCAGCTCACACGTGTGTTGACAGGGGAGGCGTGGCATGCCAAAGTCGTCACCACTTAGACAGGTGACGCGGACGAGAACGTGAACGCGGGAACGCGACCGGCACCGCCACGCATGTGGAACGCCGACAGAGGCGCGGAGAATCAAGGAGCGCGGTGACCATGGCACAGGGACAGGAACGGCCGGAGCCGCCGGAACGGTCAGGGCGGCCGGAACAGGCGGCCGCGGGTGCGCCGGTGGGGCGTCGGGCCATGCTCGGCATGCTCGGGGCGGGGGCCGCGGGGCTCGCCGCCGCGCCCTACCTCCAGCGGGGGTGGGAGAGCTTCCTGGCCGCCGCGTCCCAGGCCGACCCGTCGGGGGTGACCGGCCTGCTGCCCGACCCGGGCGGCTTCCGGTACTACAGCGTCGTCGGCTCCGTGCCCCGCAAGGACGCGACGTCGTACGCGCTGAAGGTCGACGGGCACGTGCGGCGGCCGACGACGTACACGCTCGACGCGTTGCGGGCGATGCGGCAGACCCGGGTCGTCCACGACGTGCAGTGCACCGACGGCTGGCGCGTGGACCGCACCCCCTTCGAGGGTGTGCGGCTCGCGGACATCCTCGATGCCGCAGGTGTGCGCTCCCCGGGCGCCGCGGTCCGCTTCACCTGCTTCGACGGCGCCTACAGCGAGAGCCTCACCCTCGAACAGGCCCGCCGCGCCGACGTGTTGGTGGCGCTGAACATGCAGGACAAACCCATCACCCACGCCCACGGCGGGCCCGTCCGCCTCTACGTGGCACCCATGTACTTCTACAAGTCGGCCAAGTGGCTGTCCGGAATCACGGTCACCGACGAGGTCGTCCCCGGCTACTGGGAGGAGCGCGGCTATGCGGTCGACGGATGGCTCGACGGGGCCGACCGGCACGGCGACGCGGCCTGACCCCGACGGTCGTGTCCGGCGGTTCGGGCCGGCGGAGCGCAGGGTGCACCGGGCCACCGGATGCCTGATGCTCGTCTGTGTCGTCTCCGCCGCCTGCCTGTACCTCGGACCGCTGGCCCAACTCGTCGGACGGCGCGCCCTGTTGGTGACGGTCCACGAATGGTCGGGGATCCTGCTGCCGGCGCCCTTCCTGCTCGGCCTCCGCTCCGCCGCCTTCCGGGCGGACCTGCGCCGGCTCAACCGGCGTCCGGCCAAGAAGTTCAACACCGGGCAGAAGATCTACGCGGGCTGGATCGCCGGCGCCGTGCCCGTGATGATGTTCACCGGCCTCCTCATGTGGTTCATGGGGCTCGCGCCCTTCATCTCCCGCACCAGCGCGATCTTCGTCCACGACCTTCTGGCCTGGGCGGTCGTGTTCGTGATCCTCGGACATGTGCGCAAGGCCCTCGCGGATCCCGAGGCCAGGCTCGGTATGCGCACCGGTCACGTCAGCCGTTCCTGGGCCCGGCGGCAGCACCCCGGGTGGCTCCGCGAGGAGGACGAGGAGACCGGACGCACCGTCGAATGACCCAACTCCCGCGCGTCGAATGACTGTTGTCGGACATGTGTGACGCCGACCAGAGTGCACATGTCACACCTCACACCTCAGTATTTCAACCCACGTATCTGGATGGATTCCCATGAGACGAGTTCTGACCGTGCTCGCGGCCGGTGTGCCGCTGGCCGCCGCCGTGTATCTGCCGACCGCGTCCGCCGACGCCGGGGACGGCACCGCCCGCACCACCGCGACCACCTGCGCGACGGCGGGCGTGAAGGCGCCCTCCGGTACGAAGATCGAGTCCGTGACGGCGGTCGACCGGGCGGGCGGCACCGTGCAGGGCACCGGACTCCTCGGCGGCACGGTCGACGACGTGCCCGCCTACTGCGAGGTGACCGTCACCCTCACCCACCCCGGCGACGACGACCACGCCACGGTGCGGACCTGGCTGCCCCGGACCGGCTGGAACGGCCGCTTCCAGGCGCTCGGCGGCTCCGCCTTCGCGGCGGGCGACAACAACGTCGGGATGGGGGCGGCCGTCAAGAACGGCTACGCCGCGACCACCACCGACGCGGGCGTCGGTGACGTACTCGACGTCGACTGGGCGCTGAAGAGCGACGGAAAGATCGACACCGGGCTGCTCGAGAACTTCGCCTCCCGCTCCCAGCACGAGGCCGCCGTCGTCGGCAAGCAGGTCGTCGACGCCGTCTACGGCAGCCGCCCCGCCTACGCGTACTTCACCGGCTGCTCCACCGGGGGCCGGCAGGGCTACATGGAGGCGCAGCGCTACCCCGACGACTACGACGGCATCCTCGCCGACGCTCCCGCGATCAACTGGGGCGCGTACGAAGTCGCCACGCTGTGGCCGCAGGTCGTCATGAACAACGAGAAGACGTACCCGACCGGCTGCGAGTTCGCCGCGTTCACCAAGGCCGCCGTCACGGCGTGCGACCCGCTCGACGGGGCCAGGGACGGGCTGGTCAACGACCCCTCCCGGTGCGACTTCGACCCGCGCACGCTGATCGGCACCAAGGTCGTGTGCGACGGCAAGGAGCTGACCATCACGGCGGCCGACGCGGCCGTGGTCCGCAAGATCTGGGACGGGCCGCGCACGACCACCGGCAAGAAGCTGTGGCCGGGTGTCCCGGTCGGCGCCGATCTCTCGGGTCTTGCGACGCCCGGTGCGCCGTTCCCGGTGCCCGCCGACTGGGTCAAGCTGTGGGTCGCCAAGGACCCGTCGCTCGACCTGTCCACGATCACGTACGACCGCTTCACCGAGCTCTTCCGGCAGTCCAAGGCCGAGTACGACAAGGTCATCGGCACGGCCGACCCCGACCTGTCGGCCTTCCGCGACTCCGGTGGCAAGCTGCTGAGCTGGCACGGTCTGTCCGACCAGTTCATCCCCACCCAGGGCACCGTGAAGTACCGCGAGCGGGTCGACCGGGAGGTGGGCGGCACCAAGCGGGTCGACGACTTCTACCGGCTCTTCCTCGCCCCCGGCACCGACCACTGCGGTCTCAACGGCCAGGACGGTTCGACGGACGGACTCGCCGCGCTCACCGCGTGGGTCGAGAAGGACAAGGCGCCGCGGACGCTGCCCGCGACCCTCGTCAACGACGCGGGCCGGCAGGTCGACCGCGACCTGTGCCGCTACCCGCAGGTCCTGCGCTACCGGGGCCAGGGTGACCCGGCCGCCGCATCCAGCTTCCGCTGCGTCACCGCGCACCAGCACTGAACGAAGGGCCCGACCGACATGAGTACGCACACCATCACGACGCCGGTCCGACCGGCCGACGCCGCGGAACGCACCTCTCTCGTGAAGCTCTGTCTGGGCCGCGGCGTCCTGGCCCTCGTGTGGGCCGCGGTGTTCGCCGGAGCCCACGAGGACGTGGACGCCGTGGCGGTCACGCTGCTGGTCGTCTACCCGCTGATCGACGCGGTGTCGTCCCTGATCGACCACCGGGCGCTGCCCGGCGGTCCGGAGCGCGGGATCACCGCGTTCAACGGCGTGCTGAGCACCCTCGCCGCGATCGCCGTGGGCATCGCGGGCGCGGGCGGTGTCGCGCCCGTGCTCCACGTCTTCGGCGCCTGGGCCGTCGTCTCCGGGGCCGCCCAGGTGGTCGTCGGACTGCGGCGGCGCGGCCCGGAGCTGGGCAAGCAGTGGCCGATGCTGATCGCCGGCGGGCTGTCGTTCGTCGTCGGCATCTTCTACAACATCCAGGCCGCGGGCGCCGATCCGTCCCTCGACGTGCTCTCGGTGTACGCGACGGGAGGCGGGGTGTTCTTCATCGCCCAGGCCCTGCTGCTGAGCTGGAAGGCACGCCGCTCCGGTACGGCCGCCGCCTGATCCACGAGAGCGCTGAAACCCCGAACCCCTGATCCTGCGCTGAGGGCGAAGGATCAGGGGTTCGGGGTGTGGGGCTCAGGGTTCAGGACTCGCCGTTGACGATGGTCAGCACCTGGAGCACCTCCAGGTAGATCCACACCAGCGTCATGGTGAGGCCGAAGGCGGCGAACCACGCCTCCTCGCGGGGTGCGCCGAACGCGATGGCGTCCTCCACCTGCTTGAAGTTCAGCGCGAGGAAGCACGCGCCGAGCAGGATGCCGATGACGCCGAAGACGACACCCAGGCCCCCGCTGTGGAAGCCGAGGCCATGGCCCGCGCCGAAAGCGGAGAAGAGCGCGTCGGCGACCAGCAGCAGAAGGAAGCCGGTCGCGCTCGCCGCGACGACACCGGCGAACCGCCGCGTCACACGTATCCACCGCATCCGGTACGCGATGAGCATCCCCGCGGCCACGGCGAACGTGCCGAGGACCGCCTGCACGACGACACCCGGGGCGATGTACGTCGAGGTCGCGCTGGAGAGCACACCGAGGAAGACGCCCTCGAACGCCGAGTATCCGAGGATCAGCGCAGGAGCAGGCGTCCGCTTGAACGCCTGGACCATCGAGAGGACGAAGGCGATGACTGCGGCGAACACGGCGATCCCGTAGGAGCGGCCGATGTTCGCCTCGTCCACGGGCAGGAGGAGCCAGGACAGGACTGCGGCCAGCGCCACCGTCCCGAGGGCGGTCGCGGTGCGGACGACGACGTCGTCCAGCGTCATGGCGGTCTGTTCGCTCTGCTCGGTCCGCACGGCCCGGTCGGGGGCGTACGGGTTGGTCAGGTTCTCGCCCCGGGTGGCGTCCCAGCGGGAGAAGACCGGGTTGCTGCTCTTCATCTCGTTCCTCCTAATGTCGGTGCCCGGTCGGGCAGGTCGTTCGTGTGGGCCGCGGCCGTCAGTCGGCCGCGGTGCCGGGGCTGTCGAGGAGCCCGTGCAGAAAGGCGTCCCAGTCGAGGCCGGCCATCTCCGCCTCGGCGGGGACGACCCGGTAGGTGGCGTCGAGCCACTGGGCGAGGTCCGCGGTGGGCACCTCGAACAGCACCTCCACCTCCGGTGCTTCGAGGAGCAGCCACGACGCGGGGTGCTCGCCGGGCAGGGTCGGCCACATCCGCACCTCGCCGGATCCGCTCATCGCCGTCAGGCCGTGGTGCAGCAGCTCGCGGCCGATGCGCCACAGCAGACCGGGACCGCGTTCGGCGAGGAACTCGACGCTGATCACCGCGGGCATGTCCGGGTCGAAGTGGAAGGTCGCCCGCAGGGACTGCCGGGTGAACTCGTCGAGCAACTGGTCGACGTCCACGCTCAGCGGCGGTACGTGTGCGGGCTCCGGACGCGCCCGCAGAGGTGACTGATCACGGTGCATGTCGGGGTTCCCCTTCGTTCGGCGAAGTCTGCGTCTCCCACTCTTCATCCGGGGTCACCCACCTGCATCGGTCACATGACGGTCGGACATGTGAGGTATGTGCTGAACCTTTCCCCGGCCCACGTTTCCTGCCCGCGGCACACCTACGCCTCGGGGGCGCCCCTCCGAAGAGGGACGCCCCCGAGGCGTCGTATCCGTGGGTGAAGGGCTTGTGCGTCAAGGCCTCAACTGCGGTTCTCCGCCTGGAACATCCAGCTCTGCTTCTCCAGAGCGGCCGTCAGCCCGATCAGCAGATCCTGCGTGACGGCGTCGGCCGGCCCGGTCCGTGCCACCCGCTCCCGTACCCGGCCGATGACGGCGGAGAACGCGCGCACCAGCGCCTCGACGGCGTCGGTGTCCTTCGTCCAGCCCGCGGCGAAGGCGGGCACCCCGCTGGTCGCGGCGACGGTGGCGGCGCGGCCGTCCGGGCTGACACCGAGCGCCGCCGCGCGTTCCGCCACCGTGTCGGCGAAGTCGCGGGCGGTGGTGACGACTTCGTCGAGCTCGAGGTGGATGGAGCGGAAACGCGGCCCGTACAGGTTCCAGTGCGCCTGCTTGGCCACCAGCGACAGGTCGAGCAGATCGACCAAAGTGGCCTGCAAGGCGCTGCCCGCGATCTCGCGTTCCTGGTCCGACAGGGAACTTGTGATGACGGGGCTGTGGGGTGCGGTCATGGTGGAGGGTCCTTTCCGGAGGGTGGCGGACGCCCCCATGGTCGGGGCGTCCGCGATCCGGCGGAACCGTCGTTTGACTGCCGGGACGACGCTGGAAGCGGCAGCGCCGGGGCTCAGTTCCCCCGGCCCTCGTCCATCCGCTCCAGCGCGTCCCGGAGCGCGATCCGCGACGCGATGCCGAGCTTGGGATAGATCTGGTACAGGTGTGCGCCGACGGTGCGGTGCGAGATGAACAGGCGCTCCGCGATCTGCTTGTTCGTCAGCCCGGCCGCGGCCAGTTCGGCGATCTCCCGTTCCTGGCCGGTGAGCGCCGCCCGGTGCCCCTCGTCGCCCGTGCCCGCCGACACACGCCCTGCCGCCCGCAGTTCCTTGCGGGCGCGGTCCGCCCAGGCCACGGAGCCCAGCTGCTCGAACGCCGTCACCGCGGCGGTCAGCGGACCCTTGGACTCGGACAACGCCCGTGCCCTGCGCAGCCGTTCACCCTGAGCAAGACGCACCCGCGCCACGGTGAACGGCGCCCGCTCCGCCCCCGGCAGCGCGAGCGCCGCGTCGAACAGTCGGTTCGCCTCCGCGTCGTCCTCCGTCACGAGCGCCTCGGCGCCGCCCGCCAACAGGGCGAGCCGGGGCGAGAGTTCCGCCACCTGCGTCGCGCGCAGCGCCCGTACATGTGCGAGCGCCTCCGCACGACGGTCGGTGCGTACGGCGGACTCGACCAGGTCGAAGAAGACCCAGGACGCGTGCGCGACGTACGGAGGGAAGCTGCCGGCCTCGCTGATGGCGCTCACCCGGCGGAACGCCGCGTCGAACTCGCCGTCGGCGATGTGCGCGAGGGTGTGCACATGCAGGGCGCAGTGCACAGCCTCCAGGATGCCTCGTGGCGCAGCCCAGTTGGTCATCGCGTCGGCGAGCGCGTGGGCGGTCGCCGAGTCGCCCTGGGAGGCGGTGATCAGGCCCTTGGTGTATTGGAAGAACCAGGTGCAGACGGTGTATCCGGACGTCTCGCACGCCGCGAGCCCCTCCTCGGACAGCTCAAGGGCCTCGGCCCACGCACCCCGGTGCCAGTCCTCCAGACACAGGTGCAGCAGCGCCCCGATGTGCCGGCGCACCGCTCCGCCCTCCCGCCCCTGCCGTACCAGTCGCCAGGCCGCCTCGCGCACCGCGGGCAGCCGGTCCGGGTAGAGGGCGGCGGTGCCCACCCGGACCACCCGCGCCGGATCGGTCTCCGCCGTCGTCCCGTCGATGATCTCGTCCAGCGCCTTGAGCGTCTCCGCGTCGGCGTGGGCCGGATCCCCCCAGGTGCGCGCCGCGACCAGGAGCAGCGGCGGGGGAGCGGGACGCAGCCGGGCGACGGCCGCGTAGAAGGGGGCCCAGAGTTCCTCACTGGCCCCGTAGTTGCACAGCAGCAGAAGGAAGTGCAGGGCGTCGACCAGCGCCGGGTCGTCGGCGTCGAAGCCGTGGTCGCCCTGCTCGATGGCGCCGACCAGGAGGCGGTGGGCCGTCGCCAGGTCGCCGTCCCCGTTCAGGACGAGTTGGACGGCGGCGGTGGCCGAGCGCAGCGACGCACCGTGCAGGGGATCCGCCCGCCAGGCGTCCTCCAGGAGCTCCGACGCGCTGTGCAGGGCGCCGATCGCCTCGGCGCCGACATACGCGGCCTCGGCGAGGCGGCGCGCGCGGTCGCTGTCCCGCGGGCTGAGGTCCGCGGCCCTGGTGAGCGCGCTGATCGCGGCCACCGAGTCGCCGCGCTCCAGAACACGCCGGGCGGTCTGTTCGAGGAGCAGGGCGACGTCCTCGTCCGCCTTGAGCGTCGACTCGCCCAGGTGCCAGGCCCGTTCCTCCGGCTTGTCGACCAGGACGTGGGCGAGGGCGCGGTGGGCCGCGCGCCGGGCGCTGCTGGTCGCCGCCTCGACGACCGCCGACATGATCAACGGGTGCCGGAACACCAGGCGCCGCGGCGACTCCTGTACGCGGACCAGGCCGTCCTGTTCAGCGGGGTCGAGATCGTGCAGGTCGCTCCGGCCGAGGCTCTCCTCGGCGGCGGCGGACAGCACGCCGAGGTCGCCGGTGCCGTCCAGAGTGGCGAGGAGCAGCAGGGTGCGGGTCGCGTCCGGTAGGGAACCGACACGGGAGACGAACAGGGACTGCAGGCGCTCGCCCAGCGGCAGCACGGCGGGCAGCACCTCCCGCGCGCTGCGCTGGTCCGCCCGCAGCGCGCCCGGGAGTTCGAGCAGCGCCAGGGGGTTGCCCTGCGCGGCGTCCAGGAGGCGGTGGCGCACCGGGTGGGCCAGGTCCGGGAAGCGCAGGTCCACGAGGCGCGCGGCGGACTCGGCGTCCAGGGCGGGGAGTTCGTACGACGGCAGACCGCTTCCGTCGAAGAAGCCGGCCACGCCCGTGCGGGACGCGCCGAGGAACCGGACGCGGTCGGCGTCCCCCGTCAGGCGCCGGGCGAGGAATCCGAAGACGGCGGCGCTCGCCCGGTCGACCCAGGGCAGGTCGTCCACGACGAGCAGCACGGGGCTGTCCTCGGCCGCCGCCCGCAGCAGGGCGAGCGTGGCGTTGCAGACGAGGAGGCGCTCGGGCGGCGGCCCGGCACCGAAGCCCAGGGCGACGCTCATCGCCTCCCGGCTCCCGGGAGGCAGCCGGTCCAGAGCGTCGTACAGGGGGAGCAGGACCTGGTTCAGTGCCGCGTAACTGATGTCCGCCTCGAACTCTGCGCCGGCCGCCCGCAACACCCGCGCACCGCCGGCGCCGGCCGCGTCGGCCACGGCGTCCAGGACCGCGGACTTGCCGACGCCCGGGTCCCCCGACAGCAGCAGGGCCCCGGCCCCCGGCGCCTGCGCCCAGGCGCGGATCCGCTCCAGATCGCGGTCGCGCCCCACGAGGGCGGCGGGCGACGAGTCGTTCGGCATCCGGCCATTGTAGGAGCGCACACCCCGTTCATGATCCGGCGAATGAACCCGCACGGGGTCCCACTCCGTGTCCCTGAAGACACTTCTCCCCGGAGACACCTCTTGCTCCTGAGCACTCCTGTCCCGGGCTCACCTTTCAGCGAGGACACACACATGGATACGGAACACACGTATCGGCAGACCGCGGTGGGCGGTGCGTCGGCCGAGCCCGTCGTCATGGGCCCGGACTTCAAGGCGGACGCGCCGCGCCGCTTCGCCCGGATGCGGGCCGAGGGGCCCGTGCACCCGGCGCAGTTCTTCCCCGGGATCACCGGCTGGATCGTCGTCGACCACGAGGTCGGCCGGGCGGCACTGACCCACCCGGCGCTGCTCAAGAACCCGGAGCCGGCCGCGGCGATGCTGGAAGCGGCCGGGTTCCTCGGACACCGGAGCGGCACCGGCCTCGGCGGCAACATGCTGGAGTCCGACCCGCCCGAGCACACCCGGCTGCGCCGCCTGGTGTCCGCAGCCTTCTCCCCGAAGCGGACCGCCGCGTTGGAACCGCGGATCACCCGGATCGCCCACGGGCTCATCGACGCGCTGCCGCCCGCCGGGCGGACGGACCTCGTGGAGTCGTTCGCCGCGCCGCTGCCCGTGGCGGTCATCGCGGAACTGCTCGGCATCCCCGAGGCCGACCGCGTCGACTTCCGCCGCTGGACGACGCTCGCCTTCCAGGTGAACCACCCCGAGTACGCGACGGCCGTGGCGCGTCTGCACGGGTTCCTGCGCGAACTGGTCGAGGAGAAGCGCCGCGCACCGGGCGACGACCTGTTGTCCGTTCTCGTGGCCGCCCGCGACGAGGACGACGGGCGCCTCTCGGAGGACGAACTGGTCGGCACCGCAGCGCTGCTGGTCATCGCCGGGCACGAGACGACCGTCAACCTCCTCGGCAACGCGGTCCTGGCGCTGCTCCGGCATCCGGATCAGCTCGGCCTGTTGCGGTCCGACCCGGGCCTGCTGCCCGGCGCGATCGAGGAGTTCCTGCGCTACGACCCGTCCGTGGAGCGCACCACGAACCGCTACGCCGCACAGGACCTGGAACTCGGCGGGGTACGGATCCCCCGGGGCTCCGTCGTCGCCGTGGCCCTGTCCTCGGCGAGCCGCTCCCTGCCGCAGGAGGACGGCGGCGACCCGGACACCCTGGACGTCACCCGGCGCTCCGCCCGCCATCTCGCCTTCGGCCACGGCATCCACCATTGCCTGGGGGCCCCGCTCGCCCGCCTCGAAGCCCGCGTCGCCCTGCACACCCTGCTCACCCGCGTCCCCGACCTGGAACTGGCCGTGCCCGCCGAGGCGCTGGAGTGGTTCCCCGTCGGCATGGTCCGCGGCGTGCTGTCCCTGCCGGTGCGCTACCGGACCGCAGAGAGGATCACGGAGAAGACCGCGGAGAGGACCACGTCATGAGCCGCCACGAGGACCCGTACGCGTACCCGTATCCGCCCCGGAGCAAAGAACAGGCGGCCCTCCAGGACCTGCTCGGCCGGGTCAACTGCAACGACCGCCGTGAGCCGGACGGCGACGCCCGTGCGGCGGAGGAGTACACCGCCCGGACCCTGCGCCAGGTCGCCCTCACGTACCTCAGCGCGTTCCTCTGAACCCGGGGTGCCGAACCGCAGTCATACCCCGCAGTCATTCGACGGATGTGTGAGCAATGTCCGCCCCCGGACCCTGGACGGGTGTTCGCCGCGGCGGACGCGCTCACCACCGACGAAAGGCGACACGTATGAACACCTTCGCTGACCACGTCATCGCATCCCTGGCCGCGTCCGGCGTGCAGCGGCTGTACGGACTGCCCGGTGACTCCCTCAACGGTCTGACGGACGCCATCCGCCGGGCCGACGGAGTCGACTGGGTCCATGTGCGGCACGAGGAGAGCGCGGCGCTCGCGGCGGCGGCCGAGGCCGGCCTCACGGAGGAGCTCGCCGTCTGCGTCGGGAGCTGCGGCCCCGGCAACCTCCATCTGATCAACGGCCTCTTCGACGCCCAGCGCAGCCGCGTGCCGGTGCTCGCGATCGCCGCGCAGATCCCGGGCGGCGAGATCGGCTCGGGCTACTTCCAGGAGACCCGGCCACAGCAGCTCTTCGCGGGGTGCAGCGTGTACGCGGAGACGGTCACCGACCCCGAATCCGGTCCGCGCATCCTGGAGTTGGCGATGCGGGCGGCCGTGGAACGCAGGGGAGTGGCCGTCGTGATCGTGCCCGGAGAGGTCTTCCTCGCCAAGACGGCACGCGGCGCGGCGCCGGCGGTGGTACGCCCCGCGCGGTCCGTCGTGCGGCCCGACGACGCCGCCCTGCGCGCCGCCGCGAGCCTTCTCGACGACGCCCGCCGGGTGACGGTCCTGGCCGGCGCGGGCACCGCCGGAGCCCATGAGGACCTGATCCGCCTCGCGGAGACGCTCAAGGCCCCGATCGTGCACACCCTGCGCGGCAAGGAACACGTCGAGTACGACAACCCGTACGACGTCGGGCTCACCGGACTCCTCGGCTTCGCCTCCGGTTACAAGGCCATCGAGGAGGCCGACACCCTGCTGATCCTCGGCGCCGACTTCCCCTACCGGCAGTTCTATCCACGGGACGCGAAGATCGTCCAACTCGACGTGCGCGGCGAGCAGATCGGCCGTCGCGCGTACGTGGACCTGCCGTTGCTGGGCAGTGTGCGGGACACCCTGCCCGCGCTCCTTCCGCTGCTCGCTCCCAAGACGGACCGCGCCCATCTCGACCGGGCCCTCGGCCACTACGCACGGAGCCGGAAGTCGCTGGACTCGCTCGCCGTCAACGACCACGAACGCACCCCGATCCACCCGCAGTTCGTGGCCCGCACCGTCGACCGGCTGGCGGAGCAGGACGCCGTCTTCACCGTGGACGTCGGCTCGCCGGTGGTGTGGGCGGCACGGTACGTCACGTTCAACGGCCGCCGCAGGCTCGTCGGTTCGTTCAACCACGGCACGATGGCCAACGCCCTCCCGCACGCCGTCGGCGCGCAGGCGGCGCACCCGGGGCGCCAGGTGGTCTCCCTGTCCGGGGACGGCGGCCTCACCATGCTCCTCGGCGAGCTGTTCACGCTGCGGCAGAACGACCTGCCGGCGAAGATCGTCGTGTTCAACAACGGCTCCCTGAACTTCGTCGAGCTGGAGATGAAGGCCGCCGGCATCGTCAACTACGCGACCGAGCTGGACAATCCACGGCTCGCGGACGTCGCCGCCGCGGTCGGCCTGTGGAGCCGCCGGGTGGAACGCCCCGGCGACCTGGAGGACGCCCTCAAGGGTGCCTTCGCCCACGAAGGCCCGGCGCTCGTCGAAGTCATGACGGCACGTCAGGAACTCTCCGTGCCGCCCGCCGTGAGCTCCGAGCAGGCCAAGGGGTTCACCCTCTACGCCATCCGCACGATCCTCTCCGGCCGCGGCGAGGAACTCCTCGACCTGGTCACGACGAACGTCGCGCGGCGCATCCTGCGCTGAGCGCCCCGCCCCCGCGCGCATCCCCGTACACCTCCCCCTCTTCGTTGCCTGAGGCAATGACAGACAGTGACAGGACACCGAACCCCATGACCACCACGCCACGACCGCGACCGGTCCCCAGGGCCGAGCTGCCCACCGACGCACACGCCGGCCCGGGCCCCGCCCCCATGACCCACGCGCAGATCATGCGCGCCCTCTCGGGCCTGCTGCTCGGACTCTTCGCCTCCATCCTCTCCTCCACCGTCGTCACCAACGCCCTGCCGAGGATCATCGGCGACCTCGGCGGCGGCCAGAGCGCGTACACATGGGTCGTCACCTCGTCCCTGCTCGCGGTCACGGCATCGACGCCGCTGTGGGGCAAACTCGCCGACCAGTTCAGCAAGAAGGTCCTGGTCCAGTCGGCGCTGAGCGTCTACGCCCTCGGGTCCCTGGTCGCCGGTGTCGCGCAGAACCCGGGCACGCTGATCGCCGCCCGCGTCATCCAGGGCGTGGGCGGCGGCGGCCTCGCCGCGCTGTCACAGGTCGTGCTCGCGGCGATGATCTCCCCGCGCGAGCGCGGCCGTTACTCCGGTTACCTGGGCGCGACGTTCGCCGTCGCCACCGTCGGCGGGCCGCTGCTCGGCGGTGTCATCACCGACACCTCGTGGCTCGGCTGGCGGTGGTGCCTGTTCGTCGGCATCCCCTTCGCGGTCGTCGCCCTCGTCGTCCTGCAACGCACCCTGAACCTCCCCGTCACCCGGCGCGCGGTCAAGGTCGACTGGGCCGGAGCCTTCTTCGTCACCGCCGCGGCCTGCCTCCTGCTGATCTGGATCACCTTCGCGGGCGACCGCTACGCCTGGCTGTCCTGGCAGACATACGTGTCGGTCGGCGGCACACTCGCCCTGACCCTCGTCTTCCTCTACGTCGAGACACGTGCGAGCGAGCCGATCATCCCGCTGCGTCTGTTCCGCAACCGCACCATCGCCCTCGCCTCGGTCGCCTCGCTGTTCACCGGCACGGCGCTCTACGTGGGCGCGATCTACTTCAGCCAGTACTTCCAGCTCGCGCGCGGCGACTCCCCGACGAAGTCCGGTCTCATGACGATCCCGTTCATCCTGGGCCTGTTCGTCGCGTCCCTGGTCTCCGGCCGGATCATCACCCGCACCGGGCGCTGGAAGGTGTGGCTCCTCGCGGGCGGCATCCTGCTGACCGCGGGTCTGGGCCTGCTGAGCATGCTCCGCTACGACACCTCGTACGGGTATGTCGCCGCCTGCATGACGCTGATCGGCCTCGGCGTCGGCATGACGCTCCAGAACCTCGTGCTGTGCACCCAGAACCAGGTCGCCCCGGACGATCTCGGAACCGCCTCGTCCACCATCACGTTCTTCCGCTCCCTCGGCGGCGCGGTGGGCGTCTCGGTGCTCGGCTCCCTGCTCACCGAACGCATCGGCCGCTACACACGGGAGACCGTCGCGCAGCTCGGCCCGCAGGACCGGGCCGCGGCGGCGAAGACCTCCGGCGGCGGCCTCCCGGACCTCGGCGCGCTGCCCGCGCAGGTCCGCACCTGGCTGGAGAGCGCGTACGGGCACGGCATCGGCGACATCTTCCTGTACGTCACACCCGTCGCCCTGCTCTCCCTCCTGATGACGCTCTTCATCAAGGAAGTACCGTTGCGCACCCGCAGCGGCCTCGGCCGGGCCGCAGGGGGACACGACAGGTGAAACGCGTTTTACCTGAGCCATACACAAACCGTAGGGCTCCCCCTATGGCCCACCCGTCGCGCCGTTGGGCATGCTGAGACCATGTGCATCAACATCGTCGTCGTCGACGACGACCCCGGATTCCGCCGCATCGCGACCATGCTGCTGACGGCCCGCGGCCTGCGTGTCGTGGCGGAGTCCTGGGACGGTGCCTCGGCGCTGGAGGCGGTGCGCACGCACCGTCCGGACGGGTTGCTGCTCGATCTGCACCTGCCGGATGTGGACGGGCTGAGCGTGGCCCGCCGGCTCACCGAGGAGGAACACCCGCCGCGGATCGTGCTCACCTCCACCGACAAGTCCGCCTGGTCGGCCGAGGAGTTGCACGGCGCGGGGATCAAGTCGTTCGTGGCGAAGGACAAGTTGTTCGACGCCGACCTGCGCGGGCTGTTCGAACCCTCGGCCTAGTGAGAGCCCGGTGCGTGATCACTGCCCGAGGTAGCGCAGCACCGCGAGGACCCGCCGGTGCTGGCCCGAAGCCGCCTGGCTGAGGCCCAGCTTCAGGAAGATGCCGGTCACGTGCCGCTCGATGGCCGCGACGCTCACGAAGAGCCGCTCGGCGATGCCCGTGTTCGAGTGCCCTTCGGCCATCAGGGCAAGGACCTCGCGCTCCTTCGGCGTCAGCGCGGCCAGCGGATCCTCCGGACGCTTGCGGCCCAGGAGCGCCGAGATCACGTCCGGGTCGAGCGCCGAGTCGCGGGCGACGACGCGCTCCACTGCGTCGATGAGGAGTTGCGGGCTGGCCACCTTCTCCTTGAGCAGATAGCCGACGCCGCTCGGATCGTCCCCGACCAGGTCGAGCGCGTACGACGCGTCGAGGAACTGGGACAGGACGATGACGGCCGTCTCGGGCCGGGCCGCGCGGATCTTGCGCACCGCGTCCAGGCCGTCCGCCTCCAGGGCCGGCGGCATCCGGATGTCGGTGATCACCACGTCGGGCCGGTGCTCGTCGGCCGCGCGGACGAGGTCCACCGCGTTCTCGACGGACGCGACCACGTCGATGCCCGCGCTCCGCAGAATGGCGGCGATGCCCTCGCGCACGATCGGCTGGTCTTCGCCGAGCACCGCCCGCAGTGGTTGACTCATGGCGGCATATTAGCCCGGTCGGGCGTACGCACGTGTGGGAGACGGCGACCGACGTGGACGGGCACCTTTTCGTACACATGTGACCACGGGCGGCGCCTTCGGCGATCAACCGCACCACGCCCGGCATGCCCCGCCGGCGCGCGGACATCGGCGCAGGTCAGATGAGTGGCTCCGGCCCCGGTGTGGGGTGGTCCCTACATCGGTCTGCGGCAGCCCCGACGGAGACCGAGGGGACGCACGACAGACCTGGATGTGCCGTGATCCGAGACTGTCGCTTGGCTCCGGGGAAAGCCACCGCGGCGGAAACGTCCCGGGACCGGACCCGGACCCACATGTTCCGGATCAAGGACAGGCAAGCAGCACATGCGAGCACCACGTGTGCATCAGGAACGGGAAGTGGACATGGCC
Organism: Streptomyces sp. NPDC052225; assembly: GCF_040679615.1. Classification (NCBI taxonomy): domain Bacteria; kingdom Bacillati; phylum Actinomycetota; class Actinomycetes; order Kitasatosporales; family Streptomycetaceae; genus Streptomyces; species Streptomyces sp. NPDC052225. The sequence continues at coordinate 219,160 of NZ_JBFAVD010000002.1, read as the reverse complement.
CAGCTGGAATCCCTCCGAGACGAGCTCCGCACGCCGACCGACCGGTCCGCCGCACGCGTCGTCGCCGGACCGGGTGGGGTTCTGACCCGGAAGACGATGCTGGCCGGCTCCCTGGTCTCGGCCGCGGCCGGGGCGGCGCTGCTCGTCAGCCCCGGCCGCACGGTGCCGGCCGTCGGAGCGCTCTTCGGGGTGCACCTCGCGGCGCAGGGCGTGCTCCAAGTGCTCGCGGTCCACGCGTCGCGGGCGTCGGCCGCTGTGCGCTGGCTCCTGGCCGCCGGCGGCGTCGCGACCCTGGTGCTCGGCGCGTTGCTCGCCCACGGCCGGGCGGACACGGTTCTGCTGCTCGGCGTGTGGACCGGGTGCGGCTGGCTCCTGCGCGGGCTGACCATGGCCGTCTCCGCCACCTCGTCCTCGGTGAGCCACGTCTTCGTCCACGACGACGTACTGAACGCGGTGATCGTGTCGGCGGGCCTGTTCATGACCGCCTTCCCGTACGAGTCCCCGGGGCAGCTCGCCGACGTCGGCGGCTCCGTCCTGCTGGCGACCGGCGTGATCGAGGCGTTCGCCGCCGCGCGACGCCACCCCGGCACCCTGCGTGCCATCGACTGACCCCCGTCAACCCGGCCGGAGAACCGGCCACGCCCGAGGAGGCAACCATGAACGAGTCCCACCTCTCCCTCGTCGTCACGCACTGGGTCACGTCCGAACTCGGACTCGCGCTCAACTGCGAGCTCTCGTACGACGCAGGTGACCCCCTCGCCGTCTGCCTGGTCTTCACCGGTCAAGGACCGCGCTCGGTGCGCTGGGTCTTCTCCCGCGAACTGCTCGCCGAGGGCCTGAACGCCCGTACCGGCGAAGGGGACGTGGCGCTCTGGCCGGTGCTCGACGAGGACGGCGAGACCGACTGCCTGCGGATCCGTCTCGGCGGCGACCGCACGGCGCTCATCGAACTCGACGCCGCGCCGGTCGCCGAGTGGCTCGCCGAGACGTACGGGCTCGTACCGCCCGGCACCGAACTCGACGGCGTGGACTGGGACGAGCTCGCCGCCCAGCTCGCCGAGTGACCCGCCCGCTCACCGCACACCCCGCACCCGCACCCACCGGAAGGACCGTCATGCGCACCGAACCGAGGCCGCTCCTCGTCGACTGGGAATGGCAGCAGCGCGCCGCCTGCCGCGGCATGAACAGTTCCGCCTTCTTCTCGCCGTCCGGAGAACGCGGCCCCGCCCGCCGCACCCGCGAGGAGCGCGCCCGCCGCATCTGCGCCGGCTGCGAGGTCCGTACGACCTGCGCGGCGACCGCCCTCCGGCACGGGGAGACGTACGGCGTCTGGGGCGGCCTGTCCCGCGACGACCGCCGCCGGCTCGGCGACGAGGCCGCCGCCGGCACGGTCACGGGGCGCGCGGCCCCGTCGCGACGGTGAGGCTCGTGTCCGTGGCGCCGGCCAGGCCTTGGAGGTACAGCGGCCGCAGGCACAGGCGTGAAGCGGCCGCCCGGCCGGGGGAGTTGGCGAGCGCGATGACATCGATGGCCGGTGAACTGCGCGGAGTCGGGGACGTCGTACGCCAACCGGTCTGGCGGGGCGGCGACGACCACCCCACCCGCCACGCGAACGGGCCGCCGCCGCGACGCGGGGATACCCGCACCCGGCCGGCCGACTGGGCATCGACGGCCGCCCGGCGCCGTCCCCGACACCGGGCACGGGCGACGGTTGCGGCACCCCCACGTGCCGACGGCTCGCCGGTCCAGGTCGCGTGGAAGCGACACCCGCTGCGCGGCGCCGACCTCGGCGTCCTGTACGGCGTGCCGCGCCCCGCGTCGAGGCACACGTGTAGGCCCTCGTCACCGAGGCCGTCGAGCGTGCCCTGGAGCGTGGCGGCGCCGAGCGGATCCGGGTGTGCGTCGACCACACGACGTACGACACGAGGCACGACACGGCGAACCACGCGGCGGGACGGCTCACGGCGCCGGCGAGCCCCACCCCGGGCGAGGGCGCCACGACCACGGCGACCCTGCCCTTGCCGCTCTGAACTCCCTTACGGATCTGCGGAGCCGCCTTGTCCGGCGTCCGGCGTACTGGCTCAGTCCGGAATCGGGATCTGGATCAGCAGCGCGGTACCGCCCCCGGCAGGGGAATCGATGGTCAGCTTGCCGTCGAACGCGGCCACCCGGTCCGCGAGGCCCGTCATGCCGCTGCCCGCACTGGCCTTGCCCAGACCGCCGACGCCGTCGTCGACGACCGTGATCCGCAAGATGTCCCCGAACTCGATCCGGACGTCGATCCGGGACGCGGAGGCGTGCTTCACGGCGTTCGTCACCGCCTCGGCTACCACGAAGTACGCGTTCGACTCCACGGCGGAGGAGATCCTGCGCTCGTTCTCACAGGTGACGACGGTGGCCACCGGGCAGCGGGACGCGAGGTCCCGCACCGCCGCCACCAGGCCCTTCACGGTCAGCACCAACGGGTAGATGCCCGAGGCCAGTTCACGTAGTTCGTTGATCGCCGTCTGCGCGTTGTCGATCGACTGGTCCAGCAGGTCGATCGCCGCGGGCTCGGTGCCTGCCAGCATCTCGCGCGCGAGACGCAGGCCGATCATCAGGCTCACGAGTCGCTGTTGAGCGCCGTCGTGCAGGTCGCGCGCCGTACGCCGGTGCACGGCCTCGGTGCTCTCCATGATGCGCCGCCGGCTGTCCTGCAACGAGGCCGCCATGGTGTTGAACGAGGTGCCCAGCGCCCCGATCTCCGCGACCCTGCTGGGCGGCACCCGCACACTGAGGTCACCGCCCGCCAGCTCCTGGGCCGCCCCCGCGGCGCCCCGCACCGGCCTGACCACCGCCCGGTGCTGCAACACGGTGAAGACGGCGACCAGCGCCAGCGAACCGGCGAGGCCGAGCGTGGCGGCGAGCACGGCCTGACGGCTGTTGACCCCTGCCGCGTCCGTGCGCTCCGCGAGCTGGGCCCGCTCGTCCTTCATGTAGCGGTCGAACCAGGCCCGCAGCGTGTCGACCCGCTTCTTGCCCTCGGCGGTCTCCTGGAGGCCCGCCGCAGCGGGATCACCGCGCCGCACCATCGCGACGAGCGGAACCGAGTAGTCGTCGAGGAACGACTTGACGCCGCGCGCGATCCGCTCGGCGGCCCGGCGCTGCTGCGCGGACGTGGCGCTCGTCGTGAACCGCTCGGCCGCCGCGGGCAGCGCCTTGCGCGCGGCCGGCCACGGCCGGAGGAACTCCTCCTTCTTCGTGATCACGAAGCCGCGCTGACCCGTCTCCAGGTCGAGCAGCAACTGCTCCATCGTCCCGGCCTCGACCAGCGCCGTACGCGACGCCCGCCGGGCCGACACCGAACTGTTCGCGTCGGAGATCGCCCACAACAGCACGGCGAACGCGACACCGATCAGCGCGGCGAGCAGCGCGCTCGCCACGACGGTGAGATTCGTCAACCCCAGCTGACGCCCGGTGTGCGCCGGCCGTATGCCCCTGCCCATGCCCCGCCTGCCCCTCGAAGTGAGATACCGCAGTCTGCCCGGACCGCGGCGTCAGTCGGACGGTGCCCCGGGTCCGTCGAGCAGATCCGTCGCCGTGGCGTCCCAGTCGAGGTGCGCGAGCTCCCGACCGGCGGGAACCCATTCATAGGTGTGCTCGAGGAACGCGGCGAGCGGCGGCACCGGCAGATCGAACAGCGCGGCCATGTCACCGGAGACCAGCTGGAGCCGCGCCGTGTGACGGGGCGCGGGCCCGGTCGGCCAGATCTGCACGTCCCCGAGGCCGCTCATCGCGGACAGGCCCTGCCGCAGGAGGTCGCGCCCGATCCGCCACACCACGGACCGGCCGCCCTCGATGCCCAGTTCGACACGCACGGTCAGCGGGGTCTCCGGGTCGAACCGGAACTCGGCCCTGATCGTCTGACGCCGGCGGACGTCCAGGACGCGCTCGATGTCCAGGGCCAGCCGGGAACGGCCGTGCGGCGCCCTCGGATTGACCTGGACACCTGGTGGAGAGCCACTCATGACGGGTGGATCCTTCCCTGCGGAGGAAGCTGACGCGCACCACTGTCGTGCTCCGCGGGACGACGTACATAAGTAAGTTGACCGTCGAAATCCCCGGAGCACGCGACATTCAGTCATTCGACTGTCGTCCGGCGGCCTCCCGCGAAGGATCCTGAAGCGGTCGGTACACCCATACCGGACGGTCGTCGTGGTCCAAGGAGCCAACCGTGAAACAGACTCCCGTGGTGTTCATCCATGGCGCGTGGCTGCACGCGCGGTCCTGGGAGCCATGGGTGGACCGCTTCGCCGGCCTCGGGTTCCGCGCCGTGGCGCCCGCCTGGCCGGGAGAGCCCGACACCGTACGGGAACTGCGGGCATCGCCCCGTGCGCTGAGCGCCCTCGGTCTGGACGCGCTCACCGAGCACTACGCGGACATCGTGCGGTCCTTCGACACGGCGCCGGTGATCGTCGGGCACGCGGTGGGCGGACACGTCGCCCAGCACCTCATCACGGCCGACCTCGGCCGCGCCGCGGTGGCCATCGCACCCGCCCCAGCGCGACAGACCCCGCTGCCGCACGAGCTCAGGGCCGACCCCGACGGACGGACGGTGACCCTGACGCCGGAGCAGTTCCACCGCCTCGTCGCGAACACGCTGTCGGCGGCGGAGGCAGGCCGGCTCCACGAGGCCTTCGCCGTGCCGGCCCCGTACCGCCTGCTCACCGACCTCGCGCAGGGGCGGGAGGCGGACATCGCCCGCACCGCACGAGGACCCTTGCTGCTCGTCTCGGGGCAGGAGGACCGTCTCGTACCCGACGAAGCCACCCGCGCCGGCTACAAGCGGTACGGCGACACGGCGGCGGTGACCGATCTGAAGCAGTTCGTCAACCGCGGCCACAGCCTCGTCATCGACGACGGATGGCACTCCGTCGCCGACCATGTGCTCGCCTGGCTCCGCGAACAGGGCGTCCGCGGCCGTCCCGCCGAGCGGTGACCTCACACGTGCTGGTCCTCCGGCAGCCTCCCCAGCGCGTCGCGCAGCGCCGCCCGGGACGTGATGCCGAGCTTGGGGAACACCCGGTACAGATGGGAGCTGACCGTGCGCGGCGACAGATGCATCCGCGCCCCGATCTCCTTGTTGGTCAGGCCGCCGGCCGCGAGGTCGGCGATCCGGCGCTCCTGCCAGGTGAGGTCCGTCAGATGGGCGGCCCCGGCGGGTGTGGGTGTGCCGGTGGCGCGGAGCTCCGCGAGGGCGCGCTCGGTCCAGGGAGGTGTGCCCAGGCGCTCGAAGGTCTCCGCGGCGAGTGTGAGCGGGACCCGGGCCGCCTTGCGGTCATGGGTGTGCCGCAGGTGGATGCCGTGGGCGAGCCGGATCCGGGCGAGCTCGAACGGGAATCCGGCCGCGGAGGGCAGCGCCTCGGCCCGCCGGAAGTGGCTCTCGGCCTCGCCCGCGTCGGCCGAGGTGAGAGCGAGCGCGCCCTCGGTGACCAGCGCGAGACGCGGCGAGACGGCGGGCAGCCCGGCGTCCCGCGCGGCGACGGCGTGCCGCCGGGCCTGCTCGGTGCGGCCGGTGTGCAGGGCCGCCTCCACCAGGTCGAGCAGCGTGCGGGGCGCCTGGTGCGCGTAGGCGGCGAACGTGCCCGGCGGTGTGATGCCGATGGCGTGCAGATACGCGGCCTCGTAGTCGCCGTCGGCGAGCGCGGCGGCGGTGCCGATCGCATCGGTGATCTGCGTGAGGAAGCCGACGCCGCGCGGCCGCGCCCAGGCGTCGACGCCGGCCTGGAGCCCGCGTGCGTCGTCCGTCCGGCCGCGCAGGGCGGCGAGCAACCCGAGGTACGCGCGCGTGTGGTGCGCGAACAGCGTGTTGCCGTGGGACGTGGTGACCTCCAGATTGCGCAGCCCGGTGCGCTCGGCCTCGTCCCACTCACCCCCCGCCATCTGGTCGAGCATGATGTGGTGCAGCATCGTCATGCCCGTCGACACGGCCCCGGTCTCGACCTCCCGGTCGACGACGCGCTGGAACCGCGGCCGGTACTGGCTGAGCGTGTCCACGTGGTAGGCGGCGGCGCCCAGGCGCGTGACGTCCCACGGTTCGAGGGCGCGCGGCTCGGTGAACGCCCGCTCCACACGCTCGCGCACCCCGGCGCCGCGCCGGACGACGTCGCCCCACGCGTCCTCGTAGATCCGCGACAGCGGGGGCACCAACGCGCCCAGCGAGTCGAGGAGTTCATGGGTGCGCCGCCACGCCTCGGCGTCGCTCGCGTACTGGCTGATGGCGAGGAGCAGGTTCACCAGCCGGGTCAGCAGCTCGTTCGGCTCCGTCACACCGTCGTCGCGGACGCTCTCGATCGCCGCGCCGACCTGCCGGTGCGAGGTCCGTACGTCGCCGTCCTCGTACAGCGCGACATACGCCGACGCGATCACCGCGGCCGGCGACCCGGCGCCGCCGGACGCCGCGTCGAGGCGGACCAACTGCCGTGCCCGGTCGAGGAGTCCGGCGTGCGAGGCGATGAACGCGGCGTCGTCGAGGCGCCGTGTCCGCGTCTCGCGGCCCGGGCTGAGCTCCGCGGCCCGGGTCAGCCAGGCCACGGCGGCCCGCGCGCCGCCCCGCCGGGTCGCCGAGTCCGCCGCCGCCTCCAGGGCGGCCGCGACCTCCTCGTCCGGGTCGACGGTCGCCGCCGCCAGGTGCATGGCGTGCCGCTCCACGTCGTCCCGGTGCACCTCGGCCAGCGCGGCGTGCGCCGCGCGCCGTTCGTTCGGGGTCGACATCTGCACGACCGTCGAGCGCACCAGAGGATGCCGGAACACGAAGTCGCCGGAGAGCGGATCCAGGTCCAACAGGCCGTCGGCCGCCGCCTGTTCGGCGCCCGCCATGCGGTAGCGGGTGCGCCCGGCCGCCGCTCCCGCGCCACCGCCGTCCAGGGCGCCGCGCAGCAACTCCCCGCGTACGACGCCGTCGAGCGCCGCGATCCGGGCGCCGTACACCTGTTGGAGCCGCTGGGGCAGCGGGGTGCCCGTGAAGGGGTCCGGCAGCGTCGCCCCGTCGTTCGCGCTGCGGACGCTGCGCATCACGTGGGGCGGAAGTTCCAGCAGGGCCAGGGGGTTTCCGCGCGCCTCGTCCAGGACCCGGGCGCGGATCCGCCCGTCCAGGCCGGGGTGGCGCAGGTCGAGGAGGCGCTGCGACGCCTCGTCCGAGAGCGTCGTCACCGGAAGGTCCGGCAGCGCCGCCGTGTCGAACCCCGACGGCACGTCCGAACGCAGGCCGACCGCGAGCCGCACCGAACTGCCGGTGAGCCTGCGCCCCACGAAGCCGCACACCTCGGTGCTCGACGTGTCGAGCCACTGGCCGTCGTCCAGGACGAGCAGCAGCGGCCGCTGCGAGGCGGCGAGCGACAGCAGGTCGAGGACGGCGATCCCCAGCGTCATGACCGAGGGCGGCGCGCCCTCGCTCCGCCCGAAGACCACGTCGAACACCCGGCGCTGCACCTCGTCGAGCCGGTCGATGCTGGGCAGCAGCGGATACAGGAACTGGTGCAGCCCGGAGAACGGCAGCTCAGCCTCCGCCTCGACACCCGCCGCCCTGATCACCCGGTGGTCCTCGTCCGCGGCCAGCGCGGCGGCATGGTCGAGCAGCGCGCTCTTGCCCACCCCCGTCTCGCCCCGCAGCACGAGCGCCTGGGCGTCCGTACCCCGCACGAACGCGGTCAGCACCTGTTGCTCGTTCTCCCGTCCCACCATCGACCCGTCGAACGACACCATCGTCCCCCACATCCTTCCCCGCTGGAGGCGGCGCAGATATCCAGGCCGGCACATGTGTTCGTCCGGCGTGTTCCCGCCTGTCGCAGCAGCTTATGTGTCTCGGCAGGTTTCGTCATTCGATGAGGCGGAGAACGTACCCGCTTTGAGAAACATGTCCTACGTTCACATGTGAACCTCGGAGTCGTTCAAACACGTTGTCCTGCTGAGTGGACATGTGCCGACGGAGGCGGTCCACGTACGGAAACGGGAAGAAGCCGATGCACGATTCAGGACGGCGCGATCGCCCGGCGGCGCCGACAGCCCCCGACAGGCGGCCCCACCCCATGACCGCCCACGTCCACGGCGGGCCCCGCACCCTCCTCGGACCGCGTGCGCCGCTCTCCCGGGTCCTCGCGTTCTACGAGGGCCTGGCCCACGCCGATCCCGCCGCGTCCTGGCAGGCGTTCACGACCACATGGAACTGGGCCGCACCCCTGCCCGCCGCCGAACCCGACGCCGGGGCACGGCAGCCGTCCGGGGTGCGACCCACCCCGGACGGCTACCGCCTGTCCGGCCGGTGGCACCGCCCACCCTCCGCGGCGCGCGGGAACTGGCACGCGCTGCGGCTCGCCGACGACCTCTACGTGGTTCCCGCCCGGCTCGTCGAGGGCGCCTCTCGTCCCCGTACGGGAACGGACCGCACCGCGGCTGTCCGCCTGACGGACCTGCACGTGCCCACCGGACTGGTCACGCGCACGACGGCGACGCCGCTGCGCGCCGAGCACGCGGCGTTTCACTGGACGGCCGTCGCGGCGCTGGCCCTCGGCGCGGCCCGCCACGTGGCCGACACGTCCGGGACCACCGAGCACGCCGCCGTGCTCCACGACGCACGGCTCGGCCTCGCGGCAGCACTGGACGAAACCGTCACCCCGTCGTCCTCGGCCCGGCTGGCCGACAGCGTCCGGCGGGTCTCGGACGCGGCCCATCACGTGGTCGCCGCGGTGTACACCGACGCGCTCATCCTGGACGAGATCACCGAACCGACCCCCACCGTGCGCCTGTTGGAGGCCTGTGCACCGATACTTCAGCAGTGCGGTACGCGACTCGCTTGCTGCCGCCCGCCCATACGCTCCTTCGGAAAGGCTCCACACGGTGACGACCGTCGCATATCAGGGTGAACCCGGCTCCAACTCGGCCACGGCGGCGCAGGCTCTGTTCCCCGACAACGCCGAACTGCCCTGCACCGGCTTCGAGCAGGCCCTGGACGCCGTGACGCTCGGCGCGGCCGACGTCGCCGTGATCCCGGTGGACAACTCCGCTGCGGGCCGCGTCGCGGACGTCCACCATCTGCTGCCCGAGTCGGGCCTTTTCATCGTCGCCGAGTACTTTCTCGCGATCCGCTTCGACCTGATGGCCGTGCCCGGCACGACCCTGGACCAGGTGGAGTGCGTACGCAGTCATGTGCACGCCCTCGGCCAGTGCCGCAAGCTGCTGCGCGAAGGCGGCTGGCGCACCCTGGTCAGCGACGACACCGCGGGCGCCGCACGGGAGGTCGCCGAACTCGGCGACCCCCGGCACGCGGCGCTCGCCCCGCCCGCGGCCGCCGCGCTCCACGGACTCGACGTGCTGCGCGCGGGGGTCGAGGACGACCCGGACAACACCACGCGCTTCGTCGTCCTGTCCGCGGACGCGGACTTCGCCCCCGACACCGGCCGTCCGACGATGACGAGCCTCTTCTTCAGCGTGCGCAACATCCCCAGCGCGCTCTACAAGGCGCTCGGCGGATTCGCCGCGGGCGGCGTGAACCTCACCAAGATCGAGAGCTATCAGATCGGCGCGGGCCTCAACGCCAGCCGCTTCTACGTGGAGATCGAGGGCCACCCCGACGACGAACGCGTCGCCCTCGCCCTGGAAGAGCTGAGGTTCTTCTCGTCCGAGGTGCGCGTCCTCGGCGTGTTCCCTGCACATCCGCACCGACAGGGGAACACGTGAGTTCACACGTAAGCAGGGGTCCGCGCCTCAAGGGCCTCGTCCTCGACTTCGGCGGCGTCCTGACGACACCACTGCTGCCCGCCGCTCTCGCCTTCGAACGGCGCGAGGGCCTGGCGGAGGGCACCCTGCTCACCGACCTCGCACTGACGCCGGAGGGGATCCGGATCACCGAGGACCTGGAACGCGGCGCGATCGGCCAGCGCGAGTGGAACGCGGTCGCGGGCCGGCTGCTGCGCGTGCGGCCCGACAACCTGATGGGCCGCATCTTCGCCGACCTGCGCCCCGAGCCGACGGTGATCGTGGCCGCGGCCGTCGCCCGGCGGGCCGGCGTGAAGGTCGGCATCCTCTCGAACTCCGTCGGCCTGACCCCGTGGAACCTCTACCAGGGCTATGCGGTCAACCGGCTCTACGACGCCGTGGTGCTCTCCGAACGCCACGGCCTCCGCAAACCCGAGCCGGAGCTCTACCGCCTCGTGCTCGCCCGGCTCGGCCTCACCGCCGAGGAGTGCGTGTTCGTCGACGACACCGCTCAGCACCTGCCCCCGGCCGCCGCCCTGGGCTTCACCACCGTGCACGCGGTGGAGCCCGCGGGGACCGTCGCCGCGATCGAGGCGGCACTCGGCATCCCGCTCGTGGGCGTCACACCCGAGCGCTCACACCGGTGACGCGGCGGTCCGGCCGGTCCCGAGCCCGTGCAGCAGGGTGTCGACGACGACGTCCGCGGCCTGCCCGGCGCCGAGTTCGGGCATGCGGCGCGACACCAGGTGCATGAGCTGGGGGAGCAGTTCGCCGGCCCAGCCCTCGGGCAGATCGCCGCGCAGCACGCCCTCGTCGACCGCGCGCCGCAGGAACGTGTCGACCTCGTCGATGACGGCGTCCCTGCGGCCCCGGACGGCGTCGTCGGCGAGCATATGTGTGAGGTCGACCGGCCAGGTGCGGTTGACCTCGATGATGTTCTCGACGTAGCGGTGCAGGGCCACCGGTACCGGGGCCTCGCGCAGCCGGGCGTCCTCGACGGCGGCCTCGATGGCGGTGACGCGGGCCTGGTGGATGGCGGTGAGGAGCTCGTCGCGTGAGGCGAAGCGCCGGTAGACGGTGCGCCGGTCCACGCCTGCCTCGGCGGCGATGCGCGCGATGGTGGTGCCCGGGTCCGCCGCGAGCATACGGGCGGCGGTGGTCAGGACGGCCTCGAGGTTGCGTGCTGCGTCGGCTCTCACGCGACCGAGTCTAGATTCCGTCCCTCGACGTCCGGTCGACGTCCCCCTGCGAGCCGTTCTCCGCGAGGCTCTTGAGGCGCGCGACCCACCGCGCGTTGAGGCGCCGCGCCCACCGGTCGGACACCGTGCGCACAGCCCCGGTGGCCGGCCCCCGGACCACGATCGCCGTCAGCACGTGGGTGTCCGCGCCGACGGGGGTGAGGAGCCAGGCCCGGTACGACTGCACCCCCGCGCCGACACCCGACCAGCCAAGACGCCGGGGCGGCTCGCGTTCGCCCACGTAGACCTCGAAGGAGCGCCCGAGGAAGACCACGTCCAACGCCCCGTCGAGCGGTCCGGCCCGGACCCGGGTGACGCCCGGAACCCAGTCGGCCCACCGTGCCGTGTCTCCGAGCAGGGCGAAGACACGGGCGGGCGGGGCGTGCACGAGGGCCTCGGCCCGGCAGTAGCCGTGGGCCTGGTCCGGTGAGAAACCCGACGGCCAGTGGATGTCGTCGACGGGCATGCCGTTCCCCTCTCCTCTCCGACACCTCACACCTGGCCGGCGGAACCGATCGCTTGGCGTTCACTGTGCGCGGGGCCGCTCCGCTCCACATACGTCACATGACTGAGCACCGGGTCACCCGTCCTCTTCGACGTCGAGACCGGACAGCGCGTCCCGCAGGGCCGCGCGGGAGGTGATGCCCAGCTTCGGATAGATCTGGTAGAGGTGGGTGCCGATCGTCCGGTGGGACAGCAGCAGCCGCTCCGCGATCTGTTTGTTCGTCAGGCCGGTCGCCGCGAGCGTCGCGATCTGCAACTCCTGCGCGGTCAGCGCGCCGGCCTTGGGCCGGGCGGCGCTCGGCGCGGACCGCCCGCTGGCCCGCAGTTCGGCCGCTGCCCGCGCCGACCAGGGCCCGGCGCCGAGCCGCCGGAAGGCATCGTGCGCCAGGCCCAGCTGCTCCCGGGCCTCCGCCGTCACCCGCAGCCGCCGCAGCCGCTCCCCGAGGAAGAGGCGGACCCGCGCGGTGTCGAACGGCCAGCGGTCGAGCCCAGGAAGGGCCAGCGCCCGCCGGAACAGGTCGAGGGACTCCTCCCCGGTGCCGGCCAGCGCCTCGCCCGCAAGGACGAGCAGCGCGAGGCGCGGCGACACCTCGGCCATCGCGGACTCCCGCATCGCCGCGGCGTGGGCGACCGCCTCCTCGGTCCGCCCCGTCCGCAGCGCCGCCTCGACCAGATCCAGGGCGCTCCACATCGCGATCGGCACGTAAGGGGCCACGGTCCCCGGCGGGTTGAGCTCGCAGACCTGCCGGTACGCGGTCTCGAAGTCACCGGCGCCGAGCGCGGCCAGCGCCCGCGCGTGGCACGCGAAGTACCGGGCGCCGCGCACCCCGCGCGGCGTCGCCCACCGCACGATCTCCTCGGCGAGCGCGGCTGCGGTCTCCACGTCTCCGCGCGCCCCCGCCACGACGGCCTGCATGTACTGGAAGTACCAGGCGTAGAAGCGGTAGTCGTGGCTCTCGCACAGCCCGAGCCCCTCGGCGGCCAGCTCCGTCACGTCGTCCCAGCGGCCCAGGTGGATGTAGTCCAGGCCCAGATGCATCAGGGCGCCCAGATGGCGGCGTACGGGCGCGGTGCCCGCACGGCCCTGTTCGATCAAACGGCGCGTCGCCCACCGGAAGTCGCCGAGCCGGTCGGGGAAGACCGAGGCGGTGCCCACCCGGACGACAAGGGTGGGATCGTCGCCGACCGCGGCGATCAGCTTCTCCAGGCGGGGCAGGGCCTCGGCCCCGGTGCGCGCCGGGTCGCCGAACGTCCGCGTGACGACCCACAAAAGCTCGGTCGGCGCGGGCCTCAGCCGGTCCACGAACGTGAACAGCGGTCCCCACAGCTCGGGTTCACCCGCGTACCAGCACAGCAGCACGAGGAGATGCAGCGCTTCGACGAGCGCGGGGTCGGTCGCGTCGAAGCCGTGGTCCCCCGACTCGATCGCCCCGACCAGCAGACGATAGGCGGTGGCGATGTCGCCGTCCGTGTTGAGGAGGAGGAACGCGGCGGCTGCCGCCGCGTGCAGCGACTCCTGCCCGGTGTCCGGATGCACGAGCCTGGCCCCCGCCAACAGGCGGGTGGCGTCCGCCAGTTCACCGCTGGAGTCCACCCCGACGTACGCCGCCTCGGCGAGCCGTCGGCTCTCGTCCGCCGCGCTGGGGCTGAGCCCGGCGGCCCGGGTCAGCGCCGTGACCGCGCCGAGCGCGTCGCCGCGCCGCAGCCGGCGCCGCGCCGTCTCCTCCAGCAGGGACGCCACCTGCTCGTCCGGTCCGGTGGCCGCCTCGCCCAGGTGCCAGGCGCGGCGCTCCAACTGGTCGTCGAGCGCGTCGGCGAGCGCTCGGTGGGCCCGGCGGCGCTCGGCCGCGGTCGCGAGCTCCACCACCGCGGAACCGATCAGCGGATGCCGGAACGCGAGGCGCCGGTTTCCCGCGGAGACGGTGACCAGGCGGCCGCGCTCGGCGGGCGCGAGGTCGTCGACGACGGCCCTCCCGGCGGCGGCCGCCTCGATCGCGGCCAGGTCGCCCGTGCCGTCGAGCGCCGCGATCAGCAGCAACTCCCTGCTGCTGTCCGGCAGTTCGGCCACGCGGGAAGCGAACAGGGACTGGAGGCGCTCGGTGAGGGGCAGCACCGTGGGCAGCGCGGCCAGCGTCGCGCGCTGTTCGGCGGAGAGCGCCACCGGCAGCTCCATCAGCGCCAGCGGATTGCCGCGCGCCTCGGCCGCGATCCGCCGCCGCACGGCGGGGGAGACGTCCGGATGGGCCCGCGCCAGCAGCTCGGCGGACGCCGCGCCGTCCAGCGGCCCGAGCCGGTGCTCGGTCAGTCCTCCGGCCTCGAAGAAGCTGTCGGAGCCCGTCCGGGAGGCGGCGAGGAACCCGATCCGGCTGCCGACGAGACGCCGCGCCACGAACCCGAGCACGGAATTGGTCGCCCGGTCCAGCCACGGCAGATCGTCCACGACGACCAGCAACGGCGCCTCGGCGGACAGCAGCCGCAACAGCAGCAGCACCGCCGTGGAGGTCAGCAGCCGGTCGGGGGCCGGACCGCTCCCGATGCCGACGGCGACCCGCAGCGCGTCACGGTGCGGGTTGTCCAGGCGGTCGAAGTCGTCGAAGAGGGGCACGAGCAGCTGGTTGAGCCCCGCGTAACTGATGTCCGCCTCGAACTGCACACCGCCCGCGCGCAGCACCCGTACACCGTGCTCCGCGGCGTCGGCGGCCACCGCGTCGAGCACCGCGCTCTTGCCGACCCCGGCCTCCCCGGACAGCAGGAGCGCCGCGCCCTGGACGTCGGCGTTGCCGAGGAAGGCCTGGATGTACGCGAGGTCGTCGCCCCGGCCGAGCAGCCGCGCCGACGACTGAGGGATCTCAGGGCCCTGACCTTGCGTCACCCTGCCACGCCCCTCGCCCCGTCACCCTGCCGCCCCCGCATCCACCGGAGTGTAAGGCAAGCCCTGGTCCGGCCATCGCCGTCCCGACCACGGCGGGAAGCGGGCGCGTGTGCCGGAGCGGAAGGGTACGACCGGCTCGCCGCGGTGAAGCGGCGCTTCGACCCGGACATCACACCCGCGCGGCCGGAACACCGACGTCGACGGTGACCGTCAACTGACTGATGTACACCTTTTGTTCCTCGGTCAGGCTGGCCAGAAGGGGCCCCGGATCCCGGGGGCTGCGGGCGGCACGCCCGACACAGAGAAGAGGACCTGACGTGACACCGGTCGAGCAGCAGCGTTGGCTCAAGAGCAGCAACCCGGTCCTGTCGCGACCGCAGTTCACGCGGCGCGGAGGACAGAAGACGGCGATCCGTGACCCGCGGAGCGGGATCGCCGTCGTGCGCGACAGGATCGGGGCGGGCACCGACCGGGATCCCGGCGGCCCCGACGCGACGGGCCCGCTGCCCGCCCTCGTCGGCGACCTGCTGACGATGGACGACGTCCTGCCCCGTGCGGCGACGTCCCTCGGCGTCTGCACCCTCACGGCCGTGCTGTCCTGGACCGTGTTCCCGCTCGCCGGCCTCGCCACGGCCGTGTCGTACGCCGTCGCCGCCTGCGCAGCGGCCGTCGCCGCGGCACTCGTGGTGGCGCAGTGCCGCCGCAGCCGGTCCGGGGCCTGGCCGGCGCTGTCGTTCGCGGTGTGCGAGGGGCTGTTCCTGGGCGTGCTCTCCGCCACGGTCTCCAGTCACCTGTCGCCGGGCGTCCTCGTCCAGACCGTGCTCGCCACGATGGCGACCTCCGCCGCGGCGCTCTTCGCGCGGGCGATGCACTGGATACGTGTGACCCGCCGGTGGCACGGACACGCGGGTGTGGCCCTGCTCGGCCTGGCCGTTCTCGCCTGGGCCGACTGGTTCCTCGTCTCTCTCCTCGGGCCGGACCGGCTCGGCCTGCACCCCTTCGGTCTCGGCGCCTTCATGGGCGTCGTCGGCATCGTCCTCGCGGTGTCCTTCCTGCCCCTGCACTTCCGGCAGATCGAGGAGGGCATCACCCACGGCACACCCCGCGACCAGGCCTGGCCGGCGGCGTTCGGGCTCACCCTGACGCTGGTCTGGCTGTACGTGGAGACCGTACGGCTGCTCACGCTGTACCCGGCCGACGACGTGTACTGACGTCTCCCGGTCCGCGACCGCGGGACGCCGACGAAAGAGGCCGCCGGAACGATGGTTCCGGCGGCCTCGTCGTGCTCGACGGCGTGCGGGTCAGCGGGCGGTGGCGCGGGCGGCCCGCTCGATGACCTGGGCGACGAGGCGGGGGTGCGAGACCGCGACGGAGTGCGAGGCGGCGACCTCGGTGGTGCGGGAGTGGGCGCGCTCGGCCATGAACCGCTGGGCGGCCGGGGGGATGTTGAGGTCCTCGGTGGTGACGATGTCCCAGCTCGGAATGGCCTTCCAGGCGGCGGAGGTCGCCTTCTCCTCCAGCGCGGACTGGGCGACGGGGCGCTGCGCGGCGGCCATCAGGGCGGCCTGGGCCGCGGGCACGTCCGCCGCGAACTGGTGCCGGAACGCGGCCTGTCGGATGTACAGGTCGGTCGCCGTGGTGCCGTCGGCCTGCTGGTAGGTGACCGGGTCGAGGGCGTCGGGGAGCGTGGAGCCGGGGTACTTGTTCGTGAGCTCCAGGGCGGTCTCGCCCGGCGCGGGCAGGAAGGCGGCCACGTAGACGAGGGCCTTGACCTGCGGGTCACCGGTGGCGGCCTCGCTGATGACGTTGCCGCCGTAGGAGTGGCCGACGAGGACCTTGGGCCCCTTGATGTGGTCGAGGACGGTGCGCAGCGCGGCCGCGTCGGAGGCAGGGCCGCGCAGCGGGTTCGCGGCGGCGACGACCGGGTAGCCGCGCCCCCGCAGATCGGCGATGACACCGTTCCAGCTGGAGCCGTCGGCGAAGGCGCCGTGCTCCAGGACGATGGTCGGCTTCGGGCCGCGGGCGGCGCCCTCGACCTGGGTGTTCTCCGCGCTGGCGGTACCGCTGAGTGCGAAGGCGCCCAGGCCCAGGCCCGCGACGACCGCGGCGGCCACACCGGTCGCCACTCGCTTACGTCCACCATGCATAGCCACGACAAAACCTCTTTCAGGGGTTCGGGAAAAGGGAGTTGGAGCGATAAGGACAGAGGGAGAGATGGAGAGATGGGGGGAGTAGGAGAGGGAGGGGACAGCAGGGCACAGCAGGGCCGGGGGGGGGGTAGGGACTACTTGGCCCAGGGATCCCGTACGACGATCTCCGCGAGGGCCTTCGCGCAGCCCGCGAGCATCGCCTCGCCCTTCTGCGGGCTCGCCACGCGCGCGTCACCCGCGACGCCGGACCGGGTGATCCGGTCGAAGGGCACCGCCATGTACACCGGTTCGGTGGACTCCGCGGGCAGGGTGATGCGCGGGCCGTGCGCCTCGGACAGATGCTCGTCGCGGACCAGCCACGGAAGGGCGGCCATCATCATGGACGTCTCGCCCTCGCACGCGTGCATGAGCCCGTCCTGGGTCTCCAGGGTCGACCGGATCACCTCGCGGCCGGCGCCGAAGTAGCTGGCGACCGCGATCGGCGTCACCAACTCGGCGGTCAGCTCGGTGACCAGGGCGTTGAGGGCGGTCATGTTGCCGCCGTGCCCATTGACGATCAGGATGCGCGAGAAGCCCGCGCGCAGCACGGAGCGGCAGATGTCCCGCAGCAGGGCGTGCAGGGTCGGCAGCGTCAGGGTGAGGGTGCCGCCGAACGGCATGTGATGCTCGGACAGGCCGGTCGGGATCGACGGCGTCACGACCACGGGGGTCTGCTTCGAGGCCGTCACCGCCGCTCGTCTGCACACCTCGGCGGCGAGGAAGTCGTCGACTCCGGTCGGCAGATGGGGGCCGTGCTGCTCGGTGGCCCCGATGGGCAGCAGGACCACCGCGTCCCGCGCCGCGAGGGCACGCAGTTGGGCGGCGGTCAGATGGTTCCACAGGACTTCGCTCATCGGGGGCTCCTCCGGGAAGTGGCGGTGCTCAGAGGTGGTCGGCGTCGACGACGGCCTGGGCGAAGACGGTGGGGGCCTCCTGCGGCAGGTTGTGCCCGATGTTCGCGATGGTGCGGTGCTCGTAGGGGCCGGTGAAGTGCGTCCGGTAGGCGGAGCCGTCGCCGGGCGCGGTGAAGGGGTCGAGCGCCGCGTCCAGGGTGACGGTGGGGACGCCGATGGAGGGCTGGGCGGCGAGCTGCTTCTCGTAGCGGTCGTAGCGGGGCTCGCCCTCGATCAGACCGATGCGCCAGCGGTAGTTGAAGAGGACGATCGCCGCGTAGTCCGGGTTGAGGAAGGCCTGCGCGGTCCGCTCGAAGGTGGCGTCGTCGAAGTTCCAGTTCGGGGAGACGAGGGTCCACACGTAACGGCACAGCGCGAGGCGGTCCTTCTCCGTCTCCATGGCCGTCTTGCCGCGCTCGGTGGCGAAGTACCACTGGTACCACCAGTTGTGCTCGACGGCCGCGGCGGCGGGCTCCTGCTGCTTCTTGACGTCGGTGATGAGGTAGCCGCTCGTCGAGACCAGCGAGGTGACGCGCTCGGGCCACAGCGCGGCGATGATGTCGGCGGTGCGTGAACCCCAGTCGAAGCCGGCCAGCAGAGCCTTGCGGATCTTGAGCGCGTCCATCAGCGCGATGATGTCGAGGGCGATGGCCGACTGCTCGGCGGTGCGCGGGGTGTTGGCGGAGAGGAAGCGGGTGCTGCCGTGCCCGCGCAGATAGGGAACGATCACGCGGTAGCCGAGGTCGGCGAGGAGCGGGGCCACGTCCACGTAGCTGTGGATGTCGTACGGCCAGCCGTGCAGCAGGAGCACGACCGGGCCGCGGGCCGGCCCGAGTTCGGCGTATCCGATGTTCAGGACACCCGCCTTGACGTGCTTCAGCTTCGGGAACTCGGTGTGGGTGCCCGGGGTGACGGCCGGCACCGTGGGTGCGGTGGTTCCGCCCGGCCGGCCGGTGCCCGCCTGGGCGGACGCCGATGCCTGGAGGCCGGTCAGGGAGAGCGCCGCCGCGCCCGTGGTGAGGCCCACGGCCTTGCTGAACGTACGCCTGTCGATCATGTCGGTCCTTCCGTCGGGGTGTGTGTGACACACACTGTGTCCGGTCACGAACCCGGACACATCAGCCACATGACGGTCGGAGGCAAACCAGATACGTGTGAGTCATTCGACTGAGTGGGTCGAGGGCACCCGATGCTGGAATAAAAGTCATCACAGCGGGCGCTTCACATGCTAAGTGCTACGCTTTAGTGACATTTACTGAGTGCGAGAGAGGGAAGACCATGATCACCTACGACCGGCTCTTCATCGGAGGCACCTGGACCGAGCCGAGCTCCGCCCAGCTCCTCGACATCGCCTCGCCGCACGACCGCTCGCTGATCGGGCGGGCGGCCCAGGCGCAGCCCGCGGACATCGACCGGGCCGTCGCCGCGGCGCGGGCGTCGTTCGAGGCGGGGGAGTGGCGGCTGACGCCCCCGGCCGAGCGGATCGCGGTGCTGCGCAGGTTCAACGCGCTGCGCGAGGAGAGCGCGGAGCGGATCGCCCACGTGATCTCCCTGGAGAGCGGCTCGGCCGGCTGGTTCACCCGCGCCGGGCAGGCCGGGCTGACGCGGCAGGCGAACGCCTACCTGAAGGCGGCGGAGGAGTTCGCCTGGGAGGAGACCCTGACCCCCTCCGACCCCGCGTCCCCGGCGCGCAGTGTGGTGCGCCGCGAGGCGGTCGGGGTCGTGGCGGCCGTCATCCCGTGGAACTCGCCGTTCTCGTCGGCCACTTCGAAGATCATCCCGTCGCTGCTCGCGGGCAACTCCGTGGTCCTGAAGGTCTCCCCGGAGAACTCGCTGAGCATGGGCCTGCTGGCCGAGCTCCTGGAGCGCGTCGGCCTGCCCGAGGGCGTCGTCAGCGTGCTGCCCGCGGACCGCGAGACCAGCGAGTACCTGGTGTCGCACCGGGACGTCGACAAGATCGCCTTCACCGGTTCGACCCGGGCCGGACGCCGCATCGCCTCCATCGCCGGGGAACAGCTCAAGCGGGTCAGCCTGGAGCTGGGCGGCAAGTCCGCCGCCGTCATCCTGCCCGACGCCGACATCGAGAAGGCCGTCGCCGGCGTGCGGTTCGGCTCGCTGCTCAACAACGGCGAATCGTGCATCGCCCAGACCCGCATCCTCGCCCCGCGCAGCCGGTACGAAGAGGTCGTCACCGCGCTCAAGGACCTCGTGGAGTCGCTGAAGGTCGGCGACCCGAACGACCCGGACACCTTCATCGGGCCGATGATCCGCCCCGACCAGCAGCAGCGCGTGCGCGACTACATCCAGCTCGGCATCGAGGAGGGCGCCCGCCTCGTCACCGGCGGCCCGCAGATCCCCGAGGGCCTGGAGAAGGGCAACTACGTCACACCGACCGTCTTCGCGGACGTCGACAACGCGATGCGGATCGCCCAGGAGGAGATCTTCGGGCCGGTCCTGGTGGTCATCGCGTACGACGACGAGGACGACGCCGTCCGGATCGCCAACGACAGCGAGTACGGGCTCTCCGGCGGCGTCTGGTCCACCGACGAGGAGCACGCCCTGGCCGTCGCCCGCCGCATCCGCACAGGGACGATCACCGTCAACGGCGCCTCGGTCGGCTTCGACGGCCCCTTCGGCGGGTTCAAGGCCAGCGGCATCGGCCGCGAGTACGGCGCGGTCGGCCTCGGCACCTACACCGAGTACAAGACCATCACGGTGTGAGCGGCCCGCCCGCGGACGCGCTCACCCGCTGCCAGCGCGCGTCCTCGGCGGCCAGCCGCTGCGCCATCGACCGGGCCACGGCGACGGCGTCCTCGCCCAGCAGAAGCCGCAGCGGCGGCTCGTCCGCCTCGGCCACGTCCATCAGGATCCGCGCGATCCGCTCCGGGTCACCCGGCTGGAGCCCGTGCGCCCCGCGGATCTGTGCGACCGCGGCACCGACGACACCCTGGTACGGCGCGCTCACCGGCGGCGTCTGCATGGACGCGCCCGCCCACTCGGTGCGCATGCCACCCGGTTCGGCGACCGTGACCTTGATGCCGAGCGGGGCGACCTCCTGGGCGAGCACCTCGGAGAAGCCGCACACCGCCCACTTGGCCGTCTGATAGGCGCCGAGCCCCGGCACGCCCACCCGGTCGCCGACCGACGAGATCTGGATGATGTGCCCGGCCCCCTGGGCGCGCAGCACAGGCAGGGCGGCCCGCGTCACGTTCACGACTCCGAACAGGTTGGTGTCGATCTGATCGCGGAAGGTCTGGTCCGACATGTCCTCCAGGGCGGCCATGTCGGCGTACCCCGCGTTGTTGACGACCACGTCGAGACGCCCGTACGCGTCGACGGCGGCCCGCACCGCCCGCCGCGCGGCCTCGGCGTCGGTCACGTCCAGGGTCACCGGCCGGATCCTCGCGCCATACGTGTCGACGAGGTCGCCGAGGGACTCGATGCGCCGGGCGGTGGCGACCACGTGATGGCCCGCGGCGAGGACGGTCTCGGCGAGTGTGCGGCCCAGGCCGCGCGAACTGCCCGTGATCAGCCAGGTCTTGGTGGTGTTCATCTGAAAGCCTCCGGTTCGTGTGCGGGTGCGACGGCCGGAGTGGTGCAGGGACGGGCTCCGGCACCACTCCGGGGAGCCGGTGTCAGAGCACCGCGTTGTCGGCGGCGCCGGGGAAGTCCGTGCTGTACGCCAACTCGGCGCCGGCCTCGAACTCGGCGGTGAGCCGGTCGAGTTTGACGCCGATACGGCGCTGCGCGTCGCTGCCGAGGACCACCCAGTGCGGGGGCCGCTCGACGGTCACGGCCCGGTGGATCGCCTCAGCGGCGCGCCGCGGGTCACCGGGGAACATGTCGGGCGTCAGATTGCCCATCATCGCCCGGAAGGCGCCGGCCGTGGCGGCGTAGTCGTCGATGGCGTCGCCGGACGCCCGCGTCCGGTTCTCGATGCCGGTGCGGAACGAGCCCGGCTGAATGATCATCGCGCGCAGTCCGATCGGCTCGATCTCCTGCCACAGCGCCTCGGTGAAGCCTTCGAGGGCGAACTTGCTCGCCGAGTAGTAGCCGTTCGCGGGCAGGCTCGCCAGACCGTCCATGGACGAGACGTTGACAACCGTGCCGCTGCGGCGGGCCCGCATGCCGGGAAGCACGGCGCGGGTGAGGGCGACCGCCCCGAAGAAGTTGACCTCGAAGAGCCGCCGGTAGTCGGCCTCGTGCTGCTCCTCCAGGGCGCCGATGAAGTCGATCGCGGCGTTGTTGACCAGGACGTCGATGCCGCCGAAGCGTTCCTCGGCGGCGCGCACCGCGGCCTCGCGGTCCGCGGCGTCGGTGACGTCCAGCTTCACCGCGAGCGCGGTGTCCGGGTGGCGTGCGGCCAGTTCGGTGGTGGCCTGCGTCGAACTGGCCGTCGCGACCACCTGATCCCCGTGGGCCAGCAGGTGTTCGGCGAGGGCCTTGCCGAGGCCGCTGGACGCGCCGGTGATGAGCCAGGTCTTACGGGACATGAAAGTGCCCTTCTATGTGTGGAGCGGTGGGGGAAAGGTGTGAGGGTGAATCGAGGGCAGGAGAGTGCGTGCGGCTACGCGGGGAAATCGGCGGCGGCGCTCGCCCCGGCCCACTTCCGCGTCTCCGCGGCCCGCGCCTCACCCGCTTCGAGAGCCATCGCCACGGCCTGGGCGCCGAGTAGGAGCCGGCGCGGCGGGTCGTCGTGGCGGGCGACGTCGACCAGGACCCGGGCGGCACGCACCGGGTCGCCGGGCTGCGAGGCGCTGTTCGCCGCCCGGTAGGCGTTCATGGCGCCGACGGTGTCGGCGTAGTCGGGGCCCACCGGGTGCAGCTCCATCGACGCGCCCTGCCAGTCCGTGCGGAACGCGCCCGGCTCCACGATGACGACCCTGACCCCGAACGGGGCGACCTCGGTGGCGAGCACCTCGGAGAAGCCCTCCACGGCGAACTTCGCGCTCTGGTAGGCGCCCATGCCGGCGGTGCCGCCGACGCGGCCGCCGAGCGAGGAGAACTGCAGGAAGGTGCCGGAGCGCTGTCCGCGCAGCACGGGGAGCGCGGCCCGGGTGACGTTCACGACGCCGAAGAAGTTCGCCTCGAACTGGGCACGGAAGTCGTCCTCGGCCATCTCTTCGATCGGCGCGCTGTTGGCGTACCCGGCGTTGTTCACGACCACGTCGAGCCCGCCGAACGCGTCGACGGCGACGTCCACCGCATTCCGCGCGGCAGCCGGGTCGGTGACGTCCAGGGCGGCCGTGCGCACCCGGTCGCCGTGGCGCGTGACGAGATCCGCCAACTGCTCCGGGCGGCGGGCCGTCGCCACGAGCCGGTCCCCGCTGTCCAGCACCGCTTGCGCGAGGGCGCGCCCGAACCCCCGGGACGCACCGGTGATCAACCATGTACGAGTCATGCCGATTCCTTCGTTGATGCCGAACAGGGACGTGACACACACGTGTGAGCGGAGCGTCCCCGTACGGCTTGTGCAGGAACTCCCACTGTCGTCGTGAACCCCGGACGGGTCCTGAGTCGTTCTACTGCTGAATTCATACGTGTGCGCCGGTCCGTGGCGTCCGGAGTGAGTCATCGGACGGTGGGACACACGTCGTCGCGCAAGACGAAGGAACGAGATGGACAACGGTACGCACAGGCCCCAGTTCCTCCTGGTGCACGGTGCATGGCACGGCGCGTGGTGCTGGCGGGACGTGCAGGACGCACTCTCCGACCGGGGCTGGAACAGCCACGCGGTCACCCTGCCCAGCGTCGTCCCCGAAGGAGCAGGCGGCAGCCTCCCCGGTATGCACGCCGACGCCCGAGTGATCCGGGAACGAGTCGACTCCATCGACGCCCCTCTGGTGGTCGTCGGACACTCCTACGGCGGTGCGCCCGTCACCCAGGCGACCGCGGGGGCCGCACACGTGTCCCATCTGGTGTACGTGGCCGCCTTCGCCCTGGACGAGGGGGAGAGCCTGATGACGTGCTTCGGCGGCGAGCAGCCGGCCCTCGCCACCGTGCGGGGCGTCATCCCCGTACGGGAGGACCCGGCGGGGACCCTCTACCACGACGTACCCGACCACCAGCGGGACCCGGCCCTGGCGCGGCTGCTTCCGCAGTCCGCGCTGTCCTTCGCCGAGCCGGTCGACCGGGCCGGATGGAAGACGATCCCGTCGACGTACATCGTCTGCGACGACGACCGCAGTCTCCCGCCGTCGTACCAACTGCCGTTCGCCGAACGGGCCACGGTCACCCGTCACCTGCCCAGCGGGCACACCCCCTTGCTCTCCATGCCCGGCAAACTCGCCGATCTGCTGGACGAGATCGCCCACACCACGGAGGAACGATGAGCGTCATGCACCGCGGGAGCGACCTGGGCCCGGTGCGGCACACCCGCACCGACGTCCTGGACATCGCCTACCACGACGTCGGCCCGGCCCGCGGCAGGCCCGTCGTCCTGCTGCACGGCTGGCCCTTCAGCCCGGTCGGCTCCTACGCCGAGGTGGCCGAGACGCTCGCCCGGCGCGGCCACCGCTGCTACATCCCCTACCTGCGCGGCCACGGGGAGACCCGGTTCCGCTCCGCGGACACCGTCCGCTCCGGCCAGCAGGCGGCGCTCGGTGCGGACCTGCTGGCCTTCATGGACGCGCTGGACATCCCGCGGGCCATCCTCGCCGGCTACGACTGGGGCGGACGGGCCGCTGACATCGTGGCGGCCCTGCATCCCGAGCGCTGCACCGGACTCGTCTCCGTCAACGGCTACCTGATCCAGAACCTCGCGGTCGCCCGGAACCCCCTCACGCCCCGGCAGGAGGAGGGCTACTGGTACTTCTTCTACTTCGCCACCGAGCGCGGACGCAGGGGGCTGCGGAACAACCGCGAAGACCTCGCCCGAGTCGTCTGGCGACGCAACTCGCCCCAATGGCGCTTCACGGAAGCGGAGTTCGAGCAGGCCGCTCGGTTGTGGAGCAACCCCGACTACGTCGATGTCGTCATCCACGGCTACCGTCACCGCCTGGGCCTGGCCGCCGGCGACCCGCGCTACGCCGACCTGGAGCGCGGACTCCTCGACCAGCCGAAGGTCACCGTGCCCACCGTCACCCTCGACGGCGAACAGGACGGCGTCATCCCAGCCACCGACGGCAGCGCGTACGCCGCCCACTTCACCGGCCCCTGGGCACACCATGTCGTCCCGGACGCCGGCCACGACCTGCCCCAGGAGCAGCCCGAGGCCTTCGCCGCCGCGGTTCTGGAGGCCGACGCGATGCGTCACCGGCTTGACCGGTGACGCCTGGTGGTGCAAGCTGACACATATCCCGTCCACGCGCCAGGAACATGAAGGGGAGACCGCCATGAACGAGCGCCCCACCGACGAGACCGCAGCAGCGTCCCGGCACGCACGTTTCGGAGCACTTCCCGAGCGTGTCCGCTTCGAGGACATGACCGAGGAGGTGGAAGCCGAACCCGGCGCCACCGGCACCGCCTACAACCCCGAGGGCTCGTGGAAGTACTACTCGTGCCTGGCGCTCGACATGGGGTTGTGAGCACGGACACCACCGGCACGGGAACGGCCCGCTCCTCTGCGCCGTAAGCCGTACTCGGCCGGCCGTCCGAGCAGTTCTGGGCGTGCGGCACGCGCCAGGGATCCTCCGGTGAAGCGGACGTCGTCGGTCACCTCTGCCACACACCAGGCAGCGGGCTCGAATGACTCCGCTGCACCGTCGGAGGCGAACTCGGCCTCGGCGGGGACCAGCCCCTCCGGCCGGTGACGGGTACGTGTCGCTCCCTTCACACGGGTGCGCACAGTGCGCGTCACCCGCTTGGCGCCACACCCTGGCCCGTCCGACGCCGCGACTGAAGACTGAAGCTCCTCGCACCAGGATCTCCTGCCGTGCCCTACCCATGAGGGAGCGTCATGCGTGCTTTCGGTTCAGCGTTGGCGGGGGTCCTCGTTCTGGCCGGCGCCACGCTCTCCCACGTCACTCCGGCCCAGGCGGACACCGGCCTGCTGGCATGCACCGGGTCCGTCACGGTCGACTATTCCCCGCCCCTGGGCCCGCTGCTGCGGGACACCTCGCAGAGCGTCACCGAGAATCCGGGCAGCTCCGGCGGTGGCAATTGCATCGGTGGCGTCACGTCCGGCACCGCTCATACCGTGTTCGACCAGCAAGTCAGCTGCCTGGTGCAGGGCTTGGGAGACACGCTCGTCCAGAACGTGGTGACCTACCACTGGGACAACGGGCAGCAGAGCACCATCACCTACCCCGTCACCACGGTCGTCCACGCGGCCAACCAGGAGATCGTGACCTCCACGGGAACCGTCACGTCCGGCTACGGGCTGGGTGCCGTCTCCGAGCGCGTCGCGACCTACCCCAGCCTCGGCCTCCTGGACTGCCTCAACTCCACCGTCACCCGACAGACGGGGCGGCTGACCGTCACCCTCACCTGAGCAGAGGGCGGCGACCCCACGGGCTTCGGGGCGAGGGTTCACCATGCCTCGATCCGCTGAAGAGATCGCCGGACAGGCCCTTCATACGGCCGTAGTGTCACAAGTCGTGCGTCTGCACGGTCAGTTGTACGAGCCCGACGCAGAGGACGTCGGCTCACTGCTCTTGACCGATACGAGCTGCCGACACCCGGCCGTCCGCCTTGGAGGTACCTCCGTGCCCGAACAGGTCTCACCGCCGTTGCCGCCCCTTGTCCTGGACCCCGAAGCCTCCGATCACCATGCCGAGGACCAGGCGTTACGCGCCCGTGGCCCGGCCACCCGCGTGGACGTCCTGGGCCTGACCGTCTGGTCGGTCACGGACCCCGCCCTCCTGAAGCGGCTGCTCACCAGCCCGCAGGTCTCCAAGGACGGCCGTGCCCACTGGCCCGCATACGCCGAGACCGTGTCCACGTGGCCGCTCGCCCTGTGGATCGCGGTGGAGAGCATGTTCACGGCCTACGGGGGTGATCACCGCAGGCTGCGCCGGATGGTCGCGCCGGCGCTCAGTGCCCGCCGCATCCAGGACCTACGCCCGACGGTGGAGTCGATCGTCACCTCTCTCCTCGACGACCTCGACACACGTCCTTCGAACCAGAGCGTGGACCTGCGCGAACACTTCGCCTACCCCCTGCCCATCGCGGTCCTGGGCCGCCTCATGGGCATCCCCGACAGCCAACTGCAAGGCTTCCGCACCGTGGTGGACGGCGTCTTCGACACCACGGTCACCGCCGCGCGGGCCGCCGAGAACACGGCGTCCCTCTACAAAGCCCTCGACGATCTGATCGCCACCAAACGCGCCGAACCCGCCGACGACATGACCTCTCTCCTCATCGCGGCCCGCGACGACGAGGGCGACGGCGGCGGCTTCACCGACGGGGAGCTGCGCGACACGCTCCTGCTGATGATCAGCGCCGGTTACGAGACCACGGTGAACGTCATCGACCAGGCAGCCACCGCCCTGCTGACCGACCCCGGACAACTCGGCCATCTCCGCGCGGGCCGAGCGACCTGGGAGGACGTCGTCGAGGAGACCCTGCGCCACGAACCCGCCATCAAGCACCTGCCCCTGCGCTACGCCCTCACGGACATCCCCCTGCCCGACGGCCGGACGATCCCCCGCGGCGACGCGATCCTCGCCTCCTACGCCGCCGCCAACCGCCACCCCGACTGGCACGGGCCCACCGCCGACACCTTCGACGCCACCCGCCCGACAAAGGACCACCTGGCGTTCGGCCATGGCGTCCACTTCTGCCTGGGCGCCCCGCTGGCCCGTCTGGAAGTGGCCACGGCGCTCCGCCTGCTCTTCGCCCGCTTCCCCGACATCGAACTGGCCGTCCCCGCCGCCCAGTTGAAGCCGCTGCCCACCCTGATCAGCAACGGTCACCGAGCCCTGCCGGTCCATCTTCGCCGCAGGACGGCCGGGTGACCGGCTGAGGTCAGGTGAGGCTCGGCGCTCAGGCCGCCGAGCGGGCGGCCCGGTCCGTGGTCGGGTGCGGGCCCAGAAACTGTTGATCCGCCAGCGGCGGAACACCGCGTACGAGGTCGAGAGGGCGCTCCCCTTCGTCAGCGAAACCCCCGGAGAACGGCGGTCGCAGCCGAGGGGGAGCGAGAAGTGTTCCGGCCCGAGTCCCATGAGGGGTTGCATCGGCTCCCCAGGACCTTGCGCGGGAATCCCAGCCACGCGATCGCGCCACCCACTCACCGCGAACCCCGCTCTGTCTGTCATCCGGCTCCCGCTCCGGGCGGTCGCACGGGCTGCGCCTGCCCGTCAGCCTGTGGGCAGGCCGATCTGGTCGCGTTCGAGCGCTGAGCGCAACTCGGAGAAGACCTGTGCGGCGGCCGCCCCCGAGGGACCGCTGAGGACGTCCGCGGTCAGCTCGGCCAGTGTTCTGGTGAAGGTCGCCTCCGCTGCCTCGACGAGTCGCAGGCCTTCGGGGGTCAGATCCAGCAGTGATGACCGGCGATCCGCCGGATTGGTTCGCCGTACGACCCATGCCTGCTTGTCCAGGCGGTCGATGCCCTTGCTGGTCGCACCGATCCCGATGGCGAATTCGGTGGCGAGGTCCGCGACTCGCGACCCGGGGTGGTCGCGCAGGAAGCGCAGGAACTCGAACTGCGAGGTGACGATCCCGTGCTGCTCACGAAGACGGTCGTTCAGCGCGTTGTAGAGACGCGTCTCGCACCGGACGAGGTCGGCGAAGAAACCCGGGAGGTCGACCGGGCCGCGGCTTGACTTAGATGCCATGGCATGTACTTTAACCTACATGCCTAGGCATATAGTGCCTCGGCATGCACTCGCGATGGAGGCGACAATGAGCAGGCAGCAGCGCGCGGAGATCGACGCGATGGTCCGACAGCCTCAGCCGCAGGCTCCCCGTTCGGTGGAGGAGATGCGCGCCGGGTTCAGGGCGATGATGGGGAAAATGATCGTCCCGGCCGGGATCCGCACTCGGACCGCGAGGCTCGGTGATCGCCCCGCCGTGCGCGTCGAGCCGGTCGGCACTTCGAAGGCCGGAACGATCCTCTACTTTCACGGCGGTTCCTACGTGGTCGGCTCACCGGAGACGGCGATGTCGCTGACGGGGAACCTGGTGACCAGAACAGGGTTCAGGGCGTTCTCCCTGGACTACCGGCTCGCCCCTGAGTGCCCCTTCCCGGCCGCGATCGAGGATGGAGTGAGCGCCTACCGCGCACTCCTCGACAGCGGCGAGGACCCTTCGGCGATCGCGTTCGCCGGGGACTCCGCCGGCGGTGGACTCGCCGTCACCACCTGTCTCGCCGCCCGCGACGCCGGCCTGCCTGTGCCCGCCGCGATCGTGGCGTTCTCACCCGGACTCGACATGACCCGGACGGGCGAGAGCATGGACACCAAGGCGGGCGTCGACCCGTTCTTCACGCGCGAGGGCCTGGCCCCCACCGGCGCCATGTACCTTGCGGGGCAGGACCCGCATCAGCCCCTGCTCAGCCCCGCCGTCCTCGCGGACCTGGCCGGCTTCCCTCCGATGCTTCTGCAGGTGGGCACCAACGAAATACTCCTCGACGACTCCACACGCATGGCCACGCGCGCGAGGGAAGCCGGAGTGGACGTCATCCTGGACGTCACCGCTGACGTTCCCCATGTCTTCCAGGCGTTCGCCGGGGCCCTGGACGAAGCCGACGAGGCGCTGGACCGCGCCGCTCTCTTTCTCGCCCAGCGCATTCGCACCAGGGGCGCGGCACGCATGTCGGCAGGCTGAAGCCTTGCGTGACGCGAGGGCAACTGACCGACAGCGAAGGGGAGTTCGTCGACCCGCACCTGTCGACCGGCGAGCAGGCCCGTACCCGGAGCGGCTGCGGCAGCAGTCCGAGGGCGCGATCCGGCCGTACTGACGCCAGAAGCTCAGCAGCGGGTCCGGGGCGATGAATGAGGCCTCGTCGTCAGGATCTTCGTCGAGGGGGCGCGGGTCTGACCTTCACGAGAGACGAAGTCACCGCCGGGCCGCGATCTGCGATGACTGCCGCCCGCCCCGGCGCAGTCGCCCAGTGGCTCGATCGCCCCCCCGTATCCTTCCTCCGTGGCGAACTGGCGGCGGTCTCTGGGGAGCGCGTTCTGGGCTGTGGATCGGGCCCTGGGTGGGCAACGTCGTCCGACTCGGACTCAGAAGTGGACGGCTCGACATCCAATCATCACTGGTCTGTGCACGGCCGTTCCTTGCACGCTCTTCTTCATCGCGCTGTCGGGTGGGGACCGGCTCGACGATTTCCTGGCGCCCGTGTTCTCGGGGTTGCTCCTGGGTGCTGTCTTTGGGCTCACGGCTGCCTCGGAGCGGCTGCGGCAGCGTCGGCTCAAGCGTCTGGGGATCTGGGACGGATCCTGAGAAGGCTGTGGGGGGAGAGAGCCGGCTTCCGATCCTGCGCAGGCCGGGTACGTTGTCCCGCCGTACCGGACGGTTCCTGCGTTCGGCTCGTCGGGCTCGCCAAGTGCCGGAGGCGACACGGGGGTTGAGAGGGCCGACGGCCGCGGCGCTCGGCCGGGCCGGTGCGGTCGACGGGGCGGGCGAAGTCGTCTTGGCCGAAGCCGTACGCCGTGCAGAGTGACGTGACGAGCCAATGCGGGATCTTCTCGTGCTCCGGCGTCGGGGCGCCGTTGTCCTCTCTGCGTGCAACGCAAGGAGGGGCCCGGGTGCGTGTGGCACCCGGGCCCCGAAGGAACAGCTACACCATCTGTCGGCCCTGATCCTGCGCCGACCTTCTGTTTCCGCCTGCCCGACCTGAGCTTCGTCGGGGTCGCGGGGATCGCGGTTGCCTGACCGGAGACCACCTCACTATCGATGTCCTGCGGTACCCGGACTCGCGTGGCGTCCGGGCGATCCTGATGGCGTCGAGCTCCTCCGTTCTTCCCTCTGTGGGTCAATCACTTACTGACCGGGGATTGCGTACTACTGATCCTGCGAACCACTGGTACTGCGCATGGCCTGTCCCAGCGCCATGATTCCGGCAGCCAGCCCCGTCGCCCATCGTGCGTCTGCTCTGGCTTGGAACCCCACTGCCGAACCTCCCGGTGCGCGCGCCCGCAGCCAACGCCTTCACCGAGGTACTGCTCACTCTCCACTGCGGTTTCTGCTGTGGCCGCCCTGAACTACTACTGGCCGCCCGGTGCGGTGACCAGTCCCGTCGCCGTCCTGACACTGCTCTGGCTTCGGTACTCCGTCACCGCACCGTCCTGCAACTGCGGGTACTGCGTTACTACTTGCCCGGCAGTTCGTCTCTGCCAGGCCCTGCGGTCCTTCGTGGTTACGAGAGAAACCATAGCCAGACCAGCAACCAATGTCTACTTCGGCCACGATAGATTTTCATCGGTGATGTTAAGAGGTAATCGGCGCCGGCGAGGGGGTGCGCGACGGACTCCGTGCGCGGACCCTTTGCCTGGTCGCCGAGATCGGCCGGTGCCGGCACATGGGCAACGGATCGCGGGAAGGCCTGATCCAGGTCGCCGAGGAGCCGCTCATGATCGAGGGCAGCACGATGTGTCCGGTGGACTGGACGATCCAGGCGGCCCGCCAGGCCGTCACGGACGACCTTCACCTTGTGCAACGGCTGCTCTACGACCCTGCCCCCGAGGTCCGCTCAGCGTACGTTCTGGCGGCGACCACTGACGGATATTCACACGTCTCCTCTGCTCTGTAGTCGTCCGCGTGAGCCTGATCCTGGCCATCGCCCAACTCGCCCAACTCGCCCGCGAACACCAGGATGAACATGCTCCCGAGTGGGCACGCGGCCTGTGGTCGGATCCCGGACGTCCGCCCGAGGCGACCGGGCCGAGGCGAGCCAATAGGAGCGTGGCACCGCACTGAGGCCGCACCATCTTGCAGTGGCTGGCCGGAACGGGTGGGGGCCCGTGCTTGGTGCGGCGGTTATGCCGATGAGTTCACCGTTCTCGGACGGTCTACCCAGCGACACGACCGTTCTCGACAGGAGTGCCATGTCCACCATCCAGCCAGTGATCCTGACGGCCGACCACGACGTCCTGGTCGGCTTCTATACGAAATTGTTCGGCGCCGAGGAGATCTTCCGGGTACCGGAGAAGGGGCGGGTCTTCTACCTCGGTTTGCGCATCGGCGACACCGACCTCGGGCTGGTGGCCAAGGCGGACCCGGGGGGCCGGGAGGCGCCCCGCATCCTGCTCAGCATCGGTGTCGATGACGTCGATGAGACGCTGCGCCGGGTGACGACGCTGGGCGGCTCGGTCCACGGAGGCCCCAACGACATGCCGTGGGGACAGCGCGTCGCCCACATCCAGGACCCCGACGGCAACCCGGTGAACCTCACCCAGCCGATCCCGACTCAGTGACGCTGCTGCCTGAAAGCGGCCATCGCCCCCTCGAACGGCCCCCCACTCGCCCACCAGACAGTCGCCGCTCTCCAGGAGGTGGCCTGACGGGTGAACGAGTGTCTCGTCGTCTCTGTCTTCTTCAGGGGGGGGCAGGAGAAGCGCGGCAGCGCACCGGATGTCTTGCCAAGTTTCTACGTCTCGGATCGAGCAGCGGGAGATTCGGTCGGATCGCATGCCCTGAGTTCGCCTCTCGTCCAGGAGGGCGGTCCGTCGCCGCCATTGCCCGCAGCTGGGCCGTGGATGACCGGCGAGGGCACAAGGGCGAGACGACGCACTACATCTGCACGATGGGCACTGTTTCGGTCGTCGGGGAGGCATGTGTCGGAGGGGACGACGGGGTCGACCAAGACCGCGCCTGGGTGGCGGGCGACGAAGTCGGCTCCCCGGCGGCCTTCTCGATGAGCTGCACCGGTACGGTCGTGCCACTCGCCTGAGTCATCAGGCGACATCCATGTGCCGAGCGGGCGGGGTTCGCATCCAGCCAGGCAAGGAGACGCCGCTGGCGCGAGACCCCCCGAGTGGCATGACTTCGAGACTCATATCGCGGACACCGCGTCGGGAGTTCTCACGCCTGCTACCGGGTGTGGTGGTCGAGCAGGATCTAGCAGGGGCGAGCGATGGCCGTACGACACTTCGCCGCCTTCCTCGCCTGGCCGGGCGGAGTGAGTGACTTCGTGGCCGCGGACCGGTCGCGGGCTGCCGGGGCAGGCGCTCCAGCGGGACCTGGCGTCGTGCGCGCCGATGCTGTTTCGTCGCCGGGCGGCTGGCTCAGGCCGGCGGGGGCAGAGGGACTCCTTCGAGCCGTTGCGTCGCGGCGATGGTCCGCGTCGTCACCGCTGATGGGCGTCTTCCTCGGAGCGGCCGTCCCGTCCCTCTCAGGCGCTGTGCTGGGGACGCTGGTGGGCTTGGCACCACTGGGATCTCCGCTGTGTGCGGTCAAGTTGGCGGAGACGGCCAGGGTGACGGCCGAGATGGCGACGAGCGCGATGCCGGCCCCGACAGCTCTCGGGCGGCGGCGGCCGGTCTGGGCAGGGGCGGCCAACCGTACGTCGCTCCGTAGCGGCGTACGGTGCGTGGGTTCGTCCGCTCTTGGCTCCTGTTCGGGCTCTCGCGCGGTGACGACGGCGTGGGAGGACGGCCGAGCGGCGGTCGGTGCCTCCTCGACGGCCTTCGCCAACAGGTGGGCGCAGTCAAGGGCTGTGGGACGCTCCTTCTCGTCCATAGCGGTCATCGCCCCTAAGACATCGCTGAGTCGCCGGGGCAGGTCGTCGGGCATCGTCGGCTGTCGGTGCAGCCGGGCGATCGCGGCTTCCAGGGGCGTGCCGTCGTACTCGAGGTGGCCGGTGAGACATTCCAGGAGTACCAGGCCCAGAGCGTAGACATCAGCGGGCCGGCCGACGGGCTGTCCGAGGACCTGCTCAGGGGAGAGGTAGGCGGCCGTTCCGATGAGGGCACCGGTGGCGGTGCGCGTGGTGGTGTCGAGCAGTCGGGAGATGCCGAAGTCGGTCAGGTAGGGGCGTGCGGTCGGATCGATGAGGATGTTGGACGGTTTGACGTCCCGGTGGACGATGTTCGCGCCGTGCGCGTGCGTCAGAGCTTCAGCCACGTCTGCACCCAGAGCGGCGGTCTCCGCTACGGAAAGAGGCCCCTTGGCGATCCGGTGCTTCAGCGTGGTGCCTTCGATCAGCTGCATGACCAGGAAGGGGCGGTCCTCGTGCTGTCCGGCGTCGAAGGCGGTGACGAGGCGTGGATGATTCAACCGGGCCAGGACGACGGCCTCACCATGAGAGTTCCCCTCGACCTGGAAGCCGGAATCGGGCCGGAAGACCTTGATCGCGACGGAGCGCTTCAGCCGCAGATCGAACCCGCGGTAGACATGCGCGGTCCCACCTGACCCGAGAAGTCCGCCCAGACGGTACCGCCCGCCGAGTACGTCTGCCGAACACCGGGACGCAGATGCCCCGGCTGAATGGCGATGACCCATCTACTTCTCCCCGCATTGCCCACAGAACGCCGGC
The DNA here is from genome assembly GCF_040679615.1 of Streptomyces sp. NPDC052225. Taxonomy (NCBI): domain Bacteria; kingdom Bacillati; phylum Actinomycetota; class Actinomycetes; order Kitasatosporales; family Streptomycetaceae; genus Streptomyces; species Streptomyces sp. NPDC052225. The sequence goes on along the minus strand of NZ_JBFAVD010000002.1, from coordinate 185,372 downwards.
GAGCCCCGTCCGCTGCGCCGCCCCGGGCAAGTACCCGCAGCGGACGCGAGTACCCGTCTGAACAGGACGGGCGACGGGGCGGTGCCCGGAGGGCAGTTGCGCTACGGCAGGACGGGATGTCAACCACGTTGGGCCGTCAACGCGTTCACCGTGGGTGCCCGCGTGCCGCACGACACGTGCACGATGCGTGGACCCGCACCTGCGCTGACGCTTGGGCCGACCCGAACCGAAGCTGCGCTGATGGCTGGCGCGACGGATCCTGTCGCTCTGGGGGAGAGGGTGCGCCGCAAACCTGAGCGGCTGGGGGAGCGGCAGACGGAGGGTGCTGCGGCAGCCTGGAAGGCTATCGACCGATGAGGCGCTGCCAAGCCATCGAACGGCAAACGACGAGCGACCGCGCGGGCTGTTGGTTCGAGTCACGATCCCGGCCGCTCCCGCGTCGACCGCCGTACTGAGCACTGGTTTGGTGGGGGGATCGCTTCTCGCCGGGAGCGCCGTGCCGCCCGGCTCCACCGTGGGTCGGCCACTGGTAGTCCTCACTCTCGGGTCCATGGCTCATGACCTGGGCATCCGGGCCCTCCAGTGAAGGGGGGACTGATCCGCCTCGGATACCCCGGTGGGATCCGAGGCGACCAACCTTGGCGGGACTGGTCCGACGGCTGTCGGCCGCCCACCGGACCGGCCGGGCGCGGGAATGGTCCCTCACGCCCACGTCCACCTCGTCCCGCGCGCCGCCGACCTCCCGCAGGGCCGCCGACGTGACACCGGCGTCTTCGCGTTCCTCGACCGCCTGGAAGCAGAGCAGGTGACCGCCTGGCGCACGCTCTGCGCGCCGGGCTCTGCGCGTCGATCGCTCGGGCCCTGCCGGAGACGCCGCGCACGGGACACCGTACGAGCATGTCCGGATCACGTCGCTCCATTGGCATGGACCTGTCCATGATCTCTCGCTAGGCTCCCGACCGGCACCTGCCGGGAGCGCTCCCAGATTGCTGTTCCACCCCCACCGCAAGGGAACAACGAAGGGACGTCCATGAGACGTGCACGAAGCACCAGTCGTACGAGAACCGCGTCGCGCGCCGTGACCCTGCGCACCGCGCTGACCGCCCTGCTGCTCGGCGCGGCCTGCGCCACCGGCGGCGTGCTGCCCACCGCTGCGGCCGACACCCCCGCCGAGGCCCCCGCCTCCGACGGCGTACTCGCCGCCATGCAGAGGGACTTCGGACTCACCCGCGATCAGGCCGAGGCCCGGCTCGCAGCGGAGGAGAAGGCCGCCGGTGTCGAGAAGAAGGCGCGAGCGGCCGCGGGCGGCGCCTACGCCGGATCGTGGTACACCCCGAGCAGCGACCGGCTGACCGTCGCCGTCGCCGATCCCGCCAGGGTCGCGGCCGTACGGGCCACCGGTGCGCGGGCCGAGGTGGTGGCCCGCAGCGCGCGGAGTCTCGACACCGCGAAGAAGCGCGTCGACGCCCTCAAGGCGCCCCGGGGTGTGACCAGTTGGCGCGTGGACTGGCCGTCCAACCGGGTTGTCGTCGAGGTCCTCGCCGACGCGCGACGCGACAACGATGTCAAGGCCTTCCTGGCCCAGGCCCGCAAGGCTGCCCCGGTGGCGGTCGAGACCGCCGACCACGCCCCGGCCACCCTGGCCGCGGGCACGGTCGGCGGTGACCCGTACTACACGGGCAACGTCCGCTGCTCCATAGGCTTCTCGGTCCACGGCGGCTTCGTCACGGCCGGCCACTGCGGCGGCGCGGGTCAGGGCGTCAACGGCTGGGACGGCTCGTACGTCGGAAACTTCCAGGGTTCGTCGTTCCCCGACAACGACTACGCGTGGGTCAACGTCGGCAGCGGCTGGTGGACCGTGCCGGTCGTGCTCGGCTGGGGCACCGTCTCCGACCAGTTGGTGCGCGGCTCGGCGGAGGCCCCGGTCGGCGCGTCCATCTGCCGCTCGGGCTCGACCTCGCACTGGCACTGCGGGACCGTCCTCGCCAAGAACGAGACGGTCAACTACAGCCAGGGCGCGGTCCATCAGATGACGAAGACCAGTGTGTGCGCCGAACCCGGCGACTCCGGCGGCTCGTTCATCAGCGGTGACCAGGCCCAGGGTGTCACCTCCGGCGGCTGGGGCAACTGCGCGAGTGGCGGTGAGACCTGGTACCAGCCGATCAACGAGATTCTGAGCCGGTACGGGCTGACCCTGCACACCGCCTGACCTGCGGCGTGAGCGCGGGGGAGTGACCACCCGTCAATTCCCCTGCGCTTCACGTGAGTTGTCCTGTCGCGTCACCTGTGGCTGGTCCGGGCATGACAAAAATGTCAGCCCCCGCAGTGACGCAGGAGACCACAGTGACGTCGAAGAGACTCATCCGCAGGACCTCCGTTCCCCTCGGCGGAGCCCTCGCCCTGGTGATCGCGTTCGCGGGCGCCGCCGTCGCGGCGCCGCCGACCGCCCTGCCGGCCGCCGCCGACGGGACGGAGCAGACGTTCCAGCCCGCGTACGACTACGACACCGACGGCTGCTACCCCACCCCGGCCATCGGCCCGGACGGCGCGATCAACGGAGGGCTCGCGCCGAGCGGCGCCCTCAACGGTCAGTGTCATGACGCCGCCGACCTCGACAACACCAACGGCTATGCGCGCGCGAAGTGCAACAATGGCTGGTGCGCCGTGCTGTACGGCCTCTACTTCGAGAAGGACCAGGCCGTGGCGGGCAGTGGTCTCGGCGGACACCGCCACGACTGGGAACACGTCGTGGTCTGGGTCAAGGACGGTCAGGCGCAGTACGTCGCCACCTCCGCCCACGGCGACTTCAACGTCTACCCCCGTGACCAGATCCGCTGGGACGGCACCCACCCGAAGATCGTCTACCACAAGGACGGCATCGGTACCCACTGCTTCCGCCCCGCGAGCGCGGGTGACGAGCCGCCCGAGAACCACCGGGGCGCCTGGCAGTTCCCGGCGCTCGTCGGCTGGGAGGGCTATCCGGCGGGCCTGCGGGACAAGTTGAGCGCCTACGACTTCGGCAGTGCCACCTTCGGCCTGAAGGACGCGAGCTTCGCGAGCCATCTGGCCGCGGCGCTGCCGTCGGGCGTCCCGTTCGACCCACGGGCCTGAATCCGCTCCCTCGCGCGCTCCCGCGACACCCTCATTCTCGTCTTCTTGACGACAAGGCGAGAGCGGACTTAGAGTCAATATGACTTGAAAGATGGTCCGCGTCACGCTTCACGCGTCACGCTTCATGAGGGGGTTCGTCATGGCCGACATCACCAAGCGTCTCGGTCTGCGTCATCTGCGCTCCGCGCCGACGGCGCACGTGCGCCACCACCGCTCCGGCCGGCTCGCGCACGACGGTCCCGGGGTGAGCTTCTGGTTCCGCCCGCTCGTCGCGGCGCTGTCCGAAGTCCCGGTCGACGACCGGGAGTTGGCCATGACGTTCCACACCCGCACCGCCGACTTCCAGGACGTCGCGGTGCAGGCGACCGTCACCTACCGGATCGCCGACCCGGCGGCCGCCGCCCAGCACCTGGACTTCTCGATCGACCCCGACACCGGTGCCTGGCGCGGCGCGCCGCTCGAACAGCTCGCGACCCTGCTCACCGAGTCGGCCCAGCAGCACGCGCTCGACGTCCTCGCGCGCACCCCGCTCGCCGCCGCGCTGACCGACGGTGTGCCCGCGGTACGTGAACGGATCGCGTCGGGGCTCGGCGAGGACCCCCGGCTGCCCGCCACCGGCCTGGACGTGATGGCCGTACGGATCATGGCGCTGCGCCCCGAACCCGAGGTCGAGCGCGCGCTGCGCACTCCGGCCCGCGAGCGGATCCAGCAGGAGGCCGACCGCGCCACGTACGAGCGCCGGGCCGTCGCCGTGGAGCGCGAACGCACCATCGCCGAGAACGAACTCGCCAGCCGTATCGAACTCGCCCGCAGAGAAGAGCAGTTGGTCGAACAGCGCGGTGCCAACGCCCGCCGCGAGGCCGACGAGCAGGCCGCCGCCGACGCGATCAGGGCCCGCGCCGAGGCGGAGCGCACCGTCCGTATCGCCCGCGCCGACGCGGAGGCCGCACGGGAGGCCGGCGAGGCGCGCGCCCAGGCGCAGGCGGCCTGGCTGCGCGTCCACGCCGACACCGACGCGGCGACGCTGCACGCGCTGGCCGGTACCCGGCTCGCCGAGAATCTGCCGCGCATCGAGAGCGTGACCGTCTCCCCGGACGTGCTGACCGGACTGCTCGCACGGCTCGGCACCGACCGGGGGAGCCGGGCGTGAGCCTCGCGCCGCGCGCCGTCGTGGTCCACCGCACCACGGAGTACGAGGAGTTGCTGGCCCGGCACGGCACCCACGGTCAGGCCGCCTTCTTCCTCGCCGCACGGGGCCGCGCCGTCGACGAGGTCGCCGAACGCCACCACCGCGCCCGCCGCGCCCTCGCCGAGACGGCCGCCGCCATCCCGCTGAGCTGGCGCCGGGCGCAGGTGGAGCGCGCGGACCTGGACCGGTTCCTCTTCGCCGAACAGGACGTCGTGGTGGTCGTCGGGCAGGACGGGCTCGTCGCCAACGCCGCGAAGTACGTCGGGGACCAGCCGGTCGTGGGCGTCGACGCGGACCCCGGCCGCAACCCGGGCGTCCTCGTCCGCCACCGCACCGCGGACCTGCCCCGGCTGCTGCCCGCCGCGCTCGCGCCGGGCGCCCCGGTCGACGCGCTGACCATGGTCGAGGCGGTCACGGACGACGCCCAGCGCCTCGTGGCCCTCAACGAGATCTATGTCGGCGCCGCCGGCCACCAGACCGCCCGCTACCGCCTGGGCCTCGACGGCGACGGGGGTGCCGTCGAGGCCCAGGCCTCCTCCGGGGTCCTGGTCGGCACCGGCACCGGCGCCTCGGGCTGGATCCGCTCGGTGTGGCAGGAGCGCGGCGCGGCCGGCCGGCTCCCCGGGCCCACGGACCCGCGCCTGGTCTGGTTCGTCCGCGAACCCTGGCCGTCCCCGGTCACCGGCACCCGGCTGAGCGCCGGCGACCTGACGACCGGGGCGCGCCTCACGCTCACCGCCGAGTCCGAGCGCCTGGTCGCCTTCGGTGACGGCATGGAGACCGACTCCCTCGAACTGACCTGGGGGCAGAGCGTCCGCGTCGGAGCCTGTGCCCGACGGCTGCGCCTGCTGTCCTGAGCGGGTGGGTCGGTGGGGTCCCGGTCGCGGCCGGGGCGGGCCTGGGAGAATGTGGGGCGAGCCGCCCCACCAGCTGAAATGTTCCGCCCCCGGCGAGCGTTGGGAGTGGTGGCGAGTACTCGTCGTTACACCGGTGTGCAGGGAGCGTCGTATGACACAGACAACCGAGAAGGCCGTCCTGGCAGGAGGCTGCTTCTGGGGAATGCAGGACCTGATCCGCAAGCAGCCCGGCGTGCTCTCCACGCGCGTCGGCTACTCGGGCGGTGACACCCCGAACGCGACCTACCGCGACCACGGGGATCATGCCGAGGCGATCGAGATCGTCTTCGACCCCTCGGTCACGAGCTACCGGGACCTGCTGGAGTTCTTCTTCCAGATCCACGACCCGAGCACCCGCGACCGCCAGGGCAACGACATCGGGCGCAGCTACCGCTCCGCGATCTACTACGCGGACGAGGCGCAGCGCGCGATCGCCCTCGACACGATCGCGGACGTCGACGCGAGCGGCCTGTGGCCCGGCAAGGCGGTCACCGAGGTCGAGCCGCTCGGCGACTTCTGGCAGGCCGAGCCCGAGCACCAGGACTACCTGGAGCGTTACCCCGAGGGCTACACCTGCCACTTCCCGCGCCCGAACTGGAAGCTGCCGAAGCGGGCGGCCCAGGCCGGCTGACGCAGGTCGCACATGAGGAGGGGCCCGAGCCGTCCACGGCTCGGGCCCCTCCTCATGCATGACAGGTCAGGCGGCCTGCGCCTCGCCCACGGTGCCGTGCAGGCGGGCGACGACCTCGGTGAGCTGCGCGGCGACCTCGGCGTCGTCGACCGGGTGGGTCTCGGCGAAGCGCGTCACGGAGCCCGGGATGGACAGCTTGACGTCCTCGAGGACCTTGCCGCCGGCGATGCCCACGGACTTGCGGGTCTCGTCCTGCGCCCATACGCCGCCGAACTGGCCGAACGCGGTGCCGACCACGGCGACCGGCTTGCCGCCGAAGGCGCCGGCGCCGTACGGACGCGACAGCCAGTCGATGGCGTTCTTCAGGACGGCCGGGATCGTGCCGTTGTACTCGGGCGAGAAGAGCAGGAACGCGTCGGAGCCCTGCGCGGCGGCACGCAGGCGCGCGGCCGGCGCCGGGACGCTGCCCTCGACGTCGATGTCCTCGTTGTAGAAGGGGATGTCGGCAAGTCCCTCGAACAGCTCGACCTCGGCACCTTCCGGAGCGAGCTTCACGGCCGCCTCGGCGAGCTGACGGTTGTGCGAACCGGCGCGGAGGCTGCCGACGAGCGCGAGGATACGGACAGACATGGGAACTCCAAAGACTGAGACGCGGGCGTCACACGGACTGGCACGAACCTACGGCGATGCGGACCGAGGTCCGTTTAAAGTTCTATCAGGTTAACCGGACCGCGGTCCAGTTATTCCCGTGATGCTTTACGCTGGGTTCATGTCCCGCGCCCTGCCGCCTTTCCCGGCGCCGCAAGAACCCGCAGCCCAGCCCCAGCTGCTCGACGTCGGCGGGCCGGCGGACGACGAGCGGGGCCTGCGGGCCGACGCCGTCCGCAACCGCGCACGCCTGCTGGAGGCGGCGGCCCGGCTCATCGCCGAGCACGGAGCGGCCGGCGTCACCATGGAGGCCGTCGCCGCGGCGGCCTCGGTGGGCAAGGGCACCGTCTTCCGCCGCTTCGGCGACCGCACCGGGCTGCTCATGGCGCTCCTCGACCACTCCGTGCAGCAGCTCCAGGCCGACTTCATGACCGGCCCCGCGCCGATCGGTCCCGGAGCCCCGCCCCTGGACCGGCTGCACGCCTTCGGCGTGGCGGTGCTGCGCCGCTTCGCCGAGCAGCTCGACCTCTTCCTGGCCGCGCAGCCCGACCCGACGCGCCGCTACGCGCACCCGACGAACCGGCTGTACGTCACCCACCTCACGCATCTGCTGCGGCAGATCGACCCGGACGCCGACTGCGAACTGCGCGCCCAGGCACTCATGGGGTACCTCGACCCCGCGCTGATCCACTATCTGACGCAGCAGCGCGGGATGCCGCTGGAGCGCCTCGAGGCGGGCTGGACCGACCTCGTCGAGCGGGTCACGGGTACGACCGGCCGCGACCGGTGACGTCCGCCGCTCACCCCCGCCGGTAGTAGTAGCCGTCCCCGCTGGCCGGACCGACGTTGTGCTGGATGCCGCTCCCGTTGAGCGTGTAGTACGAGGCGTCGAGCGTCGCGCGGCAGTAGCCCGGATTGGCGCCGACGAGCCGTGAGGCGCCCACGTCGATCCGGCTGCCGCCGTTCGACGTGGCGGTGACCCGACCCTCGTACGAGCAGGAGAGGTTCGGGACGTCGGAGAGCCGCACCGTGCCGGACGACGTGATGCCGATGGTCCCCGGCTGGCCGGTGTTGTACGCCTCGCCGTACACCCAGCTCCCCACGAACGACGCCGGAACCGCGGCGTCGCCCGCCGTGCCGCCGCCCGAACCCCCGCCGTCCGACGACCCGGACCCGGCGCTGCCCGACGCCGAACCACCACCTCCGGACGCCGAGCCGCCGCCCTCGCTCGCCGAGCCGCCGCCCCCTGCCGAAGGCCCCGAACTCCCTTCCGCGTCGGCGCCGTCGCGGCCGTCCTTCCCGTCCGAACCGTCCTTCCCCGCGTCGCTCTTCTTGTTCGTACGGGAAGGGGAGGGGGAGGGGGAGGGGGAGTGCTTGTCGCCCTTGGCGGGGGAGCCCGACGGGGAGGAACTCGCCGACGGGGAAGCCGAGTTGGTGGCCGACTGCGGCGGGGGAGTGGCGTGGGTGCCGCCGTCGTCGCCGAACGGTTGCAGCAGTGCGACCGTCCCGCCGCCCGTCGCCAGGACCAGGACCACCGGCACGGACACCACCAACACCCGTCGCCTGCGCCGACGTTGAGGCTGAGCCGCGGGTGCCGCCGCCCGTGGTCGCAGGTCGACCGTGCCGCGGTCGACGGTCTCCTCCCGTACCGGCGCCGCCTCCGCTTCCAGGATGCGCGCCGACTGCCGGGCGAGACGGCCCATCACCTCCGCCGGAAGCCACGCTCCATCGTCCCGTGACGTGCCTTCCAGGTCTCCCAGCAGGGCTGCGACGGACGGGCGTTCGTCCGGCGACTTGATCAGGCAGCGGCCGATCAGATCCCGTAGGCCCGCGTCCTCCACCGCGTCGAGATCGGGCTCCGCCTCGACGATCCGGTACATCACCGCATGCTGGTTGCTCACCCCCTGGCCGAAGGGAAGCGTCCCCGTCGCCGCGTACGTCAGGACGCAGCCGAGCGTGAACACATCGCACGCGGGGCCCGCGGCCTGCCCGCGGATCTGCTCCGGAGCCATGAAGCCCGGCGAACCGATCACCATGCCCGTGCTCGTGAGCAGCGACTCCACGGACGTCTCGATCGCGCGGGCGATCCCGAAGTCGATCACCTTCGGCCCCTCGGCCGTCAGCATCACGTTCGACGGCTTCAGGTCACGGTGCACGATGCCCGCCGCGTGGATGTCCTGAAGCGCGTGCAACAGCCCCTGTGCGAGGACGAGAACGGACGCGGCCGGCAGCGCGCCATGACCCCGTACGACCTGCTCCAGGGAGAGTCCGGGCACGTACCCGGTCGCCACCCACGGGAACTCGCCGTCCGGCGCCGCGTCGATGACCGGTGCCGTGAAGCGCTCGCCGACCCGCCGCGCTGCCGCGATCTCGCGCTTGAAGCGGGCCCTGAACCGCGGCTCCGCGACGTGCTCCTCGTGCACCACCTTGACCGCGACCGTGCGCCCCGCCTCGGAACGGGCGAGGTAGACCCGCCCCATCCCGCCGGCGCCGAGCCGGCCGAGGAGCAGGTACGGGCCGATACGGGCCGGGTCGGTGGCGGTCAGCGGCGCGATGCCGCCGTCGTGCTCGCCGGTCATGAGTGTCGTCCCCCGCAGTGATCGTCAGCACCCGCAGTCTGCGGCACGATCAGCGCCGAAGGGATCGGATTTCGAAATTCTTTCTAGAATCTTCTTCCACTCTCGTCGGGTGAGGGGGCGGAGCGTCGCAGGGGGCCGTCGGAAACGCCGCGACGGCTGTTAGGGTGGAGGGGACGTTGATCGTGTATCGAGGAGTGACAGACATGGTGGGTGACGACGACATCAGCGGGTGATACCCGCTTCGGTCGGCCACCGGCAGGCGCAGAAGAGCGTCGCCGCAGTGGCCCCGTCGTCGAACCCTTTTCCCTGTCTGCCCGGGCAGAGGTCTCTTCCCTGCCCCCTCCTCGCGCGAGGTCCCACTTTCATGTCCGACGCCGCCGTCGTCTGCTCGAACCTGTCCTTCACCTGGCCCGACGACACCCCCGTCTTCGACGACCTGTCGTTCACCGTGGGCACGGGCCGCACCGGCCTGGTGGCCCCCAACGGCTCCGGCAAGAGCACCCTGCTCAAGCTGATCGCCGGTGAACTCACGCCGCGCAGCGGCTCGTTGACCGTCACCGGCACCCTCGGCTACCTGCCGCAGACGCTGCCTCTGACCGGCGACCTCACCGTGGCCCAGGTGCTCGGCGTCGCCGACATCGTCCGCGCCATCGACGCCGTCGAGTCCGGCGACGTCGACGAACGCCACTTCACCACCATCGGCGACGACTGGGACATCGAGGAGCGCACCCGCGCCCAGCTCGACCGCCTCGGCCTCGCCGACCTCTCCATGGACCGCACCCTGAACACGCTCAGCGGCGGTCAGATCGTCTCCCTGGGCCTCGCGGCGCAGCTCATGAAGCGCCCCGACGTCCTGCTCCTCGACGAACCCACCAACAACCTCGACCTGGAAGCCCGCCACAAGCTCTACGACGTCCTCGACGCCTTCCACGGCTCCCTCCTGCTCGTCAGCCACGACCGCGCGCTGCTCGACCGCATGGAGCGCATCGCCGAACTCGACCGCGGTGAACTGCGCCTGTACGGCGGCAACTTCACGGCCTACGAGGAAGCCGTACGCGCCGAGCAGGAGGTCGCCGAGAAGAACGTCCGCAACGCCGAACAGGAACTCAAGCGCGAGAAGCGCGAGATGCAGCAGGCCCGCGAACGAGCCGAGCGGCGGCAGAGCAACGCCGCCAAGAACCTCAAGAGCGCGGGCCTGCCCCGCATCTTCGCCGGGAACATGAAGCGCGGCGCCCAGGAATCCGCAGGCCGCGCGGGCCAGATGCACGCCACCCGCGTCGGTGAGGCCAAGGCCCGCCTCGACGAGGCCGGACGTTCCCTGCGCGACGAGCAGCGTCTCACCCTCGACCTGCCCGAGACGAAGGTCCCCGCGGGCCGCACCCTCTTTCTCGGCGAGGGGCTGCGGGTCCGGCTCGGCGACCGGGACGTCTTCGCGGGCGACGGCGTCGACCTGACGATCCGCGGACCCGAGCGCATCGCCCTCACCGGCCCCAACGGAGCCGGAAAGAGCACCCTGTTGAGGCTCGTGAACGGCGACCTCACCGCCGACAGCGGCGCGATCAAGAGGGGCGACGGGCGGATCGCGTACCTCTCGCAGCGCCTCGACATCCTGGACGTGGACCGCACCGTCGCCGAGAACTTCGCCGCCTACGCACCGCACCGCACCGAGGCCGAGCGGATGAACCTGCTCGCCCGCTTCCTGTTCCGCGGGGACCGCGCCCACCTGCCCGTCCACGTCCTGTCCGGCGGCGAGCGGCTGCGCGCCACCCTCGCCTGCATCCTGTGCGCCGAACCCGCCCCGCACCTGCTGCTCCTCGACGAACCGACGAACAACCTGGACCTGGTCAGCGCGGGCCAGTTGGAGAGCGCCCTGGACTCCTACCAGGGGGCGTTCGTCGTCGTCAGCCACGACGAGCGGTTCCTGCGCGAGATCGGCGTCAACCGGTGGCTGCGCCTGGCCGACGGCCGGCTCGCGGAGACGGGGGCCCCCGAGGTGTGAGCCGCCGACGTGTCGAAGGCCCGCGTCCGAGGCACACCGCCCGGCGGGCCGCCCACCGATCACGTCAGGCGGAACCCCCATGCCCCCAGCACCCCTCATCGCCCACGACCTCGTCCGCACCCTCGGGGACCGGCGGATCGTCGACGGCTTCTCGCTCACCGCGGCCCCCGGCCGGCGCATCGGCCTGATCGGCGAGAACGGCGTCGGCAAGTCGACCCTGCTGCGCCTGCTCGCCGGCGTGGACCGGCCCGACTCCGGCCACGTCACCCGCCCCGCCGACCTGGGCCTGCTCCACCAGGAGATGCCCTTCGACGCGGCGGCCACCCTCGCCGACATCCTCGACGACGCCCTGCGCGAGACGCGCGAGGACCTCGCCGAGCTGGAGCGCCTCGCCGCTCGACTCGCCGACACCGCACAGGAGTCGGCCGACCACCGGGCGCTGCTCGACGCCTACGCCGAGCGGCTTCAGCAGGCCGAGGACCGGCAGGCCTGGGACGCCGACCGGCGCGCCGCCCTCGTCCTCGACGGGCTCGGCCTCGCCGCCCTCGGGCACGAGCGCACCCTCGGCTCCCTCTCCGGCGGCCAGCGCGGCCGCCTCGCCCTGGCCGCGCTCCTCATCCGGCGCCCCGCGGCGCTCCTCCTCGACGAGCCCACGAACCACCTCGACGACGAGGCCGCCGCCTTTCTGGAGGCGCAGCTGCGCGCGCTGCCCGGGGTCGTGGTGCTCGCCAGCCACGACCGGGCCTTCCTCGACGCCGTCTGCACGGACCTCGTCGACCTCGACCCGGCGGCCGAAGGCCCGGTGCGCTACGGCGGCAACTACAGCGCCTACCTCGCCGAGAAGCGCGCCGAACGCGAACGCTGGGAACGCCGCTACGCCCAGGAACAGGAGGAGTTGGAGGCGCTGCGGTACTCGGCGGGCACCACCGCCCACGCCGTCGCCCCGAACCGCGAACGACGCGACAACGAGAAGATGGGCTACGGGCACCGCGGCGGCCGCGTCCAGCAGCAGATCTCCCGCCGGGTCCGCAACGCCACCCGCAGGCTCGACGACCTGGAGCGCACCCAGGTCGGGCGGCCGCCGAGCCCCCTGCGCTTCCGCGCCGCCGCACTGGCCCGTACAGGACCGGAGGCCGACGGCCCGCTGGTCGCGCTGCGCGACGTCCACGTCCCGGGCCGGCTCGCCCTGGACCGCCTCGACATCGACCCGACGGATCGCCTCCTGGTCACCGGCGGCAACGGCAGCGGCAAGTCCACCCTGCTGTCCGTCCTCGCCGGACGGCTCCCGGCCGGGGGAGAAGTGCGGCGGCGACCCGGCCTGACGGTGGCGCTCCTCGACCAGGACACCGTGTTCGACCGGCCCGACCGCACCGTCCGCGACATCTACGTACGGCAGTTGGGAGCACGACGCGCGGAGGCCGTGCCGCTCGCCTCCCTCGGCCTGCTGCATGAAGCCGACCTCGACAAGGAGGTCGGGCGGCTGTCGGTGGGGCAGCGGCGCAGGCTCGCCCTCGCGCTCCTGGTCGCGCGGCCGCCCCGGCTGCTGCTCCTCGACGAGCCCACGAACCACCTCTCGCCACGGCTGTGCGACGAGTTGGAGGATGCCCTCGGCCCCGGCCCGGGCGCCATCGTCGTCGCCAGCCACGACCGGTGGCTCCGAAGGCGCTGGCACGGGCGGGAGGTCGCTCTGACGAAGGGCCGTTCGCTTTGACGAAGGACCGTACGGGAGCGCTCCCACGCTGAGATCGTGGGGCGTATGACGACCACACCCTTCATCCGCCCTTACGAGGACTCCGACCGCGCGGCGCTCGCCGACATCTGCGTGAAGACCGCCCTCGACGGCCAGGACTCGTCCGCGGTCCACCCCGACCTGGAACTGATGCCCACGATCTTCGCCTACCCCTATGTGGAGCTGGAGCCGGACTTCGCGTTCGTCCTCGACGACGGACACGGCGCCGCCGTCGGCTACGTCCTCGGCGCCGCGGACACCGCGACCTTCGCCGCGCGCTTCCGCGGCGAATGGATCCCGCGGGTGTCCGCGCGCTACCCCGCCCCCACCCGCGAGGCCCGGACGCCCAGCGAGGAGATGATCGGGCTCCTGCACGACCCGGAACGCATGGTGCGCGACGAACTGGCCGCGTTCCCCGCCCACTTGCACATCGACCTGCTGCCCCCGTGGCAGGGCCAGGGGTACGGCCGCGCCCTGATGGACACCCTGCTGGACGCGCTGCACCAGAAGGGCGTGCCCGCCGTCCATCTGTGCATGGTGCGGGCGAACACCCCGGCCCGGGCCTTCTACGACCGCCTGGGGTTCGAGCAGTTGGACGTGCCCGACCCGGGACCCGTGTGGTACCTCGGCCGCCCGACCCATGTCATCATGCAATGACATCGCTTGATGACATGCAGCTCGACGACATGCCCTGACGGCATGACCGGGAATGAACGGGACCCCCTTTGCAGCCCTCCATATCGGCGCCCGCGCTCCGCCACCCGCGGGCCCTCGTGCCCGTCCTCGTCTCGCTGGGCATGCTCGTCGCCGTCGTCAGCAGCCTCGGGGCCCCGCTCATCCCGACCATCGCCGTGCAGGACCACGTCTCCGTCTCCACCGCCCAGTGGGCGCTGACGGTGACGATGCTGGTGGGGGCCGTCGCCACGCCCGTCATGGGCCGCCTCGGCGACGGCCCCCACCGCAAGAACGTGATCCTGGCCGGCCTCGTCAGCGTTCTCGCGGGCAGTCTCCTCGCGGCCCTTCCGCTCGGCTTCGCCTGCCTCCTCGTGGGGCGGGCGCTCCAGGGCGTCGGCATGGGTCTCGTCCCGCTCGCCATCGCGACCGCCCGCGACGCGCTGCCGCCCGCGCGGGCGAAGGCCGCCGTGGCCACGCTCTCCCTGACCACCGCCGCGGGCATCGGCCTCGGCTACCCGATCACCGGCCTGTTCGCCGAGTACCTCGGCATGTCCGCCGGCTTCTGGTTCGCCGCCGCCACGGCCGCCGCCGCACTCGCCGCCACCGCGCTCGTCGTGCCCGTACCGCCGCACCGCCCGGCCGCCCCGATGGACGTCCCCGGCGGACTGCTCCTCGCCGGCGGCATGGCGGCGCTCCTCATGGCGCTCGCGGAGGGGGAGCGCTGGGGCTGGAACTCCCTGCCGCTGCTCGCCCTGGCCGCGGCGACCGTCGTCCTGCTCGCCGGATGGATCGTGCACTCGCTGCACGCCGCGCACCCCCTGGTGCGGATCCGGCTCGTCAAGGACCGGGGCGTCCTCGTCGCCAACCTGACCACCATGGTCGGCGGCGTCGGCACGTACCTGCTCATCTCGCTGGTCACCCGGTACGTCCAGACGCCCACCTCCGCCGGGTACGGCTTCGGCGCGTCCATCGTCGTCACGGGGCTGCTCCTGGTCCCGTTCTCCGCGGCCAGCCTGATCACCGGCCGTCTGGTCAGGGGGCTGGGCCGCGCCGCCACCCCCGCCCGGATGCTGCCCCTCGGCTGCCTGCTCTCGCTCGGCGCCCTCGTCTGCTTCCTGCTCGGCCGCTCCAGCCTCTGGGGGATCGGCGCGATGATGGCCCTCGCCGGGCTCGGCGTCGGGGTGACCTTCGCCGTCACGCCCGGCCTGATCGTCGGCGGTGTGCCCGCGGAGGAGACGGGCAGCGCCATGAGTTTCAATCAGGTCGTGAAGTACATCGGATACTCGACCGGCAGCGCGCTCAGCGCCGTCATCCTCCAGGCCGCCACCGCACCCGGCGACGCCCTCCCCTCGAACGACGGCTACCGCACCGCGGGGCTCGCGGGCTGCACCGCGTTCGTCCTCACCGGCATCCTCGCCGTCGTCCTCACCCGCGTCGGCACGCGTGCCCGGTCGGCCGTCGTCGCGGCCGGCCCCGGCACCCTCGCCGTCCGCGTCGCAGGAGACGAGACGCACCCCGAGCCGAGCCGCCCGTGAGCGCCAAAAGCCCCGCCCCGCGCCGCAACTCGGCCCGCAGCCGCGAAGAGCTGCTGCGCGCCGCCACCGAACTCTTCACCGAACGCGGCTACGACCGCACCACGATCCGCGAGATCGGCGAGCGCGCCGGCGTCGACCCGGCCCTGATCGCCCGCTACTTCGGCAGCAAACCCCTCCTGTACGTGGAGGTCCTCAAGGCCGAGCACGGTGACACCCAGCCCGACGACCTGCTGAGCGCGCCCCGGCTGCGCGAGGTCGCCGCCCGCGCGGAACGGCGCGGCCCCGTGCCGCTGCTGCGCGTCGCCGTCCAGCCGCTGAGCGACCCGGCCGCGCAGGACGCGACCCGCGCGGCCCTGCGGGCCCGCCTCGTCGAACCGCTGCGCGCCCGCTTCGCCCGCGAGGGCCGCGACCGTCCAGGGCTGCGCGCCGACGTGCTCGTCGCGGCGGTCGCCGGTGTCCTGCTGGCCCGCCACTCCGGTGCCTTCGACGACCTCGCCGACGCCGAGGTCGACGAGGTCGTCGACGTACTCCTCGACACCCTCGACGGCGCCTGACCCTTCTTCACTGGCGCACTCTCCGCGCCCTCGGACAGGATGGACCCATGAAAACGATCTCTTTCCCCGGCACCGAACTGCGATCCTCGAACGTCGTCCTCGGCCTGATGCGCATCGCGGAACTCCCCGACAAGGACATCCGCGCCCTCTACGACAGCGCCCGGGACGCCGGGATCAACGTCTTCGACCACGCGGACATCTACGGCCCCGAGCGCCACGCCTGCGAAGAACGCTTCGGGCAGGCCGTCGAACTCTCCGCCGCCGAGCGCGAGTCGATCGTCATCCAGAGCAAGGTCGGCATCCGCGACGGCTACTTCGACTTCTCCCGCGAGCACATCGTGCGCACCGTCGACGAGTCCCTGGCCGCCCTGCGCACCGACTACCTCGACCTGCTCCTGCTGCACCGGCCCGACACGCTCGTCGAGCCGGAGGAGGTGGCCGCGGCGTTCGACGCGCTCCACGCGGCGGGCAAGGTCGTCAACTTCGGTGTCTCGAACCACACCCCGGGCCAGGTCGAGCTGCTCAAGACCGCGGTGCGTCAGCCGCTCGTCGCGAACCAGGTCCAACTGTCCATCACGCACTGCCCGTTGATCGCCTCGGGCGTCGCCGCCAACATGGCCGGACTCGACCAGTCCGTCGACCGTGACAACGGCCTCCTGGACTACTCCCGCCTCAAGGGCATGACCCTCCAGGCGTGGTCGCCGTTCCAGAAGGGCTTCTTCGACGGCGTCTTCATCGGCGACCTCGACCATCACGGGGAACTGAACGCCGTATTGGACGAGTTGGCCGCCAAGTACGACGTGACGCCGACCGGGATCGCCGTCGCCTGGATCACCCGCCACCCGGCGAACATGCAGGTCGTCCTCGGCACCACCAACCCCGGCCGGGTCGCCGAGTCCGCCGCGGGATCGGACCTGCCGCTCACCCGCGAGGAGTGGTACCGCCTCTTCCGCGCGGCGGGCCACACCCTCCCGTAGGTGATTCAGACGGTGACGGAGATGCCGATGACCGGCTTCTTCGGCAGGTGCAGGACGCGGGCGAACCAGTTCCCGACGCGCGACGTGAGATAGCGCTTCGCGATCAGGGTGCGGACGGTCTCGGTGCCGGCCTCGTCGAGCAGCCGGGCCGTGCCCGGGACCGTGGCCGCGTCCGGGGCCGTCCGGCCGCGCAGGTCGCAGGCGGTGACCGTCACCGCGCCGTTGGCGCGGATGCGCCGCACCTTCCAGGAGTCGGCGTTCGTCACGACCAGGAGTTCGTGCTCGTCGCGCACCACGTGCCAGACGGGCGTCGCGACCGCGGTGCCGTTCTTGCGGTAGGTGGTGAGGCTGATGTATTTGCTGCGGCGGATCTCATCCATGGCTGACACGCGCGGAGTCTATCGGCGGGGCCCCGCCCTTCTCGGCGGGGTCCGGCGCCGCGATCATGTTCCGAAGCCCACCGCCGTCCCCGCACAGGAGTGGAACCCATGCCGTACGACGTCGCAGCGATCCGCGCCCAGATACCCGCCCTGGCCTCCGGCTCGGTCCGGTTCGACTCGCCGGGCGGGACGCAGACCCCGCGCCCGGTCATCGATGCGATCGCCGGGGCGCTGGCCGAGCCGCTGGCCAACCGGGGAGGGACGAACGAGGGCGAGCGCAACGCGGAGCGCATCGTGACCGAGGCCCGCGCCGCGCTCGGCGACCTCCTCGGCACCCCGCCCGACACCGTCGTCTTCGGCCGCAGCGCCACCCAGCTCACCTACGACCTGTCCCGCACGCTGGCCGGGACCTGGCGGCCCGGCGACGAGATCGTCGTGACCCGCCTCGACCACGACGCCAACATCCGGCCCTGGACGCAGGCCGCCGAATCGGCCGGCGCTGTGGTCCGGTGGGCCGACTTCGACCCGGACACCGGCGAGCTGCGCCCCGAACACGTCGCCGCGCAGCTGTCCGCGCGCACCCGCCTCGTCGCCGTCACCGCCGCGTCGAACCTCGTCGGCACCCGCCCGGACCTGCCGTCGATCGCCGCCCTGACGCACGACGCAGGAGCGCTGTTCCACGTCGACGCGGTCGGCTACGCGGCGCACGCCCTGGTCGACCTCGCCGCGCTCGGCGCCGACACCCTCGTCTGTTCGCCGTACAAGTTCCTCGGCCCGCACCTGGGCGTGCTCACCGGACGCGCCGCGCTCCTGGACACCCTGCGGCCGGACAAGCTCCTGCCGTCCAGCGACGCGGTGCCCGAGCGCTTCGAACTGGGCACCCTGCCCTACGAGTTGCTGGCCGGAGCCCGCGCCGCCGTGGACGTCCTCGCCGGACTCGACCCCGACGCGCGAGGCAGCCGACGCGAGCGCCTGACCGCGTCGTTCGCCGCGCTGGAGGAACACGAGCACGCCCTCGCCGAGCGCCTCGACCACGGCCTCGCCGACCTGGACGGCATCACGGTGCACGGCCGTCCCGCCAGCCCGTCCCCGGTCCAGCTCTTCACCGTGGCGGGTCACCGGCCGGCCGACGTCACCCGGCACCTGGCCGCCCACGACGTCGCCGCGCCCGCCGGATCGTTCTACGCCGTCGAGGCCGCCCAGCGCCTGGGACTCGGCGCCGACGGCGGCGTGCGCGTGGGCCTCGCGCCCTACAGCACCGCCGACGACGTCGACCGGCTGCTCACGGCCCTGTCCACGCTCCGCCGCATGCGAGACTCACGGGCATGAACACGCCCGTTCCGGAAGCAGCGCGCCCATGATGGCCCGCTCCAAACTCATCCAGGAGCTGCGCCGCGGCGAGTCGGGCCACAGCAGCGCCGACGCCGCTCAGCTCGTCGAGAACTACACGCACCAGCTCGCCATGCAGCTGCGCGAGGCCGGGCACCGCGCGGCGGCCGACCTCATCGACCCCTGGGCCGGCCGCTGCACCTGCGGAGCGCCCGCCGGCGACGACGAGGAGAGCCGGCAGGTGCGCGCGTACTGGGACCACTCCCGCGCCTGCTCGCTCGCCTGACCGCCACCCACCGCGGTCGCGAGCTACGTAAGCTGGCAGGCATGCGTACGCGACCCACGCTGACCTGGGAACCGACCGGCGACCCGCTGCCGGCCTCGACCGACGTGACAGCCGTCGTCGAGGCCGTGCGCGCGGGCGGCGTCGCCGTGCTGAGCGGCGCGGGCCTGTCCACCGAGTCGGGGATCCCCGACTACCGCGGCGAGCACGGCTCCCTGCGCCGCCGGCACACACCCATGACGTTCCAGGAGTTCACCGGCGATCCGCAGGCCCGGCAGCGCTACTGGGCCCGCAGCCAGCTCGGCTGGCGCGCCATGACCCAGGCCGGTCCGAACGCCGGACACCGCGCCGTCGCCGCCCTCGCCGAGGCCGGCCGCGTCACCGGCGTCATCACCCAGAACGTCGACGGGCTGCACCAGGCCGCCGGCTCGCGCGACGTGATCGAACTCCACGGCAGCCTCGGCCGCGTGATCTGCCTCGCCTGCGGCGACCTCAGCGACCGCGCGGACCTCGACCGGCGCCTTCGCGAGGCGAACCCGGAGTTCGAGGCCACCGCCGCCCGCCACCGCGCCGCCCGCGTCAATCCGGACGGAGACGTGGAACTGCCCGCCGAAGCCGTACGGGAGTTCCGCACCGTCGCGTGCACGGTCTGCGGCACCGGTGTGCTCAAGCCCGACGTCGTCTTCTTCGGCGAGAACGTGCCGCCCCAGCGGGTGGAGCGCTGCCGCCGCCTGGTGGCAGGCGCCGCCACCCTCCTCGTCCTCGGCTCGTCCCTCACGGTCATGTCCGGGCTGCGCTTCGTACGCCAGGCGGCACAGGACGGAGCCCAGGTCCTGATCATCAACCAGGGTCCGACCCGCGGAGACCGCTGGGCCGCCCAGCGCGTCGAACGGCCCCTCGGCGCGGCCCTCTCCGAGATCGTGACCCGCGCCGGCGCCTGATCCGGCTCAGCGCCCCGCGTCGCGCGCCACCTGCCGCGCCCACAGCACCAGCGGCACCTGGAGCGGAACCCGCGCCTGTGCCGCACGCCGCAGCGGGGCCGGACGGTCGCGCCAGTCCACCGCCATCTTCACGTTCGCGGGCGCGACGGCGACGAAGAACGCGGCGGCGGCCGAGGCCGCGCGGGCCCGCGTGTACGGCAGGGCGACCCCCGCGGCGAGCGCCAGCTCCACGACACCGCTGGCCTGCGTCCACGTACGCGGCGAACCGGGCAGCGCGCGCGGCACGATCGCGTCGAACGGCTTCGGCATCAGGAAGTGCGCGGCCCCCGCCCCGGCCAGGAGACCGGCGAGAAGGTGCGCGGAACGGACGCGGGACACAAGGTCCTCCCGGGGGACGAGGATGGGTGCCGCGCGATCTTACTCACGAGTAAGTCGAGGTGTCGAGGCAGGAGCCTCTGCCCGTACGCCGATGAGGTCCTGGCCGGTGCACGGACGGCCCCCGGCCGAACGTCAGCCGCGCAGGCGGGAGTTGAGCCGGGCGGCCTGCCGCGTCAGATGGTCGCGCTCGGCGAGGTTGGACGCCGCGCGGGCCGCTTCCGCGTACAGCCGCGCGGCCGTCTCCACGTCTCCGTCGCGCTCATGGAGATGGGCGGCCACCGCGGCCCGGCGGGGCAGGGACGCGTCGAGGTCCGCGAGCGCCGCGAGGCCGGCGCGCGGACCGTCCGCCTCGCCGACGGCGACCGCCCGGTTGAGCCGGACGACCGGGCTGTCGGCGAGCCGGAGCAGCTCGTCGTACCACTCGACGATCTGCACCCAGTCCGTCTCCTCGGCGGTGGGCGCGTCGGCGTGCAGTGCCGCGATGGCGGCCTGCGCCTGGAAAGGGCCCAGGCGGTCACGGGCGAGCGCCGCCTGAAGGATCTCCACCCCCTCGGCGATCGCCGCCGTGTCCCACCGGCCGCGGTCCTGCTCCGCGAGCGGCACGAGAGAGCCGTCGGGCGCCGTCCGCCCTGCCCTGCGGGCGTGGTGCAGCAGCATGAGGGCGAGCAGCCCGCTCACCTCGGGGTGGTCGACGACGGCGGCGAGCTGCCGGGTCAGCCGGATCGCCTCGGCGGCCAGGTCCACATCGCCGGAGTAGCCCTCGTTGAAGACCAGGTAGAGGACGCGCAGCACCGTGGCGACGTCGCCCGGACGGTCGAAGCGGACACCGGACACCGTGCGTTTGGCCCGGCTGATGCGCTGCGCCATCGTCGCCTCGGGCACCAGGTAGGCCTCGGCGATCTGCCGGGTGGTGAGCCCGCCGACGGCGCGCAGGGTCAGCGCGACCGCCGACGACGGCGTCAGCGACGAGTGGGCGCACAGGAAGTACAGCCCGAGCGTGTCGTCGGCCGACGACACGGGCCCGGGCGGCGGCTCCTCGTCGACGCGGTCCTCGCGCCGCCGCCGGGAGGCGTCCGCGCGCGCCGTGTCGAGGAACCGCCGCCAGGCCACGGTGACCAGCCACCCCTTCGCGTCGCGCGGGGGATCGGACGGCCACACGCGCACCGCCTCCACCAGCGCGTCCTGCACGGCGTCCTCGGCCGCCGCGAAATCGGCTCCGCGGCGGACGAGAATGCCGAGCACGTCCGGCGTGAGGCTCCGCACCAGGGCCTCGTCCATGGCAGGGGTCACTCCGTGATCGTGGGCCGTACGCCGTAGAACGGGCGCAGCTCCAGCCACTCGTGGATCGGCTTGCCGCCCGCGCCGGGGGCCGCCGACAGCTCCCCGGCGAGCTCGACGGCCCGCTCGTAGCTGTCGACGTCGATCACCATCCAGCCGGCGATGAGGTCCTTCGTCTCGGCGAACGGCCCGTCGGTGACCGGCGTACGCCCCTCGCCGCCGTACTGGACCCACGTTCCCTCGGGGGCCAGCGCCTGGCTGTCGACGAACTCACCGGACTTCTCCAGGCGGGCCGCGAAGTCGTTCATGTACTGCAGATGCGCCGAGATCTCCTCGGGCGTCCACTGATCCATGGGGGTGCAGTTGACCGCGGCCGGAGCGCCTCGGTAGTGCTTCAGAAGCAGGTACTTCGCCATGACGGTTCTCCTAGGTGCCGGCGCGGCCTTCGTGGCCGCGTTCATCCCTGGGACGGAGCCGGATACGGGTTCTCGACATCATCGCCGAACTTTTCCTCGGGAGATTTTTCCGCATCCACGGGGACGCCGTCGCCGAGCGTCGCCGACCTGCGGCGGTTAGCGTGGCGAGCGGTACATCGGAGAGTCATATGGCGCCTAAGGACAAGCCTGACATCGGTCTGGAAGAGCGGCTGCGCCTCAACGGCGTGGGCAGCTTCGACTGGGACCTCGAGGACGGGACGCTCGACCTCGACGCGAACTGCCTCGCCGTCCTGGAGCTGTCCGTGCAGGAGTTCGACGGCACGGTCGCGTCGCTGCGTGCGCGCATCCCGTCCGAGGAGGCCGCCCGCATCACGGGCGCCGTGCACGGCGCCGTCTCCTCCCGGGCCGACACGTACGACGTCCACTTCCAGCTGCGCCTGCCCGACGGCACCACCCGGCTCCGCCACGTCCGTGGCCGCGTCCTGCGCGACGGCGACGGCCGGGCCGTGCGCGTCGTCGGCGTCCTGCGAACGGCTCCGGACGAGACCGCCGAGCCGGCCGCCCTCGACGCGGTGGACGCCAAGCGGCGCCGGGTCGCCCTCATGGTCCAGGGCACCACCGAGGCCCTGTCACGGGCGGTCACCGTCGACGACGTCGTGGCCGTCCTCTCCGGAGCCGGCGGCCTCGACCGGTTCGCCGCCGACGGACTCGTCCTCGGGCTCGTCGAGGGGGAGTCCCTGAAGCTGATCGCCTTGGTGGGACAGTCCATGGAAGCTCTCACGGAACTCAAGCTCCACCAGAGCGACGACTCCCTGCCGCTCGCCGAAGTCGTCAGGCACCGCAGACCCCGCTTCGTGGGCTCCCTCGCCGAGCTCGCCCCCCGCCCGAGCCGCCTCGGCCGCTACATCGACCAGCTCAATCTCGACGCCGCCGCGTTCCTGCCGCTCGTCGCCCAGGACCGCGCCATCGGTGGCCTCGCCCTGTTCTACCGGGGCCGCCGCGAGTTCACCGAGGCCGACCGCAACCTCTGCATCGGCCTGTCCGGCATCGTCGCCCAGTCACTCCAGCGCGCCATCCTCTTCGACGAGGAACGCGACCTGGCCACCAACCTCCAGGCCACGATGCTGCCCCGCGACATCCCCGCCGTGCCCGACACCGAGGTCGCCGTGCGCTACCACGCGGCCTGGGGCGGGCGCGAAGTGGGCGGCGACTTCTACGACGTCATCCAGCTGCCGCGCGGCCGCTTCGGCATCGTCGTGGGAGACGTCGAGGGCCACGACACCCACGCCGCCGCGATCATGGGCCAACTGCGCATCGCCCTGCGGGCGTTCGCGGGGGAGGGGCACCCGCCCGCGACCGTGCTCGCCCGTGCCTCACGGTTCCTCGCCGAGCTGGACACGGAACGGTTCGCGACCTGTACGTACGCCCAGTTCGACCCCACCACGGGCATCGTCCGCGCCGTCCGCGCCGGACACCTGCCGCCCCTCGTACGCCACGTCGACGGCCGCGTCGGCATCCCCCGCCTGCCCGGCGGGCTGCCCCTGGGGATCGCCACCGAGTTCGGCCTCGAGGACTTCCCCGAGGTCCGCATCGACCTCGTACCGGGCGAGACGCTGGTGCTGTGCACCGACGGGCTCGTCGAGGAACCCGGACTCGACCTGGACGCCGGACTCGACGCCCTCGCCTGCGCACTCGGCGCGGCGCCCGAACGCGCGGACGACGTCGCCGACCACCTCTCCCGCTCCCTGTGGGAGAAGTGGGACAGCGGCGACGACGTGGCCCTGCTGG
Source organism: Streptomyces sp. NPDC052225 (assembly GCF_040679615.1). Classification (NCBI taxonomy): domain Bacteria; kingdom Bacillati; phylum Actinomycetota; class Actinomycetes; order Kitasatosporales; family Streptomycetaceae; genus Streptomyces; species Streptomyces sp. NPDC052225. The sequence goes on along the minus strand of NZ_JBFAVD010000002.1, from coordinate 162,035 downwards.
TGCTGCGCCGGGTCCCCGATCCGGGCACCCCGCAGGCGCCACGCATCCACCGGTACGTCCATCAGGCGGACCCGGAAGGCCTCGCCGATGCCCGCCGAGCCCTGCGCGAACACCTTGAGGCGTGGGGCATGGCCGCGGTGGCCGACGACGTCGAGGTCGCCGCCGGGGAACTCCTCGTCAACGCCCTCGTGCACACCGACGGCGGCGCCGTCCTCACCCTCGAGGTCCTCACCGGTTCGCCGCGCCGGGTCCGCCTCTGGGTCAAGGACCGCTCCAGCACCCCGCCCCGCCGCCGCACCCCGGGCGAGACCGCGACCTCGGGCCGCGGGATGCTCCTCGTCGAAGCGACCGCGACGCGCTGGGGCGTCGAACCGCGCGGCGAGGGCAAAGCGATCTGGTGCGACTTCCTGGTCCCCGACGACTGACCGGTCGGGCATTGACCGGTCGGGCATTGACCGGTCCGGCATTGACCGGTCCGGCATTGACCGGTCCGGCATTGACCGGTCGGGCATTGACCGGTCCGGCACCGACCGATCGGGCACTGACGGGTCGGGCCCCACGAGATCGGGACGCTTGTCCGCTTGGATTGCACCGATCGGCCCCTTACTGTGCGCTCAAGCCGGGCGAAGCTTGATTCCGCACGATGTGACCTCAGTGAACGGCGGGTTCCTGGCTGCCCGGTTCGGACAGGTCGGGCGCGCGGTGTGCGCGAGGGGGAGGACCCGGTCATGGCGGATGTGCCGCGCATCTTGTTGGTCGACGACCACGAGGCCACGCTGCTCGCCCTCGAAGGGGCCCTGGCCCCGCTGGGGCACCCGGTGGAACGCGCCACCGGAGGCGCGCACGCCCTCAAGTCCGCGCTGCGAGGCGGCGTCGGCCTCGTCGTGATGGACGTGCGCATGCCCGCCCTCAGCGGCCTGGAGGTCGCCCGCTACCTGCGTCGCCTCGACCAGACCTTCGAGATTCCGATCCTTCTGATCACCGGCATGCCCCTGGACGACGAACTCGCCGTCGAAGCCCTGGAGATCGGGGTCGCCGACGTGATCACCAAACCCGTCGACCTCAACGCGCTGCGGATCAAGGTGAGTTACCTGATGCGCCGGCAGGAGGACTACCTCGACTGACCTGTCGTACGGTGCGCCCATGGACGAGATCGACGGGGTGCAGATCGTCGCGTTCCCCGACGCGACGGCGTTCGAGGAGTGGCTGACCGAACACCACACGCGCACCGAGGGGGTGTGGATCCGGGTGGCCAAGAAGCGCTCCGGCATCCCCTCGGTCACCGACGACGAGATGGTCGACATCGGCCTGTGCTTCGGCTGGATCTCCGGGCAGCGCCGCTCGCTCGACGACACGCACTACCTCCAGAAGTACCTGCCGCGCAGGCCGCGCAGCGTGTGGTCGCGGGTGAACGTCGACAAGGTCGCCCGGCTCACCGCGGCGGGCCGGATGCGCGAACCCGGCCTCGCCGAGGTGCGCCGGGCGCAGGCCGACGGGCGCTGGGAAGCGGCCTACGCGTCCCAGCGGACGGCCGAGACACCCGACGACCTGGCGGCGGCGCTCGCCGAGAACCCCGACGCGGCGCGGGCGTTCGCGGCACTCGACCGGTCCCGGCGCTACCAGGTGATCCTGCCCCTCCTCCAGGCACGCACGCCCCGCACCCGGCAGGCGCGGGTGCGCAAGGCCGTGGACAGCCTGGGCCGCGCCCCGGGAACCCGTGACGAAAAGCCGGAACGGCAGGCATAGATTGCCGGGGGTCCGCGCGTCCTGGTGGGCGTCAGGAAACGGGAGGACGTATGGACCCGCAGGACCAGGAGAGATTCCGGGAGTTCGTCGACGCCCGGTGGGGGGCCTTGCTACGGCTGGCCAACCTGCTCACCGGGGGTGACCGGCACGAGGCAGAGGACCTGGTGCAGACGGCGCTGATGAAGGCGCTGGGCCGCTGGCGTCATGTCGAGGACCCGGAAGGCTACGTACGCAAGGTGATGTACCGGCACCAGATCAGCCGCTGGCGGCTGCGCCGGCCGCACCGCGAGGCGACGTTCGCCGCACCGCCGCCGCACCTCGGCGTGCCCGACGGAACGGCCACCGCCGACCTCAGGATCGCCGTGGGCCAGGCGCTCGCCCGGCTGACCTCGCGCCAGCGGACGATGCTCGTGCTGCGCTACTTCGAGGACCTGTCCGAGACGGAGGTGGCCGGAGTCCTGGGCTGCTCGGTGGGCACCGTACGCAGCACCACGCACCGGTCCCTGGCCCGACTGCGCACGCTCGCCCCGGAGTTGGGCGGCCCCGCGGAGATGACCACCACCACCGTCACCGGATCTGCTCCGAAGGGAGCCCACACGTGAACGCCGACCAGCTGGACAGCACGATCAGAGACGTCCTCACCCACTGGACGCCGGACAACCCCGCGGCCCCGGCCGGCCTCGCCGACCGCATCGTGCGCCGCCGTCGGCGCCGCAACCGCGCCCGGGTGAGCGGTGCGGCTCTCGCGCTCGCCGGGATCACCGTCGGCGCGGTCCTGGTGACGGGCGGGGGAGACCACAGCGGTCAGCCCCGTCCGGCCGGACAGGTGAGCAAGGAGAGCAAGCTCTGGTGGCACACGAAGCTGCCCACATCGTCCTTGGACGCGTGCACGCTCGGCCCCGGCGCCGTGTACTGCAGGGGAACCGCGTACGACGCCGTCAGCCTGGACGTCCGTACGGGAAAGGTCGCGTGGCAGCGGAAGGCCGCGCACCCCAACGACGGTTCCACCCCGTCGGGTTCGGTGCCGGGAGCCCGTGACGGCGTGCTCTACACCTTTGCCGATCACGCCCCGAACACGCCGCGGGCGGGGACCGACCTGGTCGCCCTCGACATGGACAGCCGGCGTGTCCTGTGGCGCCACGAACTGGCCGACGACAGCCGCGGGCCGATCTCCGCGATCATGTTCGACGGCGGGGTCCTCGCCAACACGCCCACCTTCAAGAAGGTCGCCGCGCTCGACGACAAGACCGGCCGCACGCTGTGGACCCATGCGTGGAAGCAGGCCGACTGCGACCGGGCGGTGATCCGCGGAGTTCCGTATCTGACGTGCTCGCCGGACAGCGCGAAGGCGCCGCAGCAGAGCAGCGTCGTCCGCCTCGACCCGGCGACCGGCGAGGCGCGGACCGTCGCGACCGTCAAGGGCGCGACCGCCCTGCTGGGCACCGACGGGGACACCGTGCTCCTGGCCGGCCCGGCAGGAGGCCGGAAGACGTTCAGCCGGCCGGGACCCGTCATCCTGACGCGGGTCGACACCGGCTCGGGGAAGGTCACGCAGCATCGCGCCGATCGCCTGCCATGGGGCACTGTCGCGGACGGCGTCATCGTCGGGGCCGACGGCAAGGGACGTGCTGTCGCCTACTCCGCCGCCGACGGCACCCGGCTGTGGGCACGCGACCTCGGCCTGAAACTGCGCGAGGACCATCGGTTCGACGATCGGGAACTGCCCTCGGCCGCCGCCGTCGATCTCGGCACGCGGGTGGCGTACTTCATGGACCCCTCCGGGAATCTCGTCGGCGTCGACCTCGACAACGGCGCGGTGCGCTGGCGCGGACGGGCCCCGGTGGCGAAGGGCCCGGCGAACGGGGGCGTCGCGCCCGAGCTGATGGTCCACGACCACGGACTCGTCGGCCAGACCGGCGGTGAGCTGTTCAGGATCGAGCCGAAGCTGAAGTAGCTGACGCAGCAGGATGGGTTGCTCAGTTCTTGCTCAACTCTGTTCGTTTCGGGCCACGACCGGGGCATGGTCAGGGCACCACCGGACGATCACACGTGGCAGGGCGGCGGACGCCGGCCCTGCCACCCGGTGGGTGCGACGAGAGAGGGGTGACCATGGCCAAGGCGGTAAAGGCCTCGCTGGGGGAGATGTGGATCAGCTGCCAGGTCTGTCAGTCGGACCTGTTCCGCGAGCGGGGCGTCAAGCTCAACAGCACCGGCGGCGAGCTGTTCAACCTGGCGTGGGCGGACGAGACCGCGACGGGCCTGATCTGCTGGCGCTGCGGCTTCGTGCACCTCTTCGTCAACCGGGAGATCACCCTGCACCGCGTCAAGGTCTGACGCGCTCTCGCCGGCGCCACCGGCCTGATCACTCCGTGCGCAGACCCGAGGCGGCGACGTCCAGGGTCTCGCCGGCCGAGGGGGCTCCGACCGTGCCGGAGGAGCCTCCGTCGCGGGCGGCGCAGCGGGCCACGGCGGCGGCCAGTTCATTCTTGATGTCGTCGGGCAGCGGTTGACCGCCCACGGTCGAGTCCATGAGGGCGCGGGCCACCGTGTGCAGCTTGATGTTGGTGTGCTGGGAGATCGTGACCAGGGTCTCCCAGGCGTCCTCGGGGTCGAGTCCCAAGGCGGCGACGAGGATGCCGCGCGCCAGATCGATCATCCCGCGACTGCGCATCGCCTGACGCAGCTGCGCGACCTCCAGGCGCAGCGCGTCCACGTCCTCGCTGTCCTCGTCCCCCGGGAGCAGGTCACCGTCGGTCGGGGGCGCCAGAGAGGACGGGGCGACGCTCAGCAGGATGTCGACCGACGCGTGCCCGTTCGACCGGATGTCGTCGAGGGCCAGCTCGACCCCGCTCTCCGCGCTCATGACGGCGGCACGCAAGGTGTCCCGTACGCGCTCGTCGACCTCGCTCTCGAGATCCAGGTCCCCGCGCACGCTGACGAGCGTCCGCTCGCCGTCGGGCCTGAGAAAGAGTGTCAGCCCGGACAGCCGCCGTGCGCCGTTCGCCGACGGTGCGACGCCGGTGGCGGACACGGCCCCCTCAGCGGACCATGCGGACTCTGGCATCGCCGTCTCCCCTGGTGCTCTGGCGGACCCGTCTCCTTGCCTCAAGGGTCGCGCTCGGACTTAATACACGTCAAGAGATACAGGAAGTCAAGTTCAGGTATTTCCTGACGTGAATGACAGGGCCTACGATTCGGGCATGGGTGGAGCGCCGGAATCACACACAGGGTGGACGTTCATCACGAATCACGCGCGCGTGCTCGCTGCGATCGCCGAGGACCAGAACGCGCGGATCCGGGACATCGCCGCGCACTGCCGGCTCACGGAGCGCGCGGTGCAGAAGATCATCTCCGATCTGGAGCGGAGCGGTTTCCTGTCGCACACGCGGGAAGGGCGCGGGAACACGTACAGCATCGAGCCGAGCAAGGTCCTGCGGCACCCGGCCGAGGCCGAGGCGGGCCTCACGGTGGCGTCGCTGCTCGCGATGCTCGTCCGGGACGAGGCGCATCGCGCGGACGAGGTCCACGCGAGTCGGTGACGCCGCGCGGACCACGCGTGAAGGGGGATCGCCGGCGGACTCTATGCCGTCAGGGGAACCGGGTGGATCTCGTCGGCCTTGTGCCCGGCCCGCTCGTGGATGCGCTGGACCGCTTCCGCCGAGGGGGCGTCGGACAAGCAGTACACCGTGCCCGACTGCGGATCCGCCCACGCCTGCTCGAAGTGCACGCCTTCTTCCTTCTCGATCGCCAGATCCGCCTGGTGCGCCTTCATCAGATCGTCGGCCGTGAGGCCCTTCATTCCGCGGTGGACGTCCATGAACTTCGACATGACGTCACACCTCCTTCTCTCGCTCCGTCCTTCCATCCTCCTCCCGTACTGCCCTGACAGCGAGAAAAGTCGGGGCGCCGCATGACGTTCACGGGGCGCGGCTCCTTCGCGCACGCCGCTGTGGCTGCCCCCGTGCTGAGCCCCGCCGCCGGGGGTTGTGTCGGTGGGCCGGGACAGCGTCCTACCGGGCCTGGGGGCAGCGCCTGAAGGGTCGGGGCCGCGTCATCGACGGTCGGGAGTCTCAGCCGGCGGCCACCGGCTCCAGGTAACACATCGCCGCCGTCACCATCGCCTGCACGGCGGTGGTCAGGCTCGGCTCGACGACCGGGGCGAAGAGCGGGGAGTGGTTGGCGGGGATGTCCTGGTTGACGGTGCCGGCGTCGACGGCCTTCTTGAAGGCGGCGGGGTCGATGCCGCCGAAGTTCCAGTAGAAGTGGGGGCACTTGAAGGCGGTGCCGAACTCGCCGAAGTCCTCGCTGGCGGTGGCCGGTTCCATGGTGTGGACCTTGTCGGCGCCGAGCCGGTCGGCCAGCGCGGCGGTGACCGTCGCCGCCGTCGCCGCGTCGTTCACCAGCATCGGGAAGGCCGCGAGCGTCTCGTACTCGGGGGCCTTCGGGGCGCGCGAGGCGTGGGCCTCGTCGTCGGCGATGCGGTGTACGGCGTCGAGGACCTGGGTGCGGACAGCGGGGTCGAACGTGCGGATGTTCAGCTGGAGTTCGGCCGTGTCCGGGATGATGTTGGGCCCGGTTCCGGCGTTGAGCGCGCCGACCGTGACGACCGCGGTCGCGGACGGAGGCAGCTCGCGCGCCACGATCGTCTGGTACCGCATCACGGTCGCCGCGGCCATCACCACCGGGTCGATCGCCGCCTCGGGCCGTGAGCCGTGCGCGCCCTGGCCGTACAAGGTGATGCGGAGACTGTCGGCGGCGGACATCGCGGTCGGGCAGGCGTACACGATGTGGCCGGCCGGGGCGGGGGCCACGTGCTGGGCGAGGCACACGTCCGGGTGCGGAATCTTGTCGGCGAGCCCATCGGCGAGCATCGCGCGGGCCCCCGATCCGTCCTCCTCCGACGGCTGGAAGACCAGGACCAGGGTGCCCTTCCAGGCTGCCTTCGCCTCGGCGCGCGCGAACAGGTCGGCGACGGTCAGCAGCGAGGCCACGTGGGTGTCGTGGCCGCAGGCGTGCATCACGCCGGCCGTCTTCGAGGCGTACGGAAGTCCGGTCTCCTCGGTGACGGGCAGCGCGTCCATGTCGGCGCGGCACAGCACGACGGGCCCGTCGCCGTTGCGCAGCACACCGGTGACGCCGGTGGTGCCGACACCGGTGGTGACCTCGTAGCCCAGCACCCGCAGCCGGTCGGCGACGATGCCCGCGGTGCGGGTCTCCTGGTAGCCGACTTCGGGGTGCTCGTGCAGGTCGCGGTAGCAGTCCGCCAGGGCGGACCGGATGGAGTCCAGCGGGGCGAGGACGCGGTCGGCGGCGGAGCTGGCGGCGGTCATGAGGAGGGTCCCCTTCGATGTGGCGCGGTGGGGCGCGCGGAGCGGACAGCGATAGAAGTGACATTAACGGCATAAAGCCACGTAACGGATATGAAGTGCGCGGCACCGCCGGCAGGCTCGCCGACCTCGTCGCCTTGGACGAGAACCTCCACGGCATCCCCGCCGAGGTGTCCGGCAGGATCGAGGACCTCGCGCCGCGCTCCGCCTGGCTGGACGGCCGGGCGGTCTTCGAGCGCTGACGGCGCCCCCGGAAGCCGGCCCCGCCGGTGTGCCCGCTGGCCCGTAAGCAGGTCAACTGCCGTGTCATATCCGGCCGAAGAGCCGGTGAACCCCTGCGGGGCGGGCCGGTGATCCCTACGATGGCGCGCACGGATCACCGACGACGGGGAGCGTTGCGCGGATGGAGTTCGCAAGTCTCGCGGGCACGGGAGCGAGCAGTTTCGTCGCTCTGCTCGCCTCTGATCTGTGGCGGTGGGCCAAGGGGCAGGGGGCGGAACTGCTGCGCGGCGCCGGGGGACAGGGGCAGGGCGGGGACGAGGACCCGGCCGTGGACGACGTCGACCGGTTGCGGCGGCGGCTGTTGGACGCCGATGCCGCCGGCGACGCGGAGACGGTCGCACATCTGACGGCGGATCTGGCGCAGGTGCTTCAGGAGGCATTGAACGTGCGCCCGGAACTCGCTGACGCCGTGCGGGAGTTGATCCGGGCCGACCTCGTCAGGCGGCCGGCGCGGCCGGTGTTCGCCGCGGTGCTCCACTACGTCAACAACAAGCCCCTCCTGGAGCGGATGGACGCCCACCTGGTCAGGTGCGCCAAGGCGGGGGCCGCGACCGTGACGGTGCTGCGCGGCATGCCAGGGGTCGGCAAGAAGGCGCTGCTCCAGCAGTGGGTGGCGTCCCGCGCGGACGGACTGCCCGGCGCGGGCGGTGCGGACGGAACGGTCCTGGAGGCCGACTTGAGCCCCGAAGGCCCGGGCCGTCCCGCCGACCCGGCGGCGGTCCTGGAACGGTGGCTGGGCGAACTCGGCGTACCGAAACAGGAACGACCGCGCGACCTCGCCGGGCTCGGGCACGTCTTCCGGCGGGCGGCTGCCGAGCGGCCGGTCCTCGTCGTGCTGCGCGACGCGGTGACCCTGTCCCAGATCACCCAGCTGCTGCCGCGTGCCGCCGACAGCGTCACCCTCGTCACCTGTCTCGAAGTGCCGCCACGACTGGCGTCCGTGACCGACTTCGAGGAGGTGGCGGTCGCGCCGCTCGCGCCCGGCCACGCGGTGGACCTGCTCGCCGCCGTCAGCCGCAGCGCCGCGTCACCGGATCAGTTGCGCCCCGTCGCCGAGGCGCTCGGCGGCCTGCCCCTCGCCCTGCGGATCATCGCCGACGAACTGAGAGCGGCGGACGCCGCGGTCCTGCGGGACGTCACGGCGCGGCTCGCGCGACGCGACACCCGGCAGGGCCTGCTCCTCGTGGACGGAGAAGATCCGCTGCACCTGGCGCTCGACGCCAAGTACCGCACCTTGCCCGCCGATTCGGCCGCGCTCTACCGGGCGCTGGGAGTCCTTCCCGTACGGGACGTGCGCCTGGACGAGGTGTACGCGCTGTTCCCGCAGTGGGACGCGGGCACCACGCTGCGCGCACTGCGCTCCCTGGTGTCCGCCTCGCTCCTCGACTCATCGGGAGGCACCGGGGGCGACGCCGACGGCTATCGGATGCAGCCGCTCGTCCACGACCATGCGGTGCACTGCGCGGAGCGCGACGCCGAGGCGGAGCAGCGCGCGGGGTTCGAGGACCGGTACGTCGCGTTCCTGACCGCGCTCGCCGAGCGCGCCGAGTGCGTCCTGTCGCCGCGCCACCGCCACGACCCGATGCGCGTGTACGCGAACCGTCCGGTGCCGACGCGCGAGCAAGTGGCCGAGGCGGTAAGGGAGTTCGAGCGTCGCGGGCCCGCCCTCCTCGCCGCCCAGCGGCTGGCGTCCGCGAACGGCAGGCACGCGTGCGCGTGGCGGCTCGGACAGGCGCAGCACAGCTTCCACCTGCGCACCCGACGGCACAGCGACTGGATCGACTCGCATCGGATCGCCCTGGAGGCGGCTCTGGCCGACGGCGACCTGATGGCGGTGGCCCGGATGCACTTCGAGCTGGGGATGGCCCACCTGGACCGGTGGAGCGCGGCCGACCACGACGACGTACGGGCCACGGAACACTTCGGGGAGGCGCTGCACCTCGTACGACCCGAGGGCCAGGACCCTCGGCAACGCGGGGAGGGGGAGCGGCGTACCGAGTCGAGCGTGCTCGAAGGTCTGGGGATCCTGGCACGGAAGCAGGGCCGCGCGCAGGAGGCGCTCGGCCTCTTCGCCCAGGCCGGGGCCGCCCTCGACGGCATCGACCACCCGCGCGGCCTGGCGCTCCTCGCCCTGCATGCGGGGGTCACCCTCACCGCCCTCGAACAGCACAACGACGCAGCCCGCGCACTGCGGGACGCGCGCGCCCGGTTCGCCGCGCTGGACGGCGGTGACCTCTTCAACGAGACCAAGTGCCGACTGCGGTACGCGGAGGACCGCCGGGCCTGCGGTCAACTCGGTGCGGCAATCGAGGAGTTGACGCAGGCACTGACCGCGCTGAGGGGGCCGGACGCCGCGCCGTCCCCGGGGCCCGATCCGGAGCGGCTGCGGGATCTGCGCTACCTGGAGGCCGAGGCGCACCTGCTTCTCGGCGATCTGCACCACGAGGCAGGACACCACGGGCCGGCCGTCGACGCGTGGCTGGAGGCGTTGCGACTGTTCGAGGCGGAGCGCAGTGTCCGCGCGGCCGAGGTGCAGGAGCGCCTTGACGGACTGCTGCCGTCGGACGGTACGGACTCCGCGGACGGTTCCGACTCCGCGGACGGCACCGGCTCCGCGGACGGCACCGGCTCCGCGGACGGCACCGGCTCCTCGCACGGATCGAGCGACGGACCGGGCGGCGCTTCAGACGACGGCGATGTCGAGTAGACCGCCGGGGAGGCTGCCGCCCGCTCGTACCCGGATCGCCGGTGCGGGCATGGCCGCGGAGCCCTCGGCCGCGCATCCGTGGACGGCGGACGCGGCCGCCGCGAAGTCGGCCCACTGAGGCCGGTCGCGCCAGCGGGCCCGCAGGCGTCGGCCGTCCGGGAGCAGGAGCAGACAGCCGTGACCGGGTTCCTCGACCGCCACCATCAGGCAGCCCGGGAAGCGGCCGGCGAGGTCGGCGTACGCGAGGGGGGCCGGGTCCCCCGCGCCAGGGGAGGGGAACCGCCCCAGCGGGACGAGGAGGACGTCGGCGGCGCGCGGCCAGCGGACGTCGGGCATGTCGGGATCGGCGCAGAGGTGGGCCCCGGCGAGATGGTGCGGGGTGCCGTGCTGGAGCGCGGCGGGGTAGCGGCGCAGGAGGACCTCGGGCTGTGACGGCGACGCGTCCCGGCCGGGAGTCACCGTCTCGACCGTCACGAACGCCGGGAGAACGTAGGGCAGTTGACGGTCGGCGCGGACACCGGACGGCACGGGCACGGCCCGGGTGGTTGCAGGGCAGGCCGGTTCGGGCAGCTCCATGCGGGCGTAGAACAGGCGGCGCAGCAACGCGGCCGCCTCTCCGGGGCGCGAGGTCACGGTCCGGCCCAACGCCGCGATGTCCGCGTCGCCGGGCTGCTCGGCGGCGACCGTCTCCAGTTGCGCACGGAGCGGGCGCGAGGCGGAGACGCGGGGGAGTGCCTCTCCCAGTCGCTCCATCGGCGAGGGCGCCGCGACTTTGGCGTCGGCGAATGCGCCGAGGAGGGTAGGTATTCCGAGATGGACGGCATACATGGTGAGGGAGCCGTGGTCGCCGATCACGGCATCGGCGGCGCACAGAGCGGCTTTCCAGACCTCGGTTTCCGGCGCGGGCAGAATGAGTCCGCTGTCGAGATAGGGGCCGAGCCAGTTCTCCCACTGCCAGGGGCTGTGCCCGAACCAGGCATTCGGGTGCAGGGCGACGAGTACTTTCCATTCGTCGGCCGGGAGCTCGGAGAATATTCGGCGCAGAAGGCCGGAATCCGGGGCGCCGAGGGTCGATTCCGTCCCCCAGGTGGAGGAGACGACGAGCAGCCGCTGGCCGGGCAGGAGTCCGAGCGCCGTCCGGTACGTCTCCCGGAACGGGGCGGCGGCGACAAGCTGGTCGGCGACCGGGTCGCCGACCACGATCGCGGCGGGAAGGGCCTCGGGGCAGTCCTCGCGCAGCCGTGCCAGCTGTTCGTCATGGGACAGGGCGATGACGGAAGGAATCACCTTCCCGTCATGTACCAGCCATTCCCCACTCAGCCCGAAAGCCGGTTTCCGGTTTCCGGTTTCCGGTTTCCGGTTTCCGGTTTCCGGTTTCCGGTTTCCGGTTTCCGGTTTCCGGTTTCCGGTTTCCGGTTTCCGGTTTCCGG